>DAHUZM010000059.1 GCA_027306525.1 Acidimicrobiaceae bacterium
CCCGGTCCGGGTGCGGCGTCGCCGTCGGGCTCCTCGGGGGCGAAGGTCCCTGCCAGCTCTTCGACCTCGCCGTCGACGAGCTCGAGGTCGTCCTCGTCCAGCAACGGGGCGGGCGTAACGATCGGCGGGGAGTAGGCCGTCGAGGCGAAGTCGCCACGGTCGACCGCCGCGTTGTAGCCGGTGATGTCCCGCATCCCGGCCTCCGCGAGCAGGTCGTAGCGCCGTTCCATCTCAGCGACCGCCCAGGCGAGCGCGTTGGCGGCGCGCTTCGGGTTGACGACGACCCCGGTGAGCAGGTGCGGCAGTCCGTTGTACTGACCGAGCTCGACGCGCTTTGGATCGACGAGGATCAGGCGTACCTGCTCAGGGGTCGAACGCATCAGCACCGAGGTGAGGATCGAGTTGATGCACGAGGACTTGCCGGCTCCGGTCGCCCCGGAGATCAGCACGTGGGGCATCTCGGCCATGTTCACCATGACGGCGCGTCCTGAGATGTCCCGTCCGAGCGCGACCTCCAGGGGATGACGGGCCCGGCGGGCCTCCTCGGAGGCGAGCACGTCACCGAGGGCGACCAGCTGACGCTGGTAGTTGGGAACCTCGACGCCGACCGCCGACTTGCCCGGGATCGGGGCGAGGATCCGGACGTCGGGTGCCGCCATCGCGTAGGCGATGTCACGGTGCAGGCTCGTGAACCGCGCAACCTTGATCCCCGAGCCGAGCTCGAGCTCGAAACGCGTCACCGTCGGACCGACGGTGCGACCGACCAGGCGTGTCGGCACGCCGTGCGCGGCGAGCGCGCTCACCAGTGCCTCGCCGGCCGCCTCGAGCTGGCGCTCGTCCTGGCGGTACTCGCGCGCACGGTGGAGGATGCTGATCGGCGGCAGCTTCCACTCCCCGGTCATCGGGGCGATGACCGGGTCCTCGGGGTTTTTCGCCCTTCGGCGGCTCGTGCGGGCCACGGGCGGCGCCGGCACCTCGGCGGTCTCCGCCTCCTCGCTGTCTGCGGGTTCTTCGTCCTCCTCCTCGAAGACAACCGATGAAGACGTTGGCACGAGGGCGAGGGGCGTGGTCTCCGGGCGCTTGGGCACGAGAGCCCGGAGCATGCGGACAACGAAGGTGACGCAGGTGCCGACGAAGGAGAAGCAGGTTCGCAGCGAGACACCGGTCGCGAGCACCGCGGCGAGCACCGCGGCGGCGAGGAAGATCACAGCGGCTCCGGCCGGGCCGGCCCCCCGTGCGAGGCCGTGGCCGACAACCGCGCCAACGTAGCCACCGGCGCCCCGCAGCACGCTGAGCTGCGCGCTCGGACCGGGGGTCCCGCCGGCGAGATCCGCCAGCCCGCACGTCGAGAGGAGCCCGAGCGTGACCGCAAGGACGCCACGCAAAGGGTCGGCGGCCCGGCGGCCGACGATGACGGCCACCGCTACCGCGACGCCGACCGGAGGTACCAGGTAGCGGATCCAGCCCATGACGGCCCCGAGACCGTGGTCGATCCCTCGGCCGAGCGAACCCGCCGCGTGGCCGTACAGGGCGAGCGCGAGGAGCACCCCCACGGTGGCGAGGGCAATGGCCCACAGGTCTGCCGAGTGGTCGGAGAAGAAGGTGGTGTCCCAGATCGACTGCTGGGCGCGCGCCGAAGATCGGGATCGGGCGGTGCCCCCCCGGGACGACCTCGAGTGGGTCGCGCGGCGTGGTGAGGCCGTCGAGCGCTTGTTGGCCACGGTCAGTGAACGCTACCGCCGGCCCCGCGGGGGTCCGCGGATCCCGCTCAACGATGTGCCCTGGTCGGAGCCCACTTTGATTCGGTGGCCGCGCTCGCTAGAAAAACGAACATATGTTCGTTAGAATCCACCGGGTGGTTCCACCGGGTGGTTCCGACGGGCTCCGCTGGCCCTTGGCGGACGACGAGGAGTCCGCGGCGCTGTTCCCCGACGAACGGCGGGCCACCCGACACGTCGGGACCGGTGCGTACCGGGGCCTCGAATTCCTCCACGTCAACGCCAAGAGCATCATCAATCCGGTCCCCGGAGGCACCCTCGGGTTTCGCTACACCATCAACCCGTACCGGGGCTGCTCCCACGCGTGCGTCTACTGCTTCGCGCGCCCGACCCACGATTACCTCGGGCTCGGGATCGGCGCCGACTTCGAACGCAAGATCGTCGTGAAGATCAACGCCGTCGAGCGGCTCCGCGCCGAGCTGGCGTCGCCGACCTGGCGCGGGGAGCTGATCGCCATGGGCACCAACACCGACCCGTACCAGGCCGCCGAGGGCAAGTACCACCTGACGCGGGGCATCATCGAGGCGCTCGGGCGGGCCGAGAACCCCTTCAGCATCCTCACCAAGTCGACGCTCGTCCTCCGGGACCTTCCCCAGCTGCTCACGGCGGCGGCGCGGACCGCAGTGCGCCTCGACCTGTCGATCGGCACCTTGGACCGGGACGTGTGGCGAGCGACCGAGCCCGGCACGCCCCCGCCCGATCGCCGGATCGAAGTGGTGCGGAGGCTGAACGAGGCCGGGATCCCCTGCGGAGTGCTCGTCGCCCCCATCTTGCCCGGGCTCTCCGATCGCGAAGACCAGGTGCGGCGGGTCATCGAAGCAAGCGTGAAGGCGGGCGCCAAATCCGTGACGGCAGTCCCTCTCCACCTGCGCGGATCGGTGAGGGGGCACTACCTCTCCTGGCTTGCACGCACTCATCCCGAACTGGTCGTCCGCCACGAACGGCTCTTCGCCCGCGGTGCGTATCAACCCCGGGCCGCGCGCGATCGCCTGGCGGGGATCGTCTCGGAGCTGGTGGCGCCCCAGGACGACCGGCCAGGACCGCCCGTCGCCGGACCCGGCGAGAGCCCGAAGCGGTCGGCGGCCGAATCGGTCGCCCGGGCCAACGGTCGGATCCCGGTGCAGCTGCGGCTCGTCTGAGCCGGTTCGGCTGCGCTACCTGCTCGGAATGCCCCTTCCGAGGACCGTTGGTAAGGTCGGCCGGCACCCGCGTCGGTCCTTGGACGGTGAATCGATGAACGAAGCGCTCGCGCCCCACCCGCACGACGAGGGCGCGGTCGCGTCGGCATCCGAGGCCATGGACGGCGAGCCGTCGGCCGGGCGCTCGGGTGTCCACCCCCTTGTCTCGCTGCTCGACAAGCTGGCCTGCGACGCCGCCGGGCTCGACGTCATCTACGACGCACTCGAGCTCGTGGCCACGCACTTCGGCCTGCACGAAGCACTCGTGGCGGTCCCCAACGATACCGTTGGCCGGCAGGTCTTCAGGCTCGGCCGGCTCCCCGTCGGGGCGGCCGAGCTCGAGCGCCTCGGCGAGGGTGACCAGTTCGCGTCGGTCCCCGACTCGGTCCCCCACCCCGTCCGGAGCCTCGTCGCTGGCATCGCAGCGGTGGCACTGACGACCGATCTCGCCCGGCGCCAGCTCGTGCGGGACCGGGCCACCGGGCTGCTCTCGCGGGCGGTGTTCAACGAGGCGCTTCGCTCGGCAGCGGCCCAGAGTTCGCGTTATGGCTGGATCTTCACCGTCATGGTGCTTCGCGTGGCACAGGACACGCCCTCAGACAAGGAGCTCCGCCGTCTCGGATACGCGTTCGGGCGAGCCCTGCGCACAGGTGACACCGGTGGTCGCCTCCTCGGCGCGACCTTCACGGCGCTGCTCCCGAACGCCACGGCGGAGTCGCTGCACGCGCTGGTGCGGCGGTTCTCCGAGGAGTCGGGCGTTCCGGCCGAAGCCGTGCACTTTGCGAGCGCAACAGCACCCAAGGACTCCGTCGACCCCGCCGAGCTCTTCAGGCTGGCTTCGGCGAGGCTGCGCGAGTCGTGAAACACGATCGATCGACGAAGAGGGAACGAGGGAGCGTGAACGAGGGACTTGCCGAGCTGGAACTCGAGCTGCGCCTCTTGCCCGGCGTCTTGAACGTGGGATTCGGTCCCGAGGAGCAGGGCGGGCACGTCGCGATCAGCGTGGTGGCACTCGGCCCCGAGCAGGATCTCGAGCTCGTCGCCACCCGTGTGGCACGCGCCTTCCGCCAATCCGCCACCATCGAGATCGTCGACGTCTCACCCCCCGAGCAACCCGCGCCGAAGCTCAGTTCCCTGCCGGCGACCGTCTCCGACGAGCGGGTGTCGCTGGTCGAAAGCCGCATCGACGAGACCACCGGCGAGGCCACCGTCGTCTTGTCGTGGATGGGGAACTCGGCCAACGGCCGCAGCGCATCTGGCACGCTCGTCGGGCCCGCCGTGGCGACGCTTCAGGCGCTCGCTGGGCTCGGCATCGCGCTCGACGCACGCCTGGCGTCGGTGAGCTCGGGACAGGGCATGGTCAACCCCCCCGTGCGGGTGGTGCTTCGCTCGGAGCGAGGTGACGCGGAGTTCATCGGCGTAGCCCGCTCCAAGAGCGAGGCCGAATCGGCGGCGCGAGCGACCCTCGCCGCGTTCAATCGCTACGTCGGGGGGCTCGGCACCCACTTGAACTGACGTCGGGGCCCCGATGGCACCGGGGACCGACCGTTCAGTGAGATATCCCTGGTAAATGCCATAGATGTGATTTAGCATTGCGGCGCTTCGAGGCGCTATCAGCAGCCGCAGCTTCGAGCCAGGGACGAACGACGAAGCGAGGGCGCAGTGAGCCACATGATGCTGCCTGGCAGCACCCATCTTCTGGGTGCTGCCTACGTTGATGCCTCCTCAGGCCTCACCTTCGAGGTGCACCACCCGATGGCGCGGCCCGACGTATGGCGCGAGTACCTCGACGGTGCCGAGGCCGAATACGCGAGACACGGCGTGGGCCAGGCCTTTCACCGGGCCGAGATCGAGGACGCCGCCGGCGTCTCCATGTTCTTCGTCGGCCGTCGGGCCGACGGGACGGTCGCCGCCGGCATCCGCTGCCACGGTCCGCTGACCAGCATCGAAGAGTCCGAGTCTCTCCGCGAGATGCGAGTTTCACCCGAGATCGACTACTTGAGCGCGTGCGTCGAGCGCTTCCTCCCCTTCGGGGTGGTCGAGCAGAAGGGCGCGTGGAGCTCGGTGAAAGGCGTGGGGCCCCGCGCCATCTTCACGACGTTCAATCGCTGCAACCTCTACGCGATGGAGTGGCTGCGCTGCGAGTTCGCGATCTGCACGGTGCGCGAGCAGCTGCAGGCGACGATCCACGCAAACGGGGGCCGCCAGCTCGGCACCCACAGCGTCCCGTTCCCGAGCGAGAAGCACCGCACCGTGATGATGGCCTACCGCCGCTGTCGGACTTCGAGCGCCGCGAAGCCGATGCAGGCCACCCACGAGCGGGTCGAGCTCGGGCAGCTCTCGCGGTCGACCTCGCCCGGTCTCGAGCCGCTCCTCCCCGAGCTCGATCGAGAGTCATGGGGACCGATCGTGCTGCGCGCCGACTCGCGTACCGATCGAGCGATCGCGCAGCGCCTCTCGGCGGGACCGGTCCAGACGGTCGACCGCCTCGAGGCCCAACGCGAGGAGCTGCGCTGCCTCCGCCCGCCCGTCGGACCGGAGATCCTGGACGAGCCGTCGCGCTGGGTCTACTACCCCTGGCGCAGGGCGATGGTGAAGACCCTCGGCCCCCAGGGCTTCGAGCTCCTTCGGCTCGATCGCAACCGCAACAAGATCACCCGGGCCGAGCAGGAGAAGCTGCGCAAGGTGCGCATCGGCGTGGTGGGCCTGAGCGTCGGGCACGCCATCGCACACCTGCTCGCGATGGAGGGGCTCTGCGGGGAGCTGCGCCTGGCTGATTTCGACGACGTCGCGCTGAGCAACCTCAACCGGATCCCGGCCACCGTCTTCGACCTCGGGATCAACAAGACCGTGGTCGCCGCCCGCCGGATCGCGGAAATCGATCCCTACCTCCGGGTCTCGATCTGGCCCTCTGGCATCGCCCCGGACAACATCGGGCCCTTCTTGGAGGGGCTCGACATCGTGATCGAGGAGTGTGACTCGCTCGACGTGAAGGTGCTGGTGCGCACAGCGGCCCGCAAGCGCGGCATCCCGGTGCTCATGGAGACGAGCGATCGCGGGCTGCTCGACGTCGAGCGCTTCGACATCGAACCCGAGCGTGCGCCGTTCCACGGCCTGTTGGCGGGCGTCGAGCTGGACTCGATCGCAGCGCTCTCGATGCGCGACAAGGTCCCCTACGTCGTGCAGATCTTGGAGCCCGACCAGATCTCCGCCCGCGGCGCAGCGTCGATGGCCGAGGTGGGGACCTCGCTCACCGCCTGGCCACAGCTCGCGGGCGACGTGACGCTCGGTGCCGCCACGACCGCCGCCGCAGTCCTCCGGCTGGTTCGAGACGGCACGCTCGCCTCTGGTCGGGTTCGCATCGACGCCGAGGCCCTGCTGTCCTCGTTGAGCGACCCGACGATCCCCGAGCCACTGGACGCCGAGCGCCTCGAGATTCCCGCCCTTCCCGACGACCCTGGCCGGCGGATCGCCTATGCCGCGGCGCGCGCCCCATCGGGGGGCAACGTGCAGCCCTGGCGCTTCGCCCTCGACGAGCGGACCTTCAGCGTGTACCTGGACCCGGCCAAGTCCGTGACGATGGACGTGGCCTACCGGGGCTCCTACGTGGCGATCGGCGCAGCGCTCTTCAGCGCCCGGGTCGCGGCGGCCGCCGAGAGCGTGCTCGGAGCGCTCGACCTGTTCCCCGATGAGCGCTTCGACGGACCCGTCGGCGTGCTGCACCTCGGCTCGGGCCACGACACCGACCTGGCCGGCCTCTTCGACGCGCTGTTGCGTCGCTCGACCAACCGTCGAAAGGGAACGGCCGACCCGATCGAGCCGGCGCTGATCACCCGGCTCATCGAGGCAGCGGAGGCCGAAGGCGGTGGACTGCACCCGCTGACCGACCGCGCCGCGATCGACCAGGCTGGCGAGCTGCTGGCCGAGTCGGACCGGCTCCGATTCCTCACGCCGGTCACCCACCGCGAGATGATGAGCGAGTTGCGGTGGCCCGGACGCGACTCGCTCGAGACGGGGATCGACGTGCGCACGCTCGAGCTCGACGGGGCCGACATGGCCGCGCTGGCCCTTGCCAGGCGCCCCGACGTGATGGAGCAGCTCGCCGACTGGGACGGGGGCAGCGCCCTCGGGGACAGCACCCGGCGAGCGGTCGGCTCGTCTTCGGCCCTCGTGGCCGTCACCACGCAGGGGTCGAGCCCGGCCGACTTCGTCCGGGGCGGCGCCGCCGTGATGCGGGTGTGGCTCGCCGCCGAGGAGGCGGGCCTCGCCGTCCATCCCACCTCGCCGCTCTTCATCTACGCCCACGGCGGCGACAACTTCCGTGCACTCGTCGGGAGCCAGCGAGCGGGGGGCCTCGCTTCGATCGCCGCACGGTTCCGGGCCCTCTTCGCGCTCGGCGAAGAGGAGCAGCTGGGCCTGGTGCTACGGCTCAGCCACGCCGGTCCACCGAGCCAGCGCAGCCTGCGGCGCCCCCTCGATGCGGTATTGGCGAACGGCGCCGAGAACCCACACCCACCTCACCAGGGCTTTCTCAACCGGGGGCTCGGCTCGCGGCATTGAGCGAGACGCCTGAGCGGTGCGTGGACCCATTGGCCGCTGAGCAAAGGTCCACGTCGCGGACACCCGTGGCCCGTAGGCTCGCTGCTAGCTGATTTTTCGCGCCAACGCAAGCGGCCTCCCGGGAACGAGAGATGAGCGAGCTGCCACAACCTCAGACGGACGACAACACAGGCCTCGGCGCGCCATTCGAGCCCACGGACCCGCCGGTCATCATCGCCGGGCTCTCCCAGCTGCTCGGCTGGTCCAAGGCGATCGTGCTCGTGCCCTGGCGCGAGCAGGCACCGGCCGGCTCCGAGGGCTGCAGCTGGATCGTGGACGGCCAGCCAGAGACGGCCGCACTGTCGATCGCCACGCTCCTCACCGACCGGCTCCGCGCCGCAGGGCCCCTCGGCTATCTCGAGCCGGCACCCGACTCCTCGCTCGGCGGGGCGACCTGGTCGTTGTGGGCCGAGCCCGTGCGCATCGGTCCTGGACCAGCGGTCGGTGCCCTCGGTGTGGCCCGCGACCGCTCCGAGACCTGGAGCGAGAGCGACGTCTCCACCGTCCGGGTCTTCGCAGCGCTCTGCGGCTCGGCGTGGGCACGGGCGTCCGCCGAGTACCAGGGGAGCCTCGACGAGCTCGTCATCCGGGCCGCCGACCGGCTGATGGTCGCCACCGCCGCCAACTACAAGCAGACCCTGACCGAGATCCTGACCGAGCTGGCCGAGTTCCTGCGGGCCGACGTGGCATTCATCCGCAAGAACGATCGCATCGCGGACACGAGCGTGCTCGTCGCCGAGTACCCGCCGAGGGACTTCATCCCCGACCCGGACCCCCTGGCCGTGGTCTCGTTCGGCTCGGATCCGGTCTTCGAGCGCTTGCGGGACCTGAAGGAGCCCTTCGTGCTCCGCCAGTCGGCCGCCCCCGACGACTACAACGAGCGGGTCGCCGACGGCTCGGGAGTGACCGACTGGTCGGGGGCGGTCGTCCCCCTGTTGAAGGGTGACGTCACCGACGGTTCGCTCGGGTTCATGCAGTTCTACGACGCGCAGTGGACCCAGCCCCAGATCAACGCGCTCCAGGCCGTCGCCTCGATGCTGGTCCAGCTCGACGCCCGCATCGACGCCGAGACCCGCCTCCAACACTTGGCGCTGCACGACGACCTGACCGGCCTGCCCAACCGCCGAGCGCTGATCGAGGAACTCGAGCGGCGGCTCAACACGGGCCGGACCCCGGTCGCCCTGCTCTTCTTGGACCTCGACCGGTTCAAGTACATGAACGACTATCTCGGACATCTGGCCGGCGACCGCGTGCTCATCACGACCGCCGACCGCATCAGGATGTCCGTCCGGCCGGGGGACTTCACGGCGCGCCTCGGCGGCGACGAGTTCATGGTCGTGATGAACGGCGCAGGCGGCGAGCTCGCCTGCATGGCGACCGCGAACCGCCTGCTGTCGCTCGTGTCCAAGCCGCTCGAGGTCGCATCCCAGCACGTCTCGCACACCGCGAGCGTCGGGATCGCGCTCGCCAACCCCGGGGAGATGAGCGCGGTCCAGCTCCTCGGCAACGCCGATGTCGCCCTTTTCGCCGCGAAGACCCAGGGGCGGAACCGGGCGGTCGTGTTCGACGACGTCCTGCGCCTGGCGGTCGACGAGCGCACCGGCACCGAGATGATGCTGCGCGAGGCCATCGCCACCGGCGGACTGCGTCTCTACTACCAGCCCGAGATCGACATGACGACGGGCAAGATCCTCGGCCTCGAGGCCCTGATCCGCTGCGTCCACCCCGAGCGAGGGGTCATCCCGGCCGGCCAGTTCATCACGGTCGCCGAGGAGACCGGCCTCGTCGTCGACCTCGGTCGTTGGGTCATCGAGGAGGCCTGCCGCCAGATGCAGGTCTGGCGGGACCGCTACCCCGGTCTCGACCTGCTCATGCGGATCAACATGTCGCCGGCCCAGCTGTCCTCGCCGGGCATCACCGAGCACATCAGCCGTTGCCTACGCCAATCGAACCTGCTCGGCTCGGCGCTCTGTCTGGAGATCACCGAGCACGTCGTCATGCAGGACGTCGAGCGGGCGATCTCGATCCTCGACGAGTTCCGCACCCTCGGGCTCCGCCTCGCCATGGACGACTTCGGGACCGGCTTCTCCTCCATGGCCCAGCTGAAGCGCATCCCGATCGACACGCTCAAGATCGACATGAGCTTCGTCATCGGGTTGGCCGAGGACCAAGGCGA
Source organism: Acidimicrobiaceae bacterium (assembly GCA_027306525.1). Classification (GTDB taxonomy): domain Bacteria; phylum Actinomycetota; class Acidimicrobiia; order Acidimicrobiales; family RAAP-2; genus Palsa-461. The sequence continues at coordinate 9,732 of DAHUZM010000059.1, forward strand.
CCAGGCCATCGTCGAGGCGATCGTGCACCTGGGCGAGTCCTTCGGGCTCGACCTCGTGGCCGAGGGCGTGGAGAACGAGGCCGACATGAACGAGCTCATCCGCCTCGGGTGCGTGAGGGCCCAGGGGTTCTTGCTCGCCAAACCCGCCCCGGCCGCCGAGCTCGACCCGTTGCTCTGGAGGGGTGGGATCGACCTCAGCCGCCTCGGCGGCGTGCGGAAGACCGGTTAGACCGCAAGCACCACCGGGATGATGAGCGGGCGGCGCCGGGTCCGATCGCTCACGAAGGCACCGAGCGCCCGCCGGAGCGCCCGCCCCAGCACCTCGACGTCCCGGGCGCCGTCGGCCATCGTCTTGGCGAGTGTCTCGGCAACCACGCTCGCCGCCTCCTCCAGGAGATCCTCGGCCTCGGGCGCGTGCACCCACCCGCGCGTGATCACCCGAGGTGACCCCACGACCTGGGTCGAGTGCAGATCCACGTTGGCCACCACCATCACAACGCCCTCGTCGGCCAGCATGCGACGGTCCCGCAGCACCCCATGGCCGACGTCGCCCACGTTGCCGTCGACATAGAGATAGCCCGCCGGCACGCTCCCGTCTCGCCGCAGGCCATCTTCGTCGAGGACCACTGCGTCGCCGTCCTCGCAGAGGAGCACCTGGTCTCTCGGCACCCCCATCGAGACCGCGAGCTCGGCGTTGTGCGCCATGTGGCGGTACTCGCCGTGCACCGGGACGAACGCGGCCGGCGTCGTCACCGAGAGCAGCGTGCGCAACTCGCCCTGGCGGGCGTGCCCGCTCACGTGCACGGGCGCCTTGCCCGAGTGGATGACCTCGGCCCCCCGCCGGTGGAGCTGGTCGATCACCCGACCGACCGACCACTCGTTGCCGGGGATCGGGTGGGCGCTGATCACCACGACGTCGTCCGGTTCGATCTGCATGCGCTTGTTCTCGCCGGTCGCCATGAGCGAGAGCGCCGACATCGGCTCGCCCTGCGAGCCCGTCGAGATGACGCAGACCTGGCCGGGCTCGAGCCCGGCAACCCGGTCGATGTCCACGATCGCCTCGTCGTCGATCCTGAGGATGCCGAGCGAGCGGGACAACTCGACGTTCTGGAGCATCGAGCGGCCGAGGAAGGCGACCCGCCGTCCGTTGGCCACCGCCGCGTCGACGATCTGCTGGACACGGTGCAGGTGGCTGGCGAAGCACGCGACCAGGATCCGGCGCCCCGGGCGGGCCTCGAAGAGCTGGCGAAGGGTCTCGCCGACCGTCGACTCCGATGGGGTGAAACCGGGCTCCTCGGCGTTCGTCGAGTCGCACAAGAGGAGCCGGATCCCCGGGCCCTCGGCGAGCGCCCCGAAGCGCGCCAGGTCGGTCCGCCGACCGTCGACCGGCTGGAGGTCCAGCTTGAAGTCGCCCGAGTGCAAGATGACGCCCTGGGGCGTGTGGAAGGCGAGCGCATAGGAGTGCGGCACCGAGTGGGTGACCGGGATGAACTCGACCTCGCAGGGACCGATGCGTCGGCGCTCGCCGTCGGAGACGGCGATCAGCTCGGTGCGCTCCAGCAGTCCGGCCTCTCGGATGCGCGAGCTCGCAAGGCTGACGCTCAGCTGGGAGCCGTAGATGGGGACCGAGAGGTCGCGGAGCAAGAATGCGAGCCCTCCGGTGTGGTCCTCGTGCCCGTGGGTGAGCACGACGGCGTCGACCCGCTCGGCGTGTTCATGCAGGTAGGAGAAGTCCGGCAGGACCAGGTCGACCCCGGGCATGTCGGGATCGGGGAACATGATGCCGCAGTCGAGCACGAGGATCCGTCCGTCGACCTCGATGCACGCGCAGTTGCGCCCGATCTCACCGAGCCCGCCCAAGAAGACCACCCGCACCGGCGCCGCGGGGCCGCTCGCCCCGGGGACGGCGCTCGGGGCGCGTCGCTGGCCGCGCGAGCGGCGCCGAGCGGGTCGGCGCGACCCCACGTGGAGGTGCTGCTCGAGGAATTGGCCGGGGCCCCCGGACCCGGGGGGCCGACCCTCCTGGTCCCGCTCAGCCAACCGTCGCGCCCAGGCCCTCGAGCACGCGCCGGGCCCGCTCCTCGAGCTCGGGCGTCGCGGGGCCGAGCGGCAGGCGGCACTCCCCGACCCGCAGCCCGAGGAGCCGACAGGCCGCCTTGGCCGGCATCGGATTCGGGTACTGCTCGGAGGACTCGAAGGCGAAGGAGTCGAGCAGGCGGACGTTGGCATCCCGGGCGCCCGTCACATCACCCTTCTGATAGGCGGCGAGCATGCCTGCGATCTCGCGACCGGCCCAGTGCGACGCGACGCTCACCAAGCCGACCGCCCCGATCGCCATCATGGCCAGCGCGAGGTCGTCCTCGCCGCTGTAGATCTCGAAGCTCGAGGGCACCATGGTCGAGAGCCGCGCTGCATCGGCCACATCGCCCGCGGAGGCCTTCACCGCCACGAC
>DAHUZM010000066.1 GCA_027306525.1 Acidimicrobiaceae bacterium
GCTGCTGGCCTTCGCCTTCGGTGTGTGGCTCTTCCTCCCAGGCGTCGTGGTGATCCTCTGCGCGGTCACGGGCTTCACCGCCGAGAGCCGCCGGGGCGGCCACATCTGAGCCCTCGAGCGGGTCCCTCGGGTGCGCTCAGGGGCGCTCGGGGGGCAGCCAGTCGGGCTGTCCCGGCCTGATCAGCCCCTCCTGGGCGACCGAGGCCACGAGGCGCCCGTCGGCGGCGTGGATGGTGCCGATGGCGAGCCCGCGGCCGCCGTAGTTCGACACCGGGTCGACCGAGAACAGGTGCCACTTGGACAGGTCGACGGGGCGGTGGAACCACACCGCGTGGTCGAGGCTGGCGAGGTTGGCCGGGGTCCGGTCGTGGGGGGCGCGCGCCGAGCCCACGACGCCCATGTCCGAGATGTAGGTCAAGGCGCACATCTGGGTCGCCTGGTCCCCGGGCAGACGCTCGATGAGCCGCACCCAGCACGGATGGGGCGGGAAGGGGTCGTCGGAGGGCGGCCGGAGCGTCCGGATCTCGAAGGGGTTGGTGAACCAGAACTCGTGTTCGGGCCGGGGCGACCGCTCCTCTGCGGGCGGCTCGAATGGCGGTGCCGGCAGCTGCCAGTCGAGGCCGTCCTCCCCGCCGTGGAACGAGGCGGTGAGATTGAAGATGGCGTTGCCCTCCTGGATGGCGGTCACGTGCCTCGTGGTGAACGAACGCCCGTCGCGGGTCCGCTCGACGCGCAGCTCGAGCACCGAGTCGGGCCGGCCCGGGCGGATGAAGTAGCCGTGCATGGAGTGGGGCGGCCGATCGGCGTCCACGGTCTTGCACGCAGCGGCCAGGGCCTGGGCGGCGACCTGCCCTCCGAAGAGCCGGGGCGGCCCCTCGCCGGGGGTCGGTGCCACCCACGCGTCCTCCCCGGCGTGGGCGAGGTCGAGGATGCCGGCCAGCGTCCGGCGGGGAGGGGTGCTCATCGCCCGCCAGTCTGGCCCAGAACGACCCCGGTCCCGCCAACCGGGGCATCCCCGTGCGGCAGGGGGCTATGGGTTGGTGTCGGCGGCCTCGACCGCCGTGCAGACGGTGTTGGTCAAGAGGCGCATCACGACGTAGGGATCCATGTTGGCGTTGGGGCGCCGGTCCTCGATGTAGCCCCGCTTGTCCTGGGCGACCTGCCAGGGGATCCGGATGGACGCACCCCGGTCGGAGACCCCGTAGCTGAACTTGGAATAGTGCTGGGTCTCGTGGTGGCCGGTCAGGCGCATCTCGATCCCCACGCCGTAGTTCTCGACGTGCTCGTCGACGTGCTCGCCGATCGCCTCACAGGCCCGGACGATCGCGTCCCAGCCCCCCTCGTCGCGCATCTCTTTGGTCGAGAAGTTGGTGTGGCAGCCCGCCCCGTTCCAGTCGCCCAGGATCGGCTTGGGGTCGAGCGTGGCCCAGACGCCGAAGTCCTCGGCGATGCGGAAGAGGAGCCAGCGGGCCACCCAGAGCTGGTCGCCCCCCTCGGGGGCGCTCAGGATGCCGATCTGGAACTCCCACTGGGCCATCATCACCTCGGCGTTGGTGCCCTCGATGCCGAGGCCAGCCCGGAGCATGGCGGCGGTGTGGCGCTCCACGATCTCGCGCCCGGGCATCTTGTCGCCCCCCACGCCGCAGTAGTAGGGGCCCTGGGGACCCGGGTAGCCGCTGGTCGGCCACCCGAGCGGCCTGCCGTTCTGGAGGAAGGTGTACTCCTGCTCGAAGCCGAACCAGGCCTCGTGGGAGGCGAAGCGCTCGGCGGTCTCCTGGCAGGCCCGACGGGTGTTGGTCGGGTGCGGCGACATGTCCGCGTTGAGTACCTCGCACATCACGAGCACGTTGTCCTCGCCGCGCAGCGGGTCGGGACAGACGAAGACCGGCTGGAGCACACAGTCCGAGTCGGCCCCGGTCGCCTGGTTGGTGCTCGAGCCGTCGAAGCCCCAGATCCCCGGCTTCTTGCCGGTGGCGACGATCTTGGTCTTGCAGCGCAGAAGCGGCGACGGCTCGGTCCCGTCGATCCAGATGTACTCCGCCTGGTAGGCCATGTCGGACGTCCCTCACTCTCTTGGGGCACCCACCGCGGGATGCCCGGCAGACCCGTGCTCCCGCCTATTAGAGCACGGGGCATCTCCCCTCGGACCACGACCGCCCCGGTGGCGTAGGGCCGTCCCCGCGCCACCTGGGCCGGGGCGCCCCAGGCCCCCACGGCGCGCATTAGCTTCGCTTCGTGGACCCGCCACGCGCTCCGGGCCTCCCGACGCGCCTCTCCAACCGGCTCGTCCTGCTGATGGCCGTGGCCACGGGGGCCATCGTGGCCAACCTCTACTACTCCCAGCCCCTCTTGCACGAGGTCTCCCGAAGCTTCGGCGTGGGCACCGCCGCCACCTCCCTCGTCGTCACCTGCACCCAGATCGGCTACGCGCTCGGCCTCCTGCTCGTGGTCCCGCTGGGCGATCTGCGGCCACGACGCTCGCTCGTCGTCGGCGTGTTCGTGCTCTGCGCCGCCTTCTTGGTCCTGGCGGCGGCTGCGCCCACCCTCTGGCTCTTCGAGTTGGCGTCCGTCGCGATCGGCTGCGCCTCGGTCGCAGGGCAGGTGATGCTGCCGTTCGCGGCCGACCTGGCCGAGCCGGGCCGCCAGGGCCGCATCGTGGCCCGCATCATGACCGGGCTCCTCCTCGGCATCCTGCTCGCCCGGACCGTGGCGGGGCTCGTGGCCCAGCTCGCGGGCTGGCGCACCATCTACTGGGTCTCGTGCGTCCTCATGGTCCTCTTCGCCCTCGTGCTCCGGCGCTCCCTCCCCGGCGAGGCCGAGCGCCCCCACCTCCCCTACCGGCACCTCGTGGTCAGCTCGGTCCGCTTCCTCGCGAGCGAGCCGGTGCTGCGCCGCCGGGCGTGGGCCGGAGGCACCGAGTTCGCGGCGTTCAGTGTGCTGTGGACGTCGCTCGCCTTCTTGCTCTCGGGCCCCCCCTACCACTACTCGCGGGCGATCATCGGCCTCTTCGGCCTGGCCGGGGTGGCCGGGGTCACGATGGCGAACGTCGCCGGGCGGCTCGCCGACAACGAGAAGACCCGGGTCACCACGACCGTGTCGGCGCTCGTCTTGACCGGGTCCTTCGCGATCCTGGCCCTCGGCAAGACCGAGCTCGTGGCGCTCGTCGTCGGCATCCTCGTGCTCGACGTCGGGACCCAGGGCGTCCAGATCACCAACCAGGCGATCATCTACCGGATCCGGCCCGAGGCCCGCTCCAGGATCAACAGCGCCTACATGGTCTGCTACTTCGCCGGCGGGGCGCTCGGGTCCCTCGCCGCCGGGTTGGTGATGTCCGCCGCCGGATGGGACGGCATCTGCTGGCTCGGCGGGGGCTTCGGTGTCCTGCTCGTCGCGGGGGCGCTGCTCGAGCACGTCCGGCCGATCGCCCTGCCCGGGCCCGAACGCCTCGCACCGGCGTCCTGAGACCCGCCGCGGCGGGGGGTGGCGTCTTTGACACCGACTCGGCACGAGCCCGAGCGCGGAAGCGACGCGCTCGGGCGAGCCGGGCGCGGAGCGGGCTATGTTCGTCCGAGGACTCGGGCTGACCCGTTGGGGCAGGGCCAGATGACCCCCGCTCGCGTCGAGAAGACCCTTCTTTCGACGCGCACTGGAGAGCTCATGGCCACACCCGCACCCTTCCCCAAGATCGAGCTGCACGTGCACCTCGAGGGGACCGTTCGACCACCAGCGCTCCTCGCGATGGCGAGGCGCAATCACATGCGCCTACCCGCCGAGACCGAGGAGGGGCTCGAGCGGCTCTACACCTACCGGGACTTCACCCACTTCTTGGAGCTGTGGTCCCTCACCACGCGTGCCCTCCAGCGCGAGCGTGACTTCAAGGAGGTGGTGCTCGACTACGCGACCGAGGCGGCGTCGCACGGCGCGTGCTACGTGGAGGGCATCTTCAGCCCCGCCGAGCGTGTGAGCACCGGGGCGAGCTGGGACGAGGTCTTCAGCGGCTTCTGCGACGGCGCTGCCGAGGCTCGGGAGGCGACCGGGGTCGAGGTGCGCCTCACCTGTGACGCCCCAAGACACCTCGGGCTCGACCTCGCCCTCGAGACCGCCAACTACTGCGTCAAGTACCGGGACCGGGGCGTGGTGGGTATCGGCATCGGCGGGCCCGAGGACGGGTTCCCGCCCGAGCCCTTCGCGTCGGCCTTCCGGGTCGCCCGTGAGGGTGGGATCGGCTCGGTCCCCCACGCCGGCGAGGTGGCCGGGCCGAGCTCGATCCGTGGCGCCCTCGACGCGCTCGGCGCCGACCGCATCCGCCACGGGATCCGCGCCGTCGAGGACCCGGAGTTGCTCGCCGAGCTCGCCGATCGGGGCGTGGTCTGCGACGTGTGTCCGATCTCAAATCTGCGCACCTCTGCGGTGGCGGCGCTCGAGGCCCATCCGCTCCCCCAGATGCTCGCGGCCGGCGTCGCCTGCTCGATCAGTACGGATGATCCGGCGATGTTCGGCACGGACCTCTCGATCGACTACGCGGCGGCCGAGAGGCTGGGCTGCTCACCGAGGCAGGCCTTCGAAGCCGGGGCGCGTGGCGCGCTGTGCGACGAAGCGACCAAGCGGCGCCTGTGGGAGCTCTCCGAACGCGTCAGGTGGTGATCGCCGTTGCGCCTCGGTACGTTGGGCGCTACACCCCGAGCCGCCGATCGCCACACCCCGGCCCGGCGACCCTCGGGACCGGCGTCCTCGGGGTCTCGGCGCTCAGCCGGGCGTCCACCCCCGGAAGGCGGCCGCCAACGCATCGTCTTGTTGGATCAGCTCGTGCAACCTCGAGGCGATCGCCTGCGCCTCGGCCGTGAGGTTCGCCTCAAGCAGGCGGAGCTGCTCGGGCTCCTCGCAGCTCGACGCCTCGTGCCGATACGTCTGGAGCGACCGGAGGTGTGCGACGACGAGGGTCGCGGTGTCGTCGGCCGCTCCCTCGCCCACCCGGTCGGGGAGGAACAGCACCTCCACTTCCTCACCGGCCGCCCGTTGGGCCGCACGGGCCTGGAGACGGAGCGCGAGCCGGTCCGCCTCCGTCGCGCTCCGCTCCGCGAGGCTCCGTGGCCACAGCCGATAGACGATCACGACATTGGTCTCGGCGGCATAGAGGGTGAGCCGGGCGCCGAGGTAGATCCACGCGAGCAAGCCGACCACGATGGCCAGCGAGCCGTAGAGCTTCGAGGCGTGCGCGACCTCGTGTTGGACGTAGTAGGCGCCGAGGTTCTGGAGCACGGTCCACCCGACGGCACCGACGATCGCCCCTGGGAAGACCCCTCGCCACGAGAGAGCACGGTTGGTGAGAACGCGAAAGGCGAGCGCAAAGAGCACCACGTTGAGGATGAGGGCGCCGCCGAGCGCGAGGACGTCGGTCGCGACCCCGAAGGGCCCTCCAATGCCGCGCAAGCTCGCGATGGCGGTCGACACGAGAAACGTCGCTCCGAGAATGGCGAGCATCAGGAGTCCACGAAGCCTCGACCACCAGATGTTCGGCCGGTCGTGGAGCGGGATGTACCAGATGGAGTTCATCACTCGCTCGGTCGCCCTGGTGACGCCGATGCCGGCCCACAACGCCCACCCGAGGCCGACCCCGAGGGCAAGGCTGCTCCCCGAGACCGCACGGTCGATGTAGCCCGAGAGCGACGGGAAGGAGCTCTCGGCGGTGTGCAGCACATGCGCCTTGAGGGTCGGGTGGCTCGCCAGCACGAACCCAAGCACGGCGGCGAACGCGAGCAGCAGGGGGAAGACGGCGAGAAACCCATAGTAAGCGACGAGGGCAGCGAGGCTGCCTGCCTGGTCGTCGCTCGCCTTTCGCAGCACCGCCACAAGAAAGGACAGCCACGGTCGTCCCTGCTGGATCCCGTCGACCGTCGCGAGGGCGACCTTCAGTCGATCCATCATGGGTCACAGGCTCGCGCGCCAGTGCGGGTGGGCCCGCATGCGGGCCGCGTGTCAGCCCTCGCCGGCGGCCCGAGGTCGGGAGGCGAGGGGGTACCGTGATCCTGCGCGCGGGGCGACGCCGCCCATCCCCTCACCGTGGTGCGTGGTTCGCGCCGTGGCCGGCACGGCTCACCGGCTGACGGTGCGCACCCCCGGCTCGCCGGCCGTGTCGCCGTCGGACTCGGTCATGTCGATCTTGACCGGCACCTCGATCGGCTCGAGCTCCTCGTGCTGGTCGTCGGGCTGCGGCGCGGTCTCGACGGTGCGGTACTCGCCGGTCGCGCTCCGGGTGACGATGAGGGCCCGCTTGCGCTTGCCGATGTCTGCGCCGCCGCCTTGGATCTCGAGGCAGATCCGCCAGGTGAACACCCCGACGACGATCGGCACGATGAAGACGAGGATGCGGAACGTCCAGAGCACCTCGTTCAAGGACACCTGGAAGAAGTTCGCGAGCACGTCGGTGGCGCTCGCCCCGAGCAGGGTCAACATGAGGGCGATCATCGCCGCCCCCGCAGCGGTCCGCTTCGGCCGATCGCGGGGTCGGTCGAGCAGATGGTGGATGTCGTTGTCGCCGGTGAAACGGCGCTCGATGGCCGGCCACGCGTAGCAGATGGTGAAGATGAGGCCCGGGAAGACCACCGCCGGGAGGAGGACCACGAAGGGGATGGTGTGACCCCAGGCCGTGAACTCCCAGCTCGGCATGATGCGCAGCGCGCCGTCCAGCCAGCCCATGTACCAGTCCGGCTGGACGGCGTAGGAGATCTTGGCCGGCTGGTACTGGCCGAACTGCCAGATCGGGTTGATCTGGGCGATCCCGCCCAAGACGGTGAGGACGGCCGTGACCATGAACATGTAGCCCGTGGTCTTGGCCATGAAGGTCGGGTACATGGGCGAGCCGACCACATTGTCGGCCGTCCTCCCCTTCCCGGGGAACTGGGTGTGCTTCTGGCGCACGAGGAGGAAGAGGTGCGCGCCGATCAGCGCGGCGATGATCGCCGGCAGGATCAGCACGTGGATGATGAAGAGCCTCGGGATGATGACCGTGCCCGGGTAGTTGCCCCCGAACAGCCAGAAGGCGATGTAGGTGCCGACGAAGGGGATCGACAGGACGATCGAGAACATGATGCGCAGCCCGGTCCCCGAGATGAGGTCGTCGGGCAACGAGTAACCGATGAACCCGTTGGCGAGCGAGAGGGTGAGCAGCGTGAGGCCGATCGTCCAGTTGAGCTCGCGGGGCTTGCGGAAGGCGCCGGTGAAGAAGATCCGCGCCATGTGGATGACGATGGCGCCGAGGAACACGTCGGCCGCCCAGTGGTGCATCTGGCGCATGAGCAGCCCGGCGCGCACGAAGAGGCTGAGGTTGACCGTCGACGCGTAGGCCTCCGAGACCTTGAGGCCCCGGAGCGGGGCGTAGGCGCCGTGGTAGATGACCTCGGTCTGGGAGGGCACGTAGTAGAGGGTCAGGAAGACCCCGGTCGCGATCAGGACGATAAAGGAGTACAGGGCGATCTCACCCAGGAGGAACGACCAGTGGTCGGGGAAGATCTTGTCGAGAAAGACCCGCCCGCCCTTGGCGATGCCGAGGCGATCGTCGAGCTCGTCGATGACCTGCCCGACGCGCCCGTACGAGCCTCGGGCGGACTTGGCCTGTCGCTTGGTCCGGGGGGCGGCCAGGCTCACGTCGTCGTCCTCTCCCAGTACCCCGGCCCGACCGGCTGGTCGTAGGGGGCCTGTGCCCGCAGGAAGCCGAGGGCGTCGATGTAGAGGGGGAGCTGGGGCAGCGGCCGGGGGGCGGGGCCGAACTCGGGGACCGCGCCGTCATCGATGTTGAACATCGACTGGTGGCACGGGCACACGAGCAGGCGGAGCTGGCGCTCGTAGAGGCCGACCGGGCAGCCGGCGTGCGTGCACAGCTTGGAGTACGCGACGTATCCCTCGGGCGCCCAGGTGGCCCGGCCCTTCTCGGTCACGAGGTCGGTGAACTGCACCCGGATGAGCACGGTCTGGTCGACGGCCTGGCTCTGGGTGTTGTCCTCGTAGCCGGCCGGGAACACCGTGACGATCCCACCGGGGTCGAGCGTGTCGCGGTGGATGGCCCTGCCGTTCGCGTCGACGAGCAGCGAGCCGCGACGCCAGTTGGTCTTGGTCAGGGTCAGGCCGGGAAGCGGGCCGAGCGAGCGGAGCCCCGGGAAGATCGCCACGATGCCGAAGATCCCGAACCCGGTGGCGAGCAGGCCGCCCAGCATCCCGCGGCGGCGGATGACCACGCCGGTGCGCTCGACCAGCGCCGCCGAGATCGCCTCACGCTCGGCCCTGGCGGAGTGCAGCGCGTGGCGGGCCTCGCTGAAGGGGCCCTGGGGCATGAGGTACTTGCCCCAGGCCGAGAGCCCGAAGCCGAGGAAGAAGAGCCCGAGCCCGAGGGAGACCCCGAGCGTCCAGGGCTTCCAGTTCTGGACGTAGGCGGCGCCGAAGACCCCCACCCCAAGGATCCCGAGCACGAGGAAGAGCGCGATCGAGTTCTCGGCGCGCCTCGGGTTCCCGACGGCCTCGCGCATGTGCGGGTCATCGATGCTCGCCACCGGCAGCGGCCCCTCGGAGGTCGTCTCTTGGTGCTCGTCGCTCATGCGCGCTCCCCGATCCAGTAGGCGACGAGGGCGAGGATGCCCACCCCGAAGAGCAGGGCCACGAAGCCCTCGGCCACCGGCCCGACGCCGCCGAGCGCGAAGCCGCCCGGGTTCGTCGGATGCTGGATGTACTCGGTCACGTAGGCGACCACGTCACGCACCTGGGCGTCGGTCAGGTTCCCGCTGAAGCGGGGCATGTTGCCCGGGCCGGTCCTGATGGCCTCTGCGACCTGGGTGGGCGAGGCCGCGCGCAGCGAGGGGGCGAAGGTGCCAAAGGCGAGCTCGTCGCCGGCGCCGGTGATGGTGTGGCAGGCCGCGCAGTTGAGCGAGAACAGGTCGGCCCCGACCGCCACGTTCGCGGTCTTGCGGTTGACCTTGGGGATGCCCGGGCGCGACGGGTCGAGCGAGTTCACATAGGCGGCGATCTCGAGCGCCTGCTGGTTGCTCAGCTTGGCCGGCTTGCGCGGCGCCTGGATGGCGAAGGGGTTCTCGGCGGGCATGCGGCCCGTGGTGATCCAGAAGTCGACCGTCGCCGGGCCCAGCCCGACGATGTTTGGCGCGCGCGAGGTGCCGCCGGCCTGCGGGCCGTGACAGCTCGAGCAGAAGGTCGCAAAGAGCGCCTCGCCGGCCGGGATGTAGGAGTTCGGCGGGTACTGGTACTCGATCGTCGACGAGCTCCCATACGAGCGGGGGCCGCCACCACCGAGACCCTGGGCCGACGAGACGGTGCCGAAGGCGAGGGCGCCACCGACACCCACGCCGACGACGACGGCGACGGGCAACAGAAGTCGGCTGGAGACGAGTCGGCGCAGCCCGACCATCACTTGAGGAGGAACAGGCAGCTGAACAGCCCGATCCAGACGATGTCGACGAAGTGCCAGTAGTAGCTCACGCCCTGGAAGACCGAGAGCTCGCCCGGGTCGCCCGACTTCCCCTTCATGCGTAACAAGAGGAAGGCCATGGCCACCAGGCCCAAGAAGACGTGCAGACCGTGCAGCCCCGACATGATGAAGAAGAGCGACCCGTACGCGTTGGTGCTCGGCCGAGTGGTCATCAAGAGCCACTCGGAGAACTGGTTGCCCAAGAAGGCGACGCCGAGGAAGATCGTGATGCCGACCCAGATCTTGGCGGAGCGACGGTTCCGCCGCTCCTCGTCGAACACCGCCTTTTGCATGGTGAAGCTCGACGAGACGAGCACGGCGGTGAAGATCCCCGCACGGATGGTGTCGAGCTGGGTGCCGGCCGGCGGCCAGATGGCGTGCTGCGAGCGGATGGTGAAGTAGGCGGCGAACAGGCCGCTGAAGAACATCAGCTCGGAGCCGAGCCAGATCATGACCCCGATGGCGAGCATCGGCGGACGGTCGTGGGTGATGCGGGGTGTCTTGGCGGGCTCACCCACCGAGATCGCCTGGCTCACGAGGTATTTCCTACCCTACGGCAACCACGCCACGCCAACACCCTGGTAAACACGTTCCGCCCTTGCCACCAGGGCACACGCCGCCCTTCGGCCCGACCCCGCCGCCGCTCAGTGCGAGGCGAGGTCGACGGGGAGCGGGAGCGAGTGGAGCACCGCCAGGCGGCGGGTCGGTCGGGTGAGCGCGACGTACAGCGTGCGCAGGCCGCGGTGGTCGAGCGGCGGCGGCCGTTCCCCCCCCGAGGCGGCGTCCTCCCCCATGGCGGCGGGCTCGACGACCACGACTGCGTCGAATTCGAGGCCGTGTGCGTCGCTCGCCGGCAGGAGCACGAGGGGGGCGCCCAGGCCGGGACCCGCCGGGTCGCGGGGATCCACCGGGTCGAGGCCCCGCTCGGAGAGGGCACGCTGCAGCTCGCGCACCAGCAGCTCGGGGGCGAGCACCGCCACCCGACCCGGGCTCACCGCCCCCAGTTGCTCGGCCGCGACCTCGGCCGCCCGGGCGGCCAGGTCGCCCCGCGCGACCCGCTCGACGCGCGGCTCGTGCCCCGAGCGGCGGACCGGCACCGGCGGCTCGAGGCCCGGCACCGCAGCGCGCAGCACCCGGGCGGCCACGGCGACCACCTCGGCCGGGGTCCGGTAGCTGACCGAGAGCTCGACCAGCCGCGGCGGGTGCTTGGGCGAGAGGTGGGCGGCGACCTGGTCCCAGCGGGTGGGCGTCCAGGCCCCGGGGGCCTGGGCGATGTCGCCGACGACGGTCATCGACCCCGAGAGCGACCGGCGCGCCAGCATCCGCAGCTGCATCGGCGAGAGGTCCTGGGCCTCGTCGACGACGATGTGCCCGAAGGAGCGGATCTCCTCGTGCGGCGTCGCCTCGGGTCCGGGGGCGGGCTCGGGTGTGGCGGCGAGCCCGGCCGGCCAGAAGCCGGCCTCGGCCGGGCGCTCGGCCCGGGGCCGCTGCTCGGCGCGCGACCGGGTCCGGGAGCCGAAGGGCCCGAGGACCGCGCGGGCCTCGTCGACGAGCGCCGCATCGGCCGCGCTCCAGGGCACCTCGTCGAGCGATCGGCTCCTCGGCCGGACCAGCATCGACTGCTCCGCGGCCGTGAGGATCCCCTCGGCCGAGCGGGCGAGGAGCGCTGGCGCCCCGAAGAGGTCGTGGACGAGCTCGTGGGGGGCGAGGCGCGGCCACATCCGGTCGAGCGCCTCACGCACCGCGGGGATGCGGCGGAACTGCGCCGCGAGGTCGGCCCGGGTGAGCTCCTCGTCCTCGGCGCTCCCCTGGTCCTCCGGGTCCCACTCCTCGATGGGCGCCACGGCCGAGGCGCCGAGGCGTTCTCGGCTGGCCTCCCGGAACGACTCGTAGCGCTCGACGAGCAGAGCGGTGACCTGGCGCTCGACGAACCGCCGCTTCGCGTTGTGCAGCCCGGGACGCCGACGGGCCCGCGCCACGATCCGCGCCGAGTCCTCGACCTCGATGCGCAGCACGGTGGCGCCGAAGGGGACGTCGACGGGGTGCCGCAGCCGGCGCTCCCTCGTGCGCACGGCGCGCTGTATGAGCCGGGCCATCCGGGCCTCGCCCTTCAGGCGGGCGGTCTCGGGCGGCTCGCTCGAGCGGACCCGGATCTCGGGCACCAGCCCCGAGACCGTCGACAGGGTCACGCCGGTCTCCCCGAGCGAGGGCAGGACCTGCTCGATGTAGCGCAGGAAGAGAGGGTTCGGCCCGACGACGAGGACACCCTGGCGCTCGAGCGGGAACCGGTGGGTATAGAGGAGGTAGGCGGCGCGATGGAGCGCCACCGCGGTCTTGCCTGTGCCCGGCCCGCCCTGAACGAGGAGGAGGCCGGCCAGCGGCGAGCGGATGATCTCGTCCTGCTCCCGCTGGATCGTGCCCACGATGTCCGACATGCGTCCGGTACGCACCGAGCCGAGCGCGGCCAGAAGGGCTGCGGGCCCGCCCAGGGGGACCGAGCTGTCGAGGAGCTCGCCCGCCTCGGGGTCACGGGGTCGTCCGTTGTGGGCGGGGGGCTCGGTCCGGGCGGCGCCGAAGTACTCGTCCTCGTAGCCGACGACGGTGCGCCCCCGCACGGCGAGGTGACGCCGCCGCTCGAGGCCCTGAGGATCGAGGCCGGTGGCCCGATAGAAGGGCGCTGCCACCGGGGCCCGCCAGTCGACGATCAGCGGCTCGCGATCGGGCCCCGAGACGGCGAGGCGACCGATGTGGAAGACATCGCCCGACTCGCGACCCTCCTCGGGCACCGTGTCGATCCGCCCGAAGCAGAGCCCCTGGTCGCCGATGTCGAGCTGGGCCAGCCGGGCGAGGCTGGTCCGCACCACGATGTCGCGCTCGGTCCTCGACTGGGGGGTCCCCCCTCGCCCGAGGTCGAGCACCGACTCGAGCATGCGGCGCGACTCGTCCCGCATGGCGTCGAGTGCGCCATGGGCGCGGTCCAAGAACCGCTGTTCGAGGTCGAGCTCGGGATCGAAGGCCAAATGTGCGTCTCTTTCCTGCCCTAGAACCGATCGATTCTAGGGCCCGATGCCGGCCCCCGCCGCTGGTCGCCGGGGGGCCGGCCTGCGAAGATCGCGCCACGGAGCGCACCCGGACGGGGTGTCGAGAGGAAAGGACCGCCGTGCTGATCTCGACCATGAACGACGTGCCCGGCTACCGGGTGACCAGGGTGATCGGCGAGTGCTTCGGACTCACGGTGCGGTCGCGCAACGTGTTCTCCCAGGTGGGGGCGGGTCTCAAGTCGATCGTCGGCGGCGAGCTGGCCGGCATGACCAAGAACCTGCAGAAGAGCCGGGAGGAGGTCATCGGCCGGATGACCCAGGAGGCCGAGTCCCGCGGGGCCAACGCCGTCCTCGCCTTCCGCTTCGACACCTCCGAGATGGGGGGCAACTGGACCGAGATCTGCGCCTACGGCACCGCGGTCGTCGTCGAGCCCGCTTGAGGCCCCGGCCCCCCGCCCAACGGACCCTCCAACCGTGAGCGCCGGCACGGGCCCGTTCCTCGCCGCCTGCCGTCGGGAGCCGGTGCCCCACACGCCGGTGTGGTTCATGCGCCAGGCCGGTCGAGCGCTCCCCGAGTACCGCAGGCTCCGGGGCTCCGGCAGCATCCTCCAGGCGATCGCCGATCCCGAGCTGTCGGCGGAGATCACCCTGCAGCCCGTCCGCCGCTACGGGGTCGACGCGGCCATCTTGTTCTCCGACATCGTCGTGCCCGTGTGGGCGACCGGATTCGGGGTGGAGATCGTGCCCGGACGGGGCCCGGTCGTCGAGCACCCGATCCGCTCGCCGGCCGACCTGCGCCGGCTGCGGCCGCTCGAGCCCGAGGGCGACACCGGTTTCGTCCTCGAGACCGTCCGCCTGGTGGCCCGCGAGCTCGCGCCCGAGGTCGCGCTCATCGGGTTTGCCGGGGCACCGTTCACCGTCGCCAGCTACCTCGTCGAGGGTGGGCCGTCGCGCGACTTCGCGAGAGTGAAGACGCTCATGCACTCGGACCCCACTACCTGGCACGAGCTCGTGGAGCGCCTCGCGCAGATGGCCATCGACTCGCTCTCGGCCCAGGTGGCGGCGGGGGTCGACGCGGTCCAGCTCTTCGACAGCTGGGCCGGCAGCCTCTCGCCCGCCGACTACGAGCGCTTCGCCCTGCCGGCGACCAGGCGAGTGCTCGACGCTGTGCGCGCCCTCGGGGTCCCGACGGTCCTCTTCGGCGTGGGCACGGGCGAGTTGCTCGGGCTCATGAGCTCCGCCGGACCCGACGTCATGGGCATCGACTGGCGCGTGCCGCTCGATGTCGCCCGCGAGCGGGTCGGACCAAGACGGGCGGTCCAGGGGAATCTCGACCCCGCTGTGTGCCTCGCGCCCTTCGAGGTCGTGGCGGACGAGACACGGGCCGTGCTCGCCCGGGCGGGCACCGCGGCCGGCCACGTGTTCAACCTCGGCCACGGCGTGCTACCCGAGACCGATCCTGGCATCCTCGGCGCGGTCGTGGAGCTCGTGCACGCCGAGGGGCGGGCCGGGGTGCGCCCGTGAGCCGACGGATCGGGGTGCTCGTGATGGCCCATGGGACCCCCGACTCGATCGCCGGGGTCGAGCCCTTCTACACCCGCATCCGCCGCGGCAGCCCGCCCTCGGCCGCGCAGCTGGCCGACCTCGTCGGGCGCTACGAGGCGATCGGGGGGGTCTCCCCCCTCGCCGAACGGACCGCCGCGCAGGTCCGCGGGCTCGCCGGACGACTCGAGGCGCTCCACCCGGGACGCTTCGTGGTTGCCTTCGGCGCCAAGCACACCGAGCCGGCGATCGAGGAGGCGGCGGCCGACCTCGCCGGGCGTGGGCTCGATGCGATCGTGGGGATCGTGCTCACGCCACAGCGCTCGGCTCGGGGCTCGGGCGAGTACCTCGCGCGCGCCGCCGAGGCACTCCGCTCGGCGCGCCCGGAGCTCG
>DAHUZM010000084.1 GCA_027306525.1 Acidimicrobiaceae bacterium
CGCCTCGTGATCGCCTCGCATTCGTCATAGGCGGCTTCGATGTTCATGGACGGGCCCTCCTCGCTCCGAGCACCGAGAGCCACCGCATGAACAACCGCGTGGGCCGGGGCCGGCAACGGTGCGCGACGACGTCGAAGGAGACCCGCTCGATCGAATCGAGTGCGGCGGCCCCGCCCGCCGCGAAGGCCGCCACCGCGAGCCGGGCCCGTAGCGGCAGCGACGCCGCAAGCGGCCCGCCCTCGGCCAAGAGCTCCCGTGCCCGCTCGACCTCGCGGGCGACCGCCCGGCAGAGCGCCGGGCGCTCGGACTCCGCAACCAGGCGCTCGGGATCGCAGCCGGCCTCTGCGAGGCTCTCGGCCGGGAGGTAGACCCGCCCCATGGCGTGGTCCTCGGCGACGTCCTGGAGGTGCTCGACCAGCTGCAGCCCGACGCAGACCCTGTCCGAGCGGGCCACGCGCTCGGGGCTCGAACACCCGAGGATCAAGAGCACCAGGCGCCCGACCGGCGCTGCGGAGAGCATGCCGTACTCCTGGAGCTCCTCGAAGGTTTGGTAGCGGGAGACCACCTGGTCACGGCGATTCGCCTCGATGAGGTCCTTGAAGGGAGCGAGCGGGAGACCGAGGGCGGCGATGCTCACCCCGAGGGTCTTGAAGACGGGATGCTCGGCCGTGCCGAGCATCGCGCGCTCGAGCTCGCGCTCGGCCCAGTCGAGCTGGACCAGACGGTCACCCGGGGCCTCGTCGCCGATGTCGTCGACGAGCCGGGCGAACCCGTAGACGGCGAGGAGGTGCGGGCGGATCCTTCTCGGCAAGACCCGCGACGCGACCGGGAAGTTCTCGGACCGGGCCTGGTCCATGACAGCGGGCACCGAGAAGCCCGGGTGCCCTGTCGCTGGAGATGCCACCCCCTAGCTCCTCACGTATAGCGCCGGTGACCAGTCGTCCACCCTTGTTATACGTGCGGGGCGTCGCAGTCAAGGAGCCCGGCGCGCGACGGGGCCGCCACCTCCTCGGGGCGGACGTCCAAGAACGCTCTCGATGCTGCGATCAGTAGGGCGATCGCACGCCCAGGGCCGGGCGAACCAGCCCCAAGATGACCGTCTCGACGACCTTGCGGGCCGCCGGGAGGGCGCGCCCGCGGCGAGCCCGCAGCCGAGGGCCCAGCCGAGTGGTCAGGTCCTGGGCCACCGAGGCGACGATGCCCGACGAACGTGGCTCGTCGCGCAGCTCGCGGGTGGCCGCCTCGAGCAGGAGGGGGGCGAGGGGCGCGAGCAGCGACTGCAGCTCGCCCGCCGCCTCGGACTCGCTCAGCATCCGGCCCTCCTTGTCCAGCTGCTCGCCGACGGCGTCGACCGTCGAGCGCGCGGCGGCCACGAAGACGGCCTCCTTGGAGTCGAAATACCTGTAGAACGAGCCTTTTGCGATCCCTGCGGCATCGCAGATCTCGCCCACCGAGACCCCGTCGTAGCCGTGCCGGGCGAACGCGTCTCGGGCCGCCTGGAGCAACCGGGCGACGCACGGATCGACGGTCCCCCGCTCCGCCATGAGCCGCACCCAGCCGGCCTCGTCGAGGCCGGCCCCGGCCTCCTCGAGGAGGGAGGGCAGCATGCCGCGGATCGTCTCGAGCGACACCTGGTGCGCGCGCAGCGCCCGGATCGCCGCCAGCGCCGAGACGTGGCGCTCGTCGTAGGCGAAGCGGTTGGGCGCCACCTGTTCGGCGGGCGGCAGGAGCCCGAGCCGGCGGTAGTGGTGGATCGTCGGGATGGGGACGCCGCTTCGCGCCGCGAGCTCGCCCAGCCCGAACGCCTCGGTCTCCGCCGGTGCGCTGCGCGAACGCGTCTGCGTCACGCCGAAGTTCTACCACCCGAACGTTCGCTTGGGGCAAGCATCTTCGCTCCGGGCCCGAACGGCGACCCTCACGGCAGGACTCGGGACCCCGAACCGGGCAAGCCCCGCCGACCGCTGCCCGGGGTCCAAATCGCTGCACGGACGACGGATCGGCGGCTGCCCACCTCACCCCCCGCCACCGGCGTGCACCCGACGGTCCGTCCGATCGCCGACGCGGCGCCTTAGCGTGATGGCGAGATGGAAGGGGTGATGGACCGCCGCCAGTTCTTGCGGCGGGCGGGAGGGCTGGGGTTTGCGGTCGGCTCGAGCGCCCTGCTCGGCGCCTCGTGCTCGCGAACGGCATCGTCGACCCCCTCGACGATGCCCACGAGCCCGACGACGTCGGCGCCCCCGGCGGGCCCACCCAACTGGGCCGAGCTCGCGGGGTCGCTCGCCGGCCGCCTCGTGCTGCCGTCGAGCCCCGCCTACCAGGGCGCAAAGCTCCTCTACAACGAGCAGTTCGACGGCATCGATCCTGCGGCCATCGCCATGTGCGCCTCGGCCAGCGACGTCCAACGCTGCGTCGACTTCGCCCGGAGCCACGGCGTGGCGGTGGCGGCCCGCTCGGGCGGCCACAGCTACGGGGGGTACTCGCTCACGACCGGCCTCGTCATCGACGTGGCATCCATGGCGAGCATCTCCCCCGCCTCTTCGAGCGCCCGGATCGGTGCGGGCGCCAGGCTGATCGACATCTACGACACGCTCGGCAACGCCGGGCTCGTGCTGCCCGGTGGCTCCTGTCCGACCGTGGGCATCGCCGGGCTCACCCTCGGTGGGGGGATCGGGGTGTTCGACCGCCTCTACGGCCTCACCTGCGACAACCTGCGTTCGCTCGAGATCGTCCTCGCCGACGGCAGCCTGGTGACGGCCTCGGCAGAGTCGCACCCCGACCTCTTGTGGGCATGCCAGGGCGGGGGCGGGGGCAACTTCGGGATCGCCACATCGTTCGAGTTCGGGCTCCACCCGATCCCGGCCGACCTCTCCCTCTTCACGGTGGACTGGCCGTGGGCGGCCGCCACCGACGTGCTCGGCGCCTGGATGTCGTGGCTCCCGGGCGTGCCCGACGAGCTGTGGTCGAACTGCCAGCTGCTCGCCTCGGGCCCGTCGCTCATGGTCCGCGTGGCCGGCGTGTTCGTCGGCACCGCCGACACGCTCGGCTCGCTCCTCGCCCCCCTCGAGTCGGCGGTTGGGCCCTCCCCCACGTACCGCTTCGTCGGCCCCGAGACCTACCTGAACGCGATGTTCATCGAGGCCGGCTGCGAGGGAAAGACGCTCGGCGAGTGCCACCTCCCCTCGGAGAATCCTCAGGGCACGCTGAGCCGCTCGGCCTATGCGTCCAAGTCGTCGTTCGTCACCGAGGCGCTGTCGCCCGCCGGGCTCGCGGCGGCGGCCGATGCGCTCGCGTCCGGGGCCCAGTTCGCGCCGGGACTCGGCGCGGCGATCGCCTTCGACTCCTACGGCGGCGCCATCAACGCCGTCGCACCCTCGGCCACCGCCTTCGTGCACCGCAACGCGATCGCCGGCATCCAGATGAGCGCATCGTGGGGCTCGGGCACCGAGCCGGCCGACGCCATGCGGTGGCTCTCCGCCGCCGCCGCCGCCCTCGGCCCCTATACGACGGGCGCGTACCAGAACTACATCGACCCGACCCTCGCGAACTGGCAGCATGCCTACTACGGGGCGAACCTTGCCCGCCTCGTGAAGGTGAAGGCGTCGGTCGACCCCGACGACTTCTTCCACTTCGCCCAGTCGATCCCGACCTCACTCGCCGCGTGATCAAGTACCTCGGATCCAAGCGCCGCCTCGTCCCGGTGCTGCGCGAGATGGTCGGCGCGTTCGGGGCCGCCAGCGCGCTCGACCTCTTCACGGGAACGACACGGGTGGCCCAGGCGATGAAGGCGCTCGGGGTCGAGGTGACCGCGGTCGACGTCTCCCGCTACTCGGAGGTGTTCGCCCGCTGCTACGTCGAGACCGACGCCCGCTCGATCGACCGGCGCGAGCTGTCTCTTGCCTTCGAGCACCTCGAGCACCTGGCGCCGGTCGACGGATACGTGACCGAGACCTTCTGCCGGCGCTCGCGCTTCTTCCAGCCGTTCAACGGCCAGCGGATCGACGCGGTACGCGACGGCATCGAGCGCGAATTCGCCGACCATCCCCTCTACCCGGTGCTCCTCACCAGCCTGATCGAGGCGGCCGACCGGGTCGACTCGACCACCGGTGTGCAGATGGCCTATGTGAAGCAGTGGGCGCCGCGCTCGTTCAACCCCCTCGAGCTGCGCGTGCCCGACCTCTTGGCGGGAAGCGGCACGGCGCTCCGGGGCGACGCGTGTGCGCTCGCGCCGGTGCTCGGCCACTTCGACGTGGCCTACCTCGACCCCCCCTACAACCAGCACCGCTACTTCACCAACTACCACGTGTGGGAGACGCTCGTCGCCTGGGACGCACCCGAGCACTACGGCGTGGCCTGCAAGCGCGCCGATGCCCGAGACGAGCAGACCAAGAGCGTCTTCAACTCGAAGCGCTCCATGCCCGCTGCACTCGCTCGCGTGGTGGCCGATGTCGAGTGCGACCTGTTGATCCTCTCCTACAACGACGAGTCCTGGCTGGCCCTCGACGAGCTCCTCGCGATGTGCTCGCACCACGAGGCCGTCCAGACCCTCAGCTTTGACTCGGCCCGGTACGTCGGTGCGCGCATCGGCATCCACAATCCGAGAGGCGAGCGCGTCGGGACGGTCTCGCGCCTGCGCAACCTCGAGTACCTGATCGTGGCCGGATCGCGCGCCGCGGTGTCCCGGGCGGCGGGTGCCGCGCTGGCCTCGGTGGCCTGAGCCGGCCGCGCAAGGGCGCGACGGGACGAGCGGGGCCCGATCGTGACGCCCCTCGACCCTCAGGCGAGCGTCGACGGGAGGCCGGCGGTGACCGGCTCGACGGACCCGTTCGGCGCCGTCGTCGCCACCTCCTCGGACGGGTTCGCTCGGCGCGTGAGGTCGGCGGCCCACAACAGGGCGCCCGAGATCCCGCCGTAGAACAAGATGTCGAAGATCTGGCTCGTCATCTGCCAACCGGCCCCGGGGTCCGATCCGGTGACGAAGGCGATGTTGAGGCCGAGCTCGACCACATCGGAGACCGCCAGGATCGCCGCCCCGAGGGCGATGACGGTGAGCGGGAGGGCCAGGAGCGACCGCCGCCAGGCCTTGGACCGAAGCACCACCGCGAGGCGCACGATGCCGGCGATGATGACCAGGGCCCCGACCACGGCGACCGCCGAACCGGCGACGAGCCACCCGGCTCCCGAGACCTTGACGTCCTGATACTCCACGCCGAGGCCGATCCCGCTGATCACCTCGACGAGGAGCATCACCACCGCGCCGGCCACCAGCACGAGGGGATTGGCGAGCAGCCCCCGGGCCCAGGTCGGCCGGGGACTGGCCCACCGGGCGCCGTCGCAGACCGGGCACACCGCCAGCCCCTCGCGCAGCGTCAGTTGTGAGGAGGGGAAGGTGTGCCCCGCTGGGCAGGTCAACGTGGGTGGTAGTTCGCTCATCGCTTCGGTTCTCCGGATGCTCGTCGGGGTGTCTGGACGGCGGTGTCGATCCGCTGGCCGCCCACGGGAGTTCGTTCTGTCCGGTCTCCCATCTACCAGGGCCAGTTAAACGTTCCATCAACGGCCAATAGCAATCGGCTAAGAGCCCTGGTTGGGCGCCCCCCGGGATCTCGATCGGGCAGGAGTGGGGCGTGGGTTCGTCGAGATGGCCCGTCGCCGCACCGGCAAGCCTCGCGCCGGCGGGAACCCGGCCGGGCGTCGAGGGCGAGCTAGCGGATCGCGGCGGGCTGGGCGCCCCGGACCAGGCGGCCCGGCAGCTCGCCCGTGTGCTCGCCGCTCGCGTAGACCTCGCACCCCGACACGATCGTGTGGAGATAGCCATCGGCCCGCTGCAAGAGGCGCTTTCCCCCCGCAGGGAGGTCGAAGGACATCGTCGGCCGGTGCAGCGTGAGGTTGTCGAGATCGATCACGCTGACGTCGCCCTTCATGCCGGTTTGGAGGACGCCGCGGTCCAAGAGACCGACCATCCGGGCCGTGGCCGAGGTCTGCTTCGCCACCACCGTTGCGAGCTCGAGCCGTTCACCGCGCGAGCGGTCGCGCACCCAGTGGGTGAGCATCGTCGTCGGGAAGCTCCCGTCGCAGATGGTCCCGACGTGGGCCCCGCCGTCCCCGAGGCCGACCACCGAGTGGGCGTCCTCGAGCATCGCCCGCACCGCATCGAGGTTGCCCTGCGCGTAGTTGAGGAAGGGCACATAGAGAAAGGCGCGACCGTCGTCCTCGAGCAGGTGATCGAGCGCGACCGCAGCCGGCGGCACCCCGAGGCGCCGAGCCTCGGCCTCGATGCTGTCCTCGGGTGCCGGCTCGTAGTCGGGCGGGTCCCCGAGCGGGAAGACCCGCTCCCACGAGAAGCCCGAATTCGAGGCGCTCATCTCCTCCACCACGGCCTCACGCACCTCGGGCCGGCGAAGCTGCGCGACGCGCCCCCCAAGGGGGAGCCCGGCCAGGCCCTGGGCGCTCGCCGACGCGCGGGTCGGGTCGATCGTGGCCTGGAGCCCGAGCAGCACGCCCACCGGGCGGGCGGCCACCTGGGCGGTGACCCGAAGCCCCCGCTCGTTGGCCTCCCCGATCGCAGCGAGGATGCGGCGCCAATCCTCGGGGCGCTGATAGGACTGGGCGAGCGAGATGGAGAGCGGGCAGCCCGACGCCTCGGCCATGCCGACGACGGTGGCCATCTCCCGATCGAGATCGGCGAAGTCCGAGACGACCTGCAACACGCCGAGCCCCGAGGCGCCCATCGCGGCCGCGATGCCGGCCAGCTCGTCGGCGGCCGCGGTGAGCGTCGGCGTCCAATCCCCGGTGCTCGTGCGGTGATTGCGGGTTCGCGAGGTCGAGAACCCGAGCGCACCGGCCTCGATGGCCTCGCGGGCGAGGCGACCCATCTCGGCGATGTCCTCTTCGGTCGCGTCCTCACGGGCCGCCCCCCGCTCACCCATGACGAACAGGCGAAGCGCGCCGTGGGGAACCTGCGCTGCGAAGTCGATGTCGTGGGGGCGGCGCTCCAGGGCGTCCAGGTACTCGGGAAAGCTGTTCCACCGCCAGTCGAGCCCCTCGTGCAGCGCGGAGCCCGGGATGTCTTCCACGCCCTCCATGAGCTCGATGAGCCGCTCGTGATCCCGATCGTGCACCGGCGCGAAGCCGACACCGCAGTTGCCCATCACCACCGTCGTCACGCCGTGCCAGGCCGAAGGGACGATCTGGCTGTCCCAGGTGGCCTGGCCGTCGTAGTGGCAATGCACGTCGACGACGCCGGGGGTAACGAGCGCGCCGTCCGCGTCGATCGTGCGGGTCGCGCTCCCCTCGACCGAGCCGACCCCGCTGATGCGCCCGTTGGTGATGGCGAGGTCGCCGCTGAAGGGTGGGCCGCCCGTCCCGTCGACGATCGTTCCGCCGCGGATGATCAGGTCATGGGTGGTCACTTTCGACCTCCTCTCGGTGCCGCCGAGCGGCGCCGGCCTAGATCTTGGCAGCTTCTCGGGGCGAGCTCCCGACCCCTCGGCGCTGCCTGGATGGGTCCGCGAGCGGATCATCGGAGGGCTAGCTTGCCCAGGGTCATGGCGGATCGCACATACGGCGCATGGGCGCCGGCGACGACCGAACAGCTGGCCGGGCTCTTCGCCGGCGCACCGTTCCCGTGGTGGATCACCGGCGGGGTGGCGCTCGAGCTGCACGCCGGACGGTCCTGGCGAGCGCACGGCGACGCGGACGTCGGGATCCGCCGGATGGATGCGCAGGCCGTGCGCGGATGGCTCGGGGCCTTGCATCCCTTCATCGCTTCGAACGGCGAGCTGCGCCGCTGGACCGGCGGGCCGCTCTCGGCCGGCGACGCGGAGAACAACGTCTGGGTCAAGAAGGAGCCCGACGGGCCATGGTGGTTCGACATCGCCGTGGGCGAGGGCGACGAGCGTTCGTGGCGCTATCGGCGGGAGCCCTCCATCGGGCGGGACTGGTCGCAGGCCGTCTTGATCAGCGCCGGAGGGATCCCCTATCTCGCCCCCGAGATCCAGCTCCTCTTCAAGTCCAAAGGCCGCCGCGAGAAGGACGACCTCGATGCACAGGTGGTCATCCCGCTGCTCGATCACGACCGGCGTCGCTGGTTGGAGGCGCACCTCGACCCGGGGCATCGCTGGGTCCGGCTCCTCCAAGGACCGCCGACCCAATCCGGGGGGCCAGCGCACAACGTTTAGCTTGGTCGCCGATGCGGATGTCGAGGCTCTTCGGGACCACGCTGCGCGAAGCACCGGCCTCGGCCGAGACACCGGGCTACCAGCTGCTCGTGCGGGGCGGCTTCGTTCGCCAGCTCGCTCAGGGCATCTACTGCTACCTGCCGCTCGCCTGGCGGGTCATGCAAAAGATCGAGCGGATCTTGCGCGAGGAGATGGACGCGGCGGGTGGCGTCGAGCTCTCGATGCCCATGGTGCACCCGGCCGAGGTGTGGAAGCGAAGCGGCCGCTACGACAAGATCGGCCCGGAGCTGGTCCGCTTCTCGGACCGCCGTGACCGCCCGCTCGTCCTCGCCTTCACCCACGAGGAGATCGTCGCCTTCCTCGCGGCGACCGAGATCCAGTCGTGGCGCCAGCTGCCCAAGCTCGTGTACCACATCCAGCTGAAGTTCCGAGACGACCCGCGCCCTCGGGCGGGGCTCATCCGCGTCCGGGAGTTCACGATGAAAGACGCCTACACCCTCGATCGCGACGAGGCCGGCCTCGACCGGCAGTACACCCGAGTGCACGAGGCCTACCTCAAGATCTTCGAGCGCTGCAGCCTGCCGGTCCTGCCGGTCGCGGCGGACGTCGGGATGATGGGGGGCTCCGAGGCCCACGAGTTCATGTACCTGAACCCGATCGGCGAGGACACGATCGTGCTGTGCGACACATGTGGCTATGCCCAGAACCGCCAGATCGCCCGAGCCGCCCGGCCCGGGTCGAACGTTGATGAGGAGCAGCTCGAGCTCGAGGCCGTCGAGACGCCGGGGGCCTCGACGATCGAGACGCTCACCCAGTTCCTGGGCATCCCGCCCGAGCGGACGGCCAAGGTCGTCTTCATGGCGACCGACGACGGCCGTTTCGTCGTGGCCGTGCTGCGAGGCGACATGCAGCTGAACGAGACGAAGCTGGCCAACGCGGTCCAGGCCAGCGAGCTGCGCCCGATGACGCCCGAGGAGATCGCGAGCATCGGCTGCGTCCCGGGCTATGCGTCCCCCATCGGCATCGGGGACCGGGCGATCGTCGTCGTCGACGAGATCGCCGCCTCGTCGCGCAACCTCGTCGCAGGGGCGAACGAGGAGGGACGGCATCTGCGCAATGTGAACGTCGGGCGGGACTATCCACCCGACGTGGTGGTGGACCTGGCGGCGGTCGAGGAGGGCCAACGGTGCGTCAACTGCGGCTCGCCGCTCCGCACGGCCCGCGGGGTCGAGGTCGGCAACATCTTCAAGCTCGGGACAAGGTATTCACCGGCACTCGGGGCGACCTACGTCACCGAGGACGGCACCGAGCAGCCGATCGTGATGGGCTCCTACGGCATCGGCGTGGGACGGCTCTTCGCGTGCGTCGCCGAGGAGCACCGAGACGAGCGCGGGCTCGTGTGGCCGGCCGCGCTTGCGCCCTTCGACGTGCACCTCTGCGCGCTCGGGGACGAGGGCATCGCCGCCTCGGCTGAGGTCGCGGCCGCCCTCGAGCGAGCCGGCCTCGATGTCCTGGTCGACGACCGGGGCGAGCGAGCAGGCGTGCAGTTCAACGACGCCGAGTTGATCGGATGCCCGATCCAACTCACCATCTCGAAGCGCTCGCTCGACGCGGGCGGGGTCGAGGCGAAGCGTCGTTCCGCTCGAGAGGCCACGATCGTGGGGGTCGGGGCGGTGGCCGAATGGGTGAGGACCGAGCTCCGTTGAGCACGCGAGGGGCGACGAGCACCTGCGACGGCTCGTGAGTGTGAAAATCTGATCAGTGCTCAGGGGTGTCGCACTCGAAGGCGAATGCGTCCCGAGTTGATGTCCTCACCACTGGGCAAATCGTGGCTCGTCCTCTCGAGCCACCACACCACCGATGCGAGTCGCTGAGTCGACGTCTTTGCCCGGCCGGACGGCACGTTCGGTTTCGAGGAGTTCCGGCGAGATCCCAAAGACATGGGAACGTGGACACCGATCGCGTCCTTCTCGGGTCAGAGGCACGCGACCGAGGCGGCGGTTCCAGCAGCGTGCAACGTTGGGCCCAGGCGCCGATGGCCCGCGCCCATGAGTCGCGCCCGTAGCTGCCTTCGAGGTCGATCACCGACCCGCCACGGGGCGATCAGGTGCGCAACGGGTTGCAGCTCGGTGCTCAGGGGGTGGGACAACCCATCGCCTCGGCCGCAGCCGCGCAGATGGCTCTCAACGTGGCGGGATCCGCTCTGCCGACCCGGCGCAACAGCTTGCTGCGGGAGACCAGTTGCAGGTTGTCCAGATTCACCACGCAAGGCCGGTGCACGCCATCGGCCGCGGAAAGCGTGACTTCGGTGCTGAGACCGCGGATCGTCGAGGTGACCGGACCGACAATCACCGAATGCAAGAGGCGCGCCAGCGGATCGCGGGTCAGCACAACGACCGGACGATGCTTGTCGAGCTGGGCAAGCCAAATGTCGCCTCGGCGAGGCGCTGTTCCGCTCAGCTGTCTTGCGGCCATTCGTCGTCCCAGTCGGTGTCGTCGCTGAGATCGCTCCAATCCGGCGTCGTACGGCCGAGTGCCGCTTCGTGGGCCGTCGATGGTGTCTGTGCGTAGGCCCTCACGTCGTTGCGCACGCGGCGGCGGCGGATCAGCTCGGAGAGTGCGACATCGATCGTGGCCGACGCCGACGCCGCCCCGAGGAGGGCCCGCGCCTCGGAGAGCTTCGCCCGGTCCACGGTGATCGTTGCCTTCTCCTTTGCCATACTCAAGATACTACCAAGTGGTGGTATGGCTTCGCCGTAGCACCGGGCCATCCGCCGGGCTTCACAGGCGCAGGACGAGCTGGGATTGGGTGACCTTGGCCGCCAACCTCCCGTCGCCGTCGCGCAGCTCGGTCTCGACCACCACCACGCTGCGACCAACGTGGAGAGGGCGTGAGACGGCCTCGACGTGGCCGGATCGAACGGCGCGGAAGAAATTGGTCTTGGACTCGACGGTGGTGGTTCCCGTCGCGTCCTCGGGAAGGTTCAAGAAGGCGCACATCGCACCGGCACTATCGGCAAGCGCCATCAAGGCACCGCCGTGGAGCACACCGCCGGTCGTGCAGCGTCCCTCCGACCACTCGAGTCGCGCCCGGACCGCATCGGGGCCCATCTCCTTCGCCTCGATGCCGAGTGTGCCGGCGAAGGGCATCGAATCGTAGAAGAGCGATATCGGGTCTTGTTCGGTCGGGCTCATGGGCTCCTCCTGGTCGACGAGGAACGCTAGAAGCCGGTCGCGACGAGGAGGGTCGGTGCGGCGAGCGATCGCGGCCGGCGGGGCTGCAACCGGGGCGCCCCAGATGCAACAGTGGGCCGATGAGCACCCCATCTCGACCATCCGCTTCGCCCCGACGCGGGATCACGATCCCCTTCGACGTCCCGCTTCACGAGCACCGGCGCTGGTTCGAGCTCCTGGTTGACCTCGGGTACACCGACGTGTGGTCCTCGGAGGTCGACGGCGGCGACGGGTTCACCCCCCTCGCCCTCGCCGCGGCTTGGGCACCGACCCTCAACCTCGGCATCGCGATCGCGCCCGTGTACACGCGGGGCCCGGCGCTCATGGCCCAGACCGCGGCGGCCATGGCCGACGCCGCCCCCGGGCGCTTCGCACTCGGGATCGGTTCGTCGTCCGAGGTGATCGTCGGACGCTGGAACGGCATCGCGTTCGCCGAGCCCTACAAGAAGGCCCGGGACATCCTGCGATTCGTCAAGGCCGCACTGAGCGGCGAGAAGGTCGACGGCGAGTTCTCCACCTTCCAGAGCAGCGGGTTCCGCCTTGCCCGGGTTCCCGAGCAGACGCCGCCCATCTACCTGGCGGCGCTCCGGCCCGGCATGCTCGCGCTCGCCGGCCGGGAGGCCGACGGGGCGATCCTGAACTGGCTCGGCCCCGAGGACGTGAAGCAGGCCGTGGCCGAGATCGGCGGCGAGGGCCACAAGGAGGTCGTCTGTCGGATCTTCGTGGTCGCGACCCCCGACGCCGGCGTGGCCCGGACGATCGGGAGGCGCATGATCGCCGCCTACATGAACGTCAGCGCGTATGCCGAGTTCCAACGGTGGCTCGGTCGGGGTCCTCAGCTCCAGGGCATGTGGGACCGGTGGTCGGAAGGTGACCGCAAGGGCGCGCTCGAGGCGATCCCCGATCAGGTCGTCGACGATCTGATCGTGCACGGTTCCCTCGAGGAGTGCCGCGAGAAGATCGAGCGCTACGCCGAGAACGGGGTGACCGTCACCGCCCCGATGGTCATCCCGGTCGGAATCGACCTCGAACAGGCGATCAGAGGGCTGGCACCCTCGGCCGGCTAGCTCAATACCCCGGGGGCCTCGGCACCCCGAGCTCGCTTTGGAGCGCGATACCGGCGTCGGCAAGCGAGAACTCCGTGCCGCTCGGACCGATCAGCGACACGCCGACAGGGAGGCCGCTCGCCGCGCCCAGTCCTGCCGGGAGCGCGACCACCGGGAACCCCGTCCAGTTCCAGTACCAGGTGAGCGCGATCAACGGGTTGTCGGTCTCGCCCTGGCGCGCGTCGCCCTCGCCCCGCAGCGGCGCGACGAGGGGGATGGTGGGCTCGATCAGCGCGAAGACGCCAGCGTCCTCGAACCAGTCGAGCAATCGGCTGGCGCACTCCCCCCGGCGGACCTGGGCGGCGACGTACGCCTCGGCGCTCGCGCCGGCCGCTTGGGCGCCGGCAAGCTTTTCGGCCGTGGAGGGGCGATAGCGATCGCGCACCGACTCGAATTGCCGGTGATAAGGGAGCACATCGGCGCCGAACACCGTGGCGAAGTCCCCGAAGGCCTCGAGGAGCGGGTCGAGCCGAGGCGGGTCCAGGACCGTCGCGCCGAGCGCCTCGCACGCCGCCACCGCTCGTTCGAGCCCCGCCGCCACGTCGGGATCGAGCTCGATGAGCTCCGTACGCGGCGATCGGGCGATCGTGCGTCCGGCGAGCGGGCGATCCGACACCGATGCCGGGGCGGCCTCGATGCCGGCCATGGCCCCGAGCATGAGCGCGCAGTCCGCAACGGTCCGGGCCATCGGGCCCGGATGGTCGAGGGTGGGGGCCAGGGGCACCATGCCCTCGGTGGATACCAGCCCCCTCGTCGCCTTGATCGTCGAGGTCCCGCACGCCGCCGAGGGGATCCGCAGCGATCCGGCGGTGTCCGAGCCGGTGGCGGCCGGGATCATCCGTGCCGCCAGGGCCGCAGCCGAGCCGCCGCTCGAGCCGCCCGGGCTCCGCTCGAGGTCCCAGGGGTTGCCGACCTGGTCGGTGGTGGCACCCCATGCGAACTCGTGGGTGTGGGTGTGGCCGACCAGCACCATCCCCACCCGCCGGAGGGGGCGCCACGCCCGCGCGTCGGCGTTGGGCACCTGGTGCAGGACGCGGCTCGACGCGCTCAGGGGAACCCCCGCCGCCCCGTAGAGGTCCTTCAGCCCGATGGGCACCCCGCAGAGGGCGGGCGCCGGTCCCTCGTCGCGTACGGCCTTGCCCGACCGACGCGCGTCGGCCGCGACGGCCGCCGCACGCGCCTCGTCGGGATAGACGCGGACCCACGCGTTGATCGAGCCGGGGTCGCCGTCGAAGCTGTGACGCCCGTCGCGCGCATCGATCCGGGCGAGGCAGGCATCGACGACCTCGAGCGAGGAGACCGTCCGGTCGCGAAGGAGGGCGACGAGCTCGACGACGTCGAGGTCGGCCAGATCGCCGGCGTCCGAGGGCACGAGCGCCCACTGTAGGACCGCGGCCCCACAGGGCGCTCGGGCCGGTCGTCGGCCGCAACCGGCGCATTCGCGCCGGTGGGGTCGCCGGCTGGCCTCGTCGGGCTCGCCCCCGAGGACCACCCGAAGATGGCCTTGAGAGCCGCCGCTCGGCCCTCGGTATCATCGGCGTGCGTCGAGCGCCCGAGGGCCGATCCCTCCCATCTCGATTCTCGACGGGTCACATTGCCAAGAGAACGGGTGTAGCCGATGTCCCCAGGCGAGCAGGTGCCCCCGGGCCCCCCCGAGATCGTTCCGGCCGAGGGCCGGCTTGCCGTCTTCTGCGTGGGCCTGGGCGCCGTCGGGACCACGCTGATCGCAGGGGTCGAATCGATCAGGGTCGGCTCGGGCCAGCCCATCGGTTCGCTCTCCCAGCTCGGGACGGTGCGTCTCGGTCGCCGTGACGAGCAACGCGTGGCGCGCATCGGCGACCTGGTACCCCTGGCCTCCCTCGACCAGCTCGACTTCTGCGCCTGGGACCCGTTCCCCGACGACGCCTTCGTCGCCGCCAGCCGTGCCGGGGTCCTCGACCAGCCCTCCATCGAGCGCGTCGGCGCGTTCTTGCGCACGGTCCGGCCGCTGCCGGCGGTCTTCGACCCGGCCTACGTCACCCAGGTGCATGGGCCCAACACCCGCGCCGAGGAGAGCCATCGCCAGCGGGTCGAGGCGATCCGAGCGGACATGATGACCTTCTTGGAGGACAAGAGCTCAGCCCGTGGCGTCATGGTCTGGTGCGGGTCGACCGAGGCGCTCCTGGCCGATCACGAGGCGTACCACAGCCTCGAGGCCTTCGAAGAGGCGCTGGAGCGCAGCGACCGGGCCATCGCCCCGAGCATGCTCTACGCCTATGCGGCCCTCGGGCTCGGGATCCCGTACATCAACTGCTCACCGAACCTCTCGATCGACACGCCCGCGCTCACCCAGTACGCCGCTGAGCACGCCGTCGCCATCGCAGGCAAGGACCTCAAGACCGGCCAGACCATGGTGAAGACGGTTCTCGCCCCGATGATCAAGGCCCGCCTCCTCGGGCTCTCGGGTTGGTACTCGACCAACATCTTGGGGAACCGTGACGGCGAGGTCCTCCAGGACCCCGACAGCTTCAAGGCCAAGGAGCAGTCCAAGCTCGGCGTCCTCGAGGGGATCATGCAGCCCGAGCTCTATCCCGAGCTCTACGGCGACTTCGAGCACCAGGTCTCGATCAACTACTACCCGCCCCGGGGCGACAACAAGGAGGGGTGGGACAACATCGACATCTTCGGGTGGCTCGGCTATCCCATGCAGCTCAAGGTCAACTTCCTCTGCCGTGATTCGATCCTGGCGGCGCCGCTGGTCCTCGACCTCCTGCTCTTCACCGACCTCGCACAGCGCGCCGGGATGCACGGCATTCAGGAATGGCTGTCCTTCTATTTCAAGTCGCCACAGTGCGCGTCGGGCGTCTATCCCGAGCACGATCTGTTCATCCAGCTGACCAAGCTCAAGAACACGCTGCGCTTCTTGGCGGGTGAGGAGCCCATCACCCACCTCGGCATCGAGTACTACGACTACTTCTCCTAGTCGCCGGCGATCGCCTTGGCGTGCCGCCCGAGGGGCACCGTGCACGGCCTCCTTCGAGCCCCGGCGCGTAGAGGAACACGGAGCACTCTGGTCACACTCAGGGCGCACAGGGGGACCCTTGGACACCCGTACCCATCAAGGACCGAACCCGAATCGCGCTGGCCGCGTCATGGGACTTGCGGCCGCCGCGCTCATGGTGACGCTGTGCAACTGGGGACAACCCGCTCCCGCGGATGCCGCCAAGTTCCGAACCGCCACTCGGCTCCCGGGCGTGTCGGCGGACTGTCTGACGCACAGACCGGGGTGCTACACGCCGAAGATCATCCGGGCCGCCTATGGCGTTCAGCCGCTCTTGAACCGGGGGATCGATGGGCGCGGGGTGACGGTCGTGCTCCCGGAGCTGGCGGTCTCGGGCCCCCCACAGAGCCCTGCGACGACGGACATCCGCGCCGATCTCGCCGACTTCGATCGTCGCTTCGGACTCCCAGAAGCGCACATCGAGGTCGTCACGACCCTGGCCGGCGCTTCGGTGTCCGCCTCGCTCGCCGGTTTCGAGGAGGTGCAGGACACCGAGCTCGTGCACGCAGTGGCTCCGGATGCCACCATCCGTGAGCTGCTGATCAACCCGGCCGACCTGACCACGCCGGCGAACGCGGTCAGCGCTTTCGCCGCAGCGGTGCGCACCGGCGCGCGCCAAGGCGGCGTGGTCTCACTCAGCTTCACCCTCGGCGAGCACTTCTTCACCGCCGCACAGGTGGCGATCATCCACTCGGCCTTGGGGTACGCCCGCAACCGACGCGTCACCTTCGTCGTGTCCTCGGGAGACGACGGCGTGCTCGGCAAGGGTTCGACCACGCCGCCCATCGAGGAGGTGAGCCTGCCGGCATCCGATCCGCTCGCGCTCTCGGTGGGGGGCACCGCCCTCGACGCCAACCCCGTCACGGGCGCTCGCATCAGCGAGAACGCATGGAACACCCCGAACGGCGGCGCCACCTCCCAGGCGTCGGGTGGCGGGTTCAGCCACCTCTTCGCCCGCCCCTCCTACCAAGACGGCGTTGCGGGCATCGGCGCCATGCGGGGCGTGCCGGACGTGGCCGCCGACGGCTCCCCGTACACCGGCATGGCCATCGTCCGCAGGCTGCCGGGCGGCACCGACATGCTCACCGGGGCCGGGGGCACCAGCGCCGCAGCACCGCTGTGGGCCGGGATCGTCGCCCTGGCCGACCAGGAGGCGGGGCACCCGCTCGGCTTCATCAACCCCGCGATCTACCGGATCGCCGGCGGCCCCCGCTACCACCAGGCCTTCCACGACGTCACGAACGGCGACAACACCATGACGGTCGCCTCTTCGTCGGGGCCGCTCACGATCAACGGGTACCGGGCGGGCCCGGGATGGGACCCGGTCACCGGCTGGGGGACGCCCGACGCGAGCGTCCTCGTCCCGCTGCTGGCCGCCAAGCCCGTCCGCGTGCGCAGCGCGACGGATTCGAAGAGGGCGGTGTCTTGAACGCTCGGCTCCCATGCGCGACGCCAGGTGCGGCCCAGCGCTAACGCTCAGCGGCGCGCCGATACAGCTTGGTCGACCACACGGCGAAGAGCGGGTCACCGCCGAGCGGGGTCGGCCGGCGCTCGACGACCGGCGCCGACCACCCGCCACTCAGGGCGAAGTAGCGGGACACGATCGCGCAGTGCGCCGCGTCGTCTGCGTCGAGCCATCCGCGAATCACCTTCGTCGGGAAGCATCGATTGGAGAATGTGCAGACGAATCGGCCGCCCTCGCGGAGCACCCGGGCGACCTCGGAGAAGACCTCGATCGGGCGGATGAGGTAGTCGACCGAGACGCAGCACACGACATCGTCGAAGGAGTCGTCCCCGAAGGGCACGCGGGGATCCGCATTGAGGTCGTGCACGACCCTCCGGAGCGCAGCACGGTTGAGCCGGAGCTCTTCGGCGTTCATCCCGAGGACCGTGAGGCTCGCCGGTGGTGCTCGGAAATGCGAGATCCACGAGCCCATGAGATCCAGCACCTCCCCGCGGACCCCGAGCTCGTCATAGAGGGCGCCCACGGCCGCGAGTGCGCCGTCGTCGATGTGGGTGACAAAGCGTGGCGACGCGTAGAAGGAGGCGTCCTTCGAGCGGTCGGCGCGATCGAAGAACCCCGGTGGAAAGTCCTTCGGTCCCCCGTCCACGAGCACACTCTCGCCGAGCAGCACCGGTGCCGCCACCACCGCAGGGGAGAGACGAAGGAGAGGAGCGACACGCCCGCATCGCGACGCTGGATGCCTCCGCACCCGTTTCGTGCTACGCGAGGAGCGTGGACTTCGACTTTCGCAACGACTCCCTCGCGCTTCTCGCCGGCCTGGTGCGCCGCAAGGAGGCATCGGCTGCCGAGCTCACGACGGCCGCCCTCGAGCGGATCGAGCAGCTCAACCCGAAGGTGAACGCCTTTGTGGCGCTCGACGGGGAGCGGGCGCTCGAACAGGCGGCCGCCGTCGACCAGATCGTCCAGAGCGGCGGCGACCCGGGCCCCCTGGCGGGGATCCCGATCGGCGTGAAGGACCTCGAGGACGCGGCCGGCTACCGCACCAGCCACGGCTCTCAGATGTGGGCCGACGAACCGCCAGCCGAGCACGACTCGGTCCTGGTGGCTCGCCTCCGGGCGGCCGGTTGCGTCGTGGTCGGCAAGACCAACACGCCCTCCCTCGGGTGGACGGCCAAGACCGAGAACGCGCTGTTCGGCGTGACGAGGAACCCCTGGAACCTCGAGCACACGCCGGGGGGCTCCTCGGGCGGGACCGCCGCCGCGCTGGCGTCGGGGATGGTGCCGCTCGCGACCGGCTCCGACGGCGGCGGCTCGATCAGGATCCCGGCGCACTGCTGCGGGCTGTCGGGGATGAAGCCCTCCCTCGGGAGGGTGCCGAGCGGTGGGCCCGAGCCGCCCGGCTGGCCCGGGCTCTCCTCCAAGGGGCCGATGACGCGTCGGATCGAGGATGCGGTGCGGGCGCTCGACGTCGTGGTCGCCCCCGAGCCGACCGACCTCCGCTCGCTCCCCCGCCCCGAGGCCTCGTGGCTCGCGGCCTTGGAGGACCCGCACCCTCCGTCGCGGGTGCTGTGGTCCCCCACGCTCGGCTATGCGACCGTCGACGCCGAGGTGCTCGAGATCTGCGAGCGAGCGGTCGGGGTCCTCGAGTCGATCGGCGCGGAGGTGACCGTCGTCGACTCGGTGTTCGACGAGGACCCGGTGGCGCCGTGGCTGACGCTCACCTCCACCTACCTGCTCCGCGCGTTCGAGGACCGGGCGCCCAAGGAGGAGTGGGGCGACCTCGACCCGGTGCTCGCCGACCTGCTCGAGCGCGCCCGTCGGGTGAGCGGCACCCGGCTCGCCCGCGCCCTCGATGCAGCCCACCTCGTGAACTACCGCCTGGTGCAGCTCTTCAGCGAGGCCCGGATCCTCGTCACCCCGACGTGTGCCGCGGCCGCGCCGCCCATCTCCCTCGGCGGGCTCGGGCTGGTGAACGGCGAGGAGACCCCCGCCTGGGTGGCGTTCACCTACCCCTTCAACATGAGCGGCTCGCCCGCTGCCACCGTGTGCGCGGGGTTCACCGAGGCCGGACTCCCGGTGGGCCTCCAATTGGTCGGACCGGCGCATGGAGATCTCGTGGTCCTCCGGACGGCCGCCGCCCTCGAGGCGGCGCTCGGGATCGACAGGCTCGCTCCGGTCGGCTGACGACCCCTACTCGGGGTCGAGGTCGGCCACCGTCACGAGGTTGCGCAGCGGCTCGCCGCGCATGTAGCGGCCGAGGTTCTCGTCGAAGAGCGCCGCCTGGCGGTCCGCCCGGCCGAGGCCGTCCGACGAGGTGTGCGGGGTGACCCGGACGCGCGGATGGGCCCACAGCGGGCTGTCCTCGGGAAGGGGCTCGTTCGCGAAGACGTCGAGCGCCGCACCGGCGATCGACCCCTTGTCCAGCGCGTCGACGAGCGCCGCCTCGTCGACGATCGAGCCGCGCCCGATGTTGACAAGAAGCGCGCTCGAGGCCATGGCGTCCAAGAAACCCGCGTCGACGAGACGGTCGGTCGAGGGGTTCGACGGGGCGCAGATGACGACGACGTCGGCGTCGCCCAGGGCCTCCTCGAGCCCGTCGGGGGTCAGCACCGGAACGCTGGTGTCCTCGGGGTCCGGATGGCGACGGACCCCCACCACCCGGGCCCCGAGCGCGAGCGCGAGCTCCGCCACCCGTCGCCCGATCGAACCGAAGCCGACCACGAGCCAGCTCGAGCCGGCGACCTCGGCGAACTCGTGGGGCTCCCAGCGCCGGGCCATCTGCGCGGCGGCCCAGCGTTCGGGCTGCTGGAAATGGTCGAGCACGGAACGCAGCACGAACTCGGCGATAGGGATGCTGTGGACGTCGGACCTGGTGAAGAGGATCCCTCGCCTGATCAGCTCGCCGAAGAACGCCGTGTCGTAACCGGCCGCCGGCGACTGGAACCACCGCAGGGTGTCGAGGCGGCGGACCAGTCCGAAGAACGGTCGCAACAACCCGCTCCTGAAGAGGTCGCTCGTCCCCCAGGCGATCTCGATGCCGCTCATCTCGCGGTCGACCGCGATCCCTCCGCTCGTCCGCAACGACGCGTCGGCCTGCATCGAAACGAGCTCGATCCCGCCGTGGTGCTCCAAGAGGCCCGGCCCGAAGCGCATCGCGCTCTCCTCGGAGAGGAGCACGCGCACTGGCGCACTCAAAGGTTGGCCGTCACCTGCTCCAGCATCTCGGTGAAGCGGGCCCGGGCCTCCTCCCGCCTGGTCGGGATGTGCTCGCTCGGCACCTCGTGGGGCGCGTAGTTCTTGAGCGTGCGGCGGGCGACGGTCTGGCGGTGCACCTCGTCGGGACCGTCGTAGATGCGCGCCGCGCGCGCCTGGCGGTACATCTGCTCGAGCGGCAGGTCGCAGGAGAACCCGAGCGCACCGTGCACTTGGATCGCGCGATCGATCACGTTGAAGAGGACGTTCGCCCCGTAGAACTTGATCATCGCGATCTCGATGCGGGCGGCCGGGGCCCCCTCGCGGTCCATCTTCCACGCCGCGTGCAGGGTCATGAGCCGCGCCGCGTGCATCTCGGCCATCGAGTCGGCGACCCAGTTCTGGACGCTCTGCTTCTCGGCCAGAAGTCCGCCGTGCGCGGTGCGCGACACGGCGCGCTCGCACATCATGTCGAAGGCCCGCTTGGACTGACCGAGCCAGCGCATGCAGTGGTGGATGCGACCGGGACCGAGGCGCATCTGGGCCAGCGTGAAGCCCTCGCCCTCCCGGCCGATCAGGTTCGCGGCCGGAACGCGCACGTCGCGGTAGTACACCTCGGCGTGGTTGCCGAAACGCCCGTATTCGGTCTCGGGGTGGGCCATCGTCGGCACGTCGCGGGCGATCTCCACGCCCGGGGTGTCGACGGGCACGAGGATCATCGACGAGCCCTGGTAGGGGTGGACATCGGGATTGGTCACGGCCATCACGATCAAGAAGTCGGCTACCGACCCGTTGCTCGTGAACCACTTGTGGCCGTTGATGACGTACTCGTCGCCATCGCGCTCGGCCCGGGTGCGCAACAAGGTGGGGTCGGAACCGGCCGTCTCGGGCTCGGTCATCGAATACGCGCTGCGGACCTTGCCGTCCAAGAGCGGCTGAAGCCACTGCTCGCGCTGGTCCTCGCGACCGGTGGCCTCGATGCCCACAGCGAGCAGCTCGGCGTTGCCCGAGTCGGGTGCGTTGTTACCGAAGACGACCGGGCCGAGGGCGGTCTGGCCGAGGATCTCGTGCATGAGCCCGAGGCGGACCTGGCCGAAGCCCATGCCGCCCAGCTCGGGCGGGAGGTGCGCCGCCCACAGCCCCTTCTCCTTCACCTGCTCTTGGAGGGGGCGGATGACCCGCAGCATCTGGTCGTATTCGAGATCCAGGGTCTCGAGGGGGAAGATCTCCTCGCGTACGAAGCCGCGCATCCACGCGAGCTTCTCTTCGAACTCGGGCT
This sequence comes from Acidimicrobiaceae bacterium, assembly GCA_027306525.1. GTDB lineage: Bacteria > Actinomycetota > Acidimicrobiia > Acidimicrobiales > RAAP-2 > Palsa-461. The sequence continues at coordinate 21,491 of DAHUZM010000084.1, forward strand.
CGGTCTCAAAGTCCCACGCCATGCCATCTCCTCGGTGCCGGTGGCCAACCCTTGGCCCGGACCCGCGACCTGTCGTCCCGGGTCCGAACGTTGCCGATCAGGCGTACCACCCCGAGGGGCCTGTCGGCCAGCGGCAAAGGTCACAACCGCAGGGAAGCTCGGGCGTCGGGCCGAGGCGCCCAGCCCGCGGCCCCGGGCGACGTGGGCACCTCGGCCGGCAAGGCGGGCCGGGTCGTCGAACCGGGCTCGGCACCCGGGGGAAGCGCCTTTGCTCAGGCGGTGACGGCTCGTGGCATGCCGCCCGCGGCACGCGCGCCCTCGCCGTGTCGGGGCTCGAGGAGCCAGGTCTCGAGCTCCTCGGGGCGCAGAGGCCGTTCGAACAAGAAGCCCTGCCCGCTGTCGCAGCGCTCGCGCTGGAGCCACGCCAGCTGGGCGCGGTCCTCGATCCCCTCGGCGATGGTCTCGATGCCGAGCGCCCGGCCGAGCTCGATCACGCTGTGCACGAGGGGTCCCGATGCGGCGTCGTCGAGCCGGGCGATGAACGACTGGTCGATCTTCATCGCATCGATCGGGAACTTCGAGAGGTATGACAGGGACGAATAGCCCGTCCCGAAGTCGTCGAGGGCGATCCGCACGCCGAGCTCCTTCAGGCGCGCGAGGACGCCCGTGACCCGCTCGGGCTCCGCCATGAGGCTGGTCTCGGTCAGCTCGAGGGTGAGGGCGCCGGCCGGGAGGTGGTAGCGCTCGAGCGCCCGGCGGACGTCGTTCACGATCCGATCGGACTCGAGCTGTCGGGCCGACACGTTGACCGAGACCGCGAGCCGGTGGCCGTGCGCCCGCCACTCGGCCCACTGGTGACACGCCCGGTCGAGCACGAAGCGCCCGAGCGGGACCACGAGGCCGGTCTCCTCGGCCAAGGGGATGAAGGCGTCGGGGCCGAGCACACCCCTCGTCGGGTGCCGCCAGCGCACCAGTGCCTCCGCCGCCTTCGGGGCCATCGTGGCCAGATCGACGATGGGCTGGTAGCGCACGAACAGCTGGCCCTCTTCGAGCGCCCGCCGCAGCTCCGCCTCGAGGGCGCGGCGGTCGTCGGCGGCGGTCTGCATCTCGGGGCGGAACACCACGACGCGGTCCTTGCCCGCCGCCTTGGCCGCATAGAGCGCGACATCCGCGTCCCGGATCAAGGCGTCGACGCTCCCGCCGGCGTCGATCGCCACCCCGATGCTCGCGTGGAGCGAGAGCACGTTGCGCGTGGGGGTCTCCAAGACGAAGGGCTCGGCGAACGCAGCCAGGATCCGCTCGGCCACCAGCTCGGGGCCGGGCTCGAGGAAGGAGGCCTCGACGAGCACGAGGAACTCGTCCCCCCCGAGGCGCCCGACGGTGTCGCTCTCGCGAAGCACCGTCCGGATCCTCGCCGCGACGGCCTGCAAGAGCGCGTCGCCGCTCTGGTGACCGAGGGTGTCGTTGACCTCCTTGAAGTCGTCGAGATCGAGGTAGAGCGCCCCGACCACCGTGGGCTCGCGCCGTGCCCGCAGCACCATGCGCTCGGCTCGGTCGAAGAGCAGGGCCCGGTTCGGTAGATCGGTGAGGGCGTCGTGCAGGGCGCGGTGGCGGAGCTCCTCGGTCCGGCGCTCGACGAGCTGCATGGCGCGGCGCCGGGAGGTCGCGAGGTAGGTGAGGAACCCGAACAACAAGATGGAAAAGATCGACCCGGCGATCCCGACGAGGAACCCGCCCAGGAACGGATCGGTGCTGACCGAGCTCGTGACCACGGCCTGGATGCGAGAGTTGAGCCCCGCGCCCACCCCGATCGTCCGTGTCATGCTCAGATGGGCACCGGGTGCCGAGCCGGCCATCCCGATCGGCGCCCAGGGCGACGAGCCCTGGCGGTAGCGCAAGGCGACCTGCACGTGGCGGGTGGCACCGAGCCCGGAGCTGAGCAGCGCGCGGATGCTGAACGTGCCGACCATCCACCCCTCGAAGGAGGAGGCCCGCTCGGCCGGGGTGTCCGGCGAGCTCCCGGCACGATAGGTCGGGCTGATCATCACGAAGAGGTTCCCGTAACGCCGGAGCACCGCCTTGGCATAGGCGGCGGGGATCGAGCCCGCCTTGGTGATGACCCGGAACGTGTCGAACTCGGTCTGCCCCGAGCGAAGCACCGCTGAGAGGTCCGAGCCGTTGAGGGCACACAGGTCGAGCCCGATCGGCAGCCCCGAGGAGATGTACTCGTCCCCGAAGCGCTCGAGGCAGTACTGGGAACGCTGGCCGGGGGGGAACACGAAGTACGGGGTGGCCGGAGACCCGTTCGGCGGGTCGCCCTCGACCGAGGCGATGAACGCAGGGAGCGCGGCGGCGGGGACCGGCACCACGAAGACGAACCCCGCCGTCCCTGGATAGCGCGCCTTCACGTCGGTCGACGACGACCATGCGACCAGCTGACGGTTGGTCAACCCCGGGTCGGTCGCCACCATCGCCTCGACGCCGGCGTCGAAGTTGCGATCGGCCCGGAGCGCATCACCGATTGCCGCACTCACCGCGCCTGCGGTGTCCGATGCCGACGCCGAGATCGCCGCCTGCTGGTAGTGGTCCCACCAAAGGCCACCGAGGGCCGAGCCGGCCACCCCCAGCACGAGGACGGAGCACGCCACGAGCAAGAGGAACAGTCGACGTTGCTCCCGGTCGCTCGGGTTGGGCGCCCTGTCGCGCCCCACCGACGCCCGCTCGCGTGCCGCTGACGGGCCGCCCTCGACCCCTTTCCCACGGTGCTTCGCCGGCCGTGCCGGTGCTTCTCGTTGCTCCATGGCGTCGAGGCCTTGTCCCGACGAACGTGCCTCGTGCCGAGATCTGGGGCACGCCCGATCCCGACGCGTGACCACGTTCTGTGCTCCTATGCTCACGCAGCGTGTTCAACGGTAGTCGGGGTCGTCGTCCAGGCCGGGGATGCCCCACGGTCCGACACCTTCGCCCTGCCCGAAGCGAATCGGTGGTCGCTCAGCCTGGTCGTTGCTCCCGGCGACCTGGAAGAGCACCCGATCGTGGAATCCAACGACCCTGGTCAGCGCGGAAGACGAACTGCCGACCGCACACCCGGCGGTCTTCGTCTGGAGGAGGTTGGCAGAACCCAGAGGTGCCGTCGCGCGGCTCGCTCTTCACAACGATCCGCCCACGGCAGCCATAGGACGGGCATTCCCAGGTGGGCACCATCGAAGGGTACGGACCCGCCGGGCCTGGGACTAGGGACCAAAGTCCCTGGTGTCGGAGTCTCCCGGAGGGAAACCCGGTGATCGCCGCGCTCCTCGCGCCCATGGCCCCTCGGCCGTCCAGCACCACCCACGACTCGGCGGATGCGCGCTGGTGCGTCCCCGGGGTGCCCCGCCCCGGGGCAGTGACGCCCGCGAGCACGTCGATTTACCCCTCGGGTGCTGCACCGTCCTCGTCGAGCGCCCCGAGGTCGGGACGGTCCACGTGGTGCGCGAAGGGGGACCCATCGGGGTACCAGGTGCCGGCCGAACGACGGAACGGGTACCAACGTCCGTCGGGTCCGAACCGGAGCTGGCGATCTGCGAGCGTGACCCTGTTGCGCCGGACGGTCGCGCCCTTCCCGAGCACCGCCGCGCCGAGGGCGGTTGTCTCGGGGTCGCAGTCGACGAAGCCGTCGAGCACGGCCAGGCCGCCGCGCCCTCCGTCGCGAAAGGCGAGGGCGCGCACGATGAGCTTGGAGCGCGGGACACCCGACCGCCTCGCGAGGTCACCCAGATCCGCGCCGGGTTTCGCGAGGAGGTGCGCGGCGCGCCGCGCGAGGTCCTCGGAGGCACTCAGCTCGAGCCCGCTCGAGCTTGCGCCTCTCGCCAGCTCGAGCGCCCGCCCGGCGGCGTCCGCAGC
>DAHUZM010000091.1 GCA_027306525.1 Acidimicrobiaceae bacterium
AAATGTATAAGTAAGCTGGCGATGAACAAGGTGTCGTGGTAAGAGTATAACAGTTGGACGCGCCGGCCGGGGTCGCCGCCGGGCGAGCCGGCGGTTTCGCCCTGGTGGTCGGGGTGGCCCGCCGGGCGAGCCGGGAGCGGCTGGAAGAAGCGGGCGCCGACGTCGTCGTCGGCCGCCTCACCGAGCTGCTCGTCGAGGGTCGCCCGTTGCCGGGCGCGGGATCGTGATCGGGCACCCGGCCTTCGCGGTCGAGCCGTGGACGCTCACGGAGGTCGCCTTCTCGCCCGAGATCCTGGAGCAGACCGAGACGCTGTTCACGGTGTCCAACGGGTACCTCGGTCTGCGGGGCAACCTCGACGAGGGGGAGCCGGTCGGGCAGCCGGGCACCTACCTGAACGGGTTCTACGAACGGCGCCCGACGGCCTTCGAGCAGGGACCGCCCTCGGCCAGGGTCCCGAGCAACGAGACCACCCTCAACGTGACCGATGGCAAGCTCATCCGCCTGCGGGTGGACGGCGACCCGCTCGACGTGCGATCCGAAGGCGTGCGGCGGCACGTGCGGGTGCTCGACATGGCGGCCGCCGAGCTCGTCCGTGACGTCGAGTGGACCGCCCCGAGCGGCGCAACGGTCGAGATCCGCTCCCGTCGCCTCGTGTCCTTCGCCCTACCTGAGCTGGCCGCGATCTCCTACCGGATCCTCGTGCTCGAAGGCGACGCCGAGATCGAGCTCACCTCGAGCCTGGTGGCCAATGAGAGTGTGCAGGTCCGAGAGGACGACCCCCGCGCCGCCGCACCCCTCTACGGCCAGGTGCTCTTGCCGCGCGTCGCGACCGCCCGGGGCTCGCGCCTCGTCGCGGGCTACACGACCCGGGCAAGCCGACTGAGCGTCGTCACCGTGGCCGACCACGTCCTCGACGCCGAGGGGGCGGCGTCGGACGCGTTCGAGGAGTCGGGCACGCTCGGCGTCATCTATCGGCTCCGACTGGCGGCCGGCGAAGCGGTGACGCTCACCAAGTTCCTCTCCTATGCGTGGTCCGCTCGCGGGTCGATCGACGCGCTCGTCGAGGCCGGCCAGGGCGTCGTCGATCGGGCGCTGGCCCTCGGCTACGACGCCTTGGCCGAGCGCCAGCGCGACTACGCCGACGCCTTTTGGGCACGCACCGACGTCGTCGTCGAGGGGGATCCCGAGGTCCAACAAGGCGTGCGGTTCGGGCTGTTCCAGCTCCTCCAGGCCACTGCCCACGCAAAGGACCTGGGGGTCGCGGCGAAGGGCCTGACCGGCCAGGGCTACGACGGGCACCGCTTCTGGGACTCGGAGACCTTTCTCGTGCCGATCCTCGCCCACAGCACCCCGGCGTGGGCCCGGGACCTGCTCGCCTTCCGCCTGCGCACCCTCGACCAGGCCCGCGCCCGCGCCCGCTCGCTCGAGCTTCGCGGCGCGCTCTTCGCGTGGCGCACGATCTCGGGGGAGGACGTCTCGTCGTACTTCCCCGAGGGCCTGGCCGCGTACCATCTCGCCGCCGACATCGCCCATGCGGTCGAGGTGTACGTGGGCTGTAGCGGCGACGAGGAGTTCCTGACCCAGGGCGGCGCAGCCTTGCTGGTCGAGACGGCGCGGCTCTGGATGGCGCTCGGCCACCGCGACCCCGAGCGCGCCGGGGCCTTTTGCATCGACGAGGTGACGGGACCAGACGAGTACTCGGCGCTCGTCGACAACAACCTCTACACGAACGTGATGGCGGCGAGGAACCTGGCCGGCGCGGCCGAGGTCGTGGCGCGCCTCGCCCGAACGCGCCCCGAGGCCCATCGGGCGCTCGTCGAATCGACCGGGCTCGGGCCCGAGGAGGTCGAGGGCTGGGAGCGGGCCGCAGCGGACGTCTATCTCCCCTACGACGAGACGCGCGGCATCCACGCGCAAGACGATGCGTTCTTGCACCACGCGCCCTTCGACCTCGCCTCGTTCGGGGGCAAGCGGCCGCTCTTGCTCTTCGTGCACCCGCTCGCGCTCTACGGCCGCCAGGTGGTGAAGCAGGCCGACGTGCTGCTCGCCCTCTGGCTGGCCGGCGATCGGTTCTCCATCGAGGACAAGCGACGCGACTTCGCCTACTACGAGCCGATCACGGTCCACGATTCCTCGCTCTCGGCAGTCGCCCACGCGGTGGTGGCGGCCGAGATCGGCGACCTCGACACGGCATTCGCCTATCTCCGGCGCTGTGCGCTGATCGATCTCGACGATCTCGCCGACGACGTGCGCGACGGGGTCCACCTGGCCGGCGCGGCGAGCGGCTGGAGCGCTTTGATCGAGGGCCTCGCCGGCTACCGGCCGAGGGGCGAGGTGGCCTCGTTCGCGCCCCGCCTGCCGGCGCCCCTGCGGCGCCTCGCCTTCCCGCTCGCCATCCGGGGCGCCCGCCTCGAGGTCGAGGTGACCGCCGAGCGGACGCGCTATCGCCTGGTGGGGGAGGGGACGCTCCGCCTCGAGCACCACGGGACCCCGGTCACCCTCGGGCCGTCGCACCCCGAGGTGGGGCTCCCGACCCTGCCCGCGGGCCCGGGCCCCTGAGCCGTCCCCGTCCTCGGTCGGCCCGTCAGTGCCGGCCGAGCAGCTCGTCGAGGCGAGCGTGCACCTGTCCCGGAGCGGCGTCGGTGTCGAGCACCGCGGCGTCGGGCCAGGGCGCGCTTCGCTCGGCCATGGCGCGCGCCACCGACGCGTCGGCGTCCGACGCGTCGCCGCCCGCCGCCGCGCGCGAGGCGAGGCGCGACTCGGCGACCTCGGCCGGGGCGATGCAGCGGAGCTCGTCGAGGTCGGCCGATGCTTCGGCGGCCAGGTGCCGGGCGGCGGCACGCCAGGCGGGGTCCGAGAAGCTCGCGTCGAGGACCACGCTCGCGCCCATGGCGAGCTCGGCCCGGGCCCGCTCGAGCATCGCCCGGTAGGTGGCCTCGGTGCGCTCGGGCGCGTAGAGATCGAGCCCGAATCCCGCTGGCCGGGGCCGGGCGGGGTCGAGGCCGGCCAGCTCCTTGCGGACGATGTCGGAGCGCACGACGGTGGCAGCGAGCCGGTCGGCGACCCAGCCGGCCACCGTGGTCTTGCCCGTGCCCGGCAACCCGCCCACGACCACGAGCCTGATGCGACCGGCCTCGAGGTGGGCCGCGCACAGCGCGAGCAGCCGGCGGGCGAGCGCTGCGGACCCCTCGTCACCCTGGGCGAAGCGTAGGCCCGCCACGAGCGCCCGCACCTGGGCGCGATAGGCGACGTAGTGATGGGCGAGCGAGGGGGGCCAGCGGTCGCCCGACGCGCGCCCGTACGCAGCGAGCAGCGAGGTGGCGAGGTCCCCCCGACCGAGCCGTTCGAGGTCCATGGCGAGCGAGCAGACGTCGCCCAGGGCGTCGCCATAGCGCAGGTCGTCGTCGAACTCGAGGCAGTCGAGCACCCTCGGCCCGTCCTCGAGCAAGAACACGTCGTCGGCCAGGAGGTCGCCGTGGCCGTCGCACGCCCGCCCGGCGGCGATCCGGGCCGAGAAGAGGAGATGGCGCCCCTCCAGGTATCGAGACGCCCGCTCGAGGTTCCCCGCCGCGACCGTGGGGTCGAAGAGCGCTCCGAGGAGGGGTGCCATCTCGGCCGCGTTGGCGCGCCATCGCCCGAGGACCGACTCGGCCCCGGCCAGCTGGTCGCGGACCGCGACGCGTGCCGCGGCGGCGTGGAAACGGGCCAGCACCTCGGCCAGCCGCCCGACCTCGGCGCCGAGCTCGCGCCCGGACGCCGCCAACTGGCTGAGCGCGCTCGCCGCGTCGAGCCGCCGCATGGCGACGAAGGGCTCCCACGGCGCACCGTCGGGGCCCCGCAGCTCGCCCACGCCGAGATAGACGTCGGGGGCGAGCCGGGCGTTGAGCTCGACCTCGCGGCGGCACGCGGCGCGCCTTGCCTCGATCGTCGTGAAGTCCAAGAACCCGTAGCGCACCGGCTTCTTCACCTTGAACGCCCGCTCGCCCAAGAAGAAGACCGCGCCCGTGTGGGTCTCGATCGACGACGCGAAGGGCGCAGGGCCGGCCCTCCTCGGGCCGCGCTCGTGGTGGACGTGCTCAGCGCTCATGTGCCCTCGTCGAGGCGCCGGCTAGCGCCGGTCCCCGGGCCGCGCTCGGAGCTGCGACAACGGGACGTTGGACCCTGTCTCGCGCACGGTGGCGAGCGTACGGTCTTTGAAAGGAGGAGGTGACCGTCATGGACAAGGGGCAGATGCTGGCCGAGGTCGTGAGGGCATGGGTGGGCATCGAGCTGCCCGGCGAGTACAGCGCCGCCGATCGCGCCGGGCGCATCGCGGAGGCCGCCTACCTGGACGGGGCCTCGATCGAAGAAGCGTGCCGCAGCGCCATGGGATTCGTCGGCAGCTGGACTCGTCACCCCGCACATTGGAAGGCAGGAATCGATGCGTTGGCCGTGGCGTCGTGAGGAGGTCCCGGACCGCTCCCCCCAAGAGGCGGTCCGGAGGTTCGAGCTGCTTCTGCCGTTCAGCTCGCTGAGCGGCAACCGGCTGGTCACCGAGTGCGAGGCCTTCCTCGCCGGGCGGCTCGCCGACGGCGCCGAGGTCGTGGTGCCGGTGTGGACCTGGACGAACCTGTTGGCGCACGGGAGCGAGGAGGACCTGGCCCGGGAGAGCCTGGAGGGCTCCGGAGACGACTGGCGCAAGGCGAGGGCGTACCTGGCGTCGAGCCTGCTGGCGCTCGCCTCGACCAACGGCCCGCTCGAGGAGATCCAACAACGCGTGCTCGTGCCCCTCGAGCTCGATCTGGCCGCCCGGCCGGAGGTGGCGGCGTGGGAGCCCCGTGGTTGGGCGTCGGCCGTCGAGCACGCGCTCGAGTCCTACCGGCGCCAGTGCCGGCGCTCGGCCTAGCGATCACCACGCTGCGCTGCGAGCCACTCCCGGCGCGTGCTCCTCGGGTTGGGCGCCCGCCGCTCCGGGTCTCGCCCGGCTCGGCCGGTCCCGCACCTCGCGGTTTGGGACCCAAGTCCCTGGTGGGTGCCGGTGGTCGCGGCGCATGCTCTCTTCGACGAACCACGGTGGTCGTCAGCGCTGCGGGCATGGAACGCAGCCTCGATGAAATGGAAGCTGCCATGCGCATGATCCTCATTGCCACGACGGGGGGAGTGGGAGTCCTCCTGTGCATCCTCGCCGTCTTCGAGGTGCGCGTCCGGCGCACCAGGCAGGCCGTGGTTCCCGTCGAGATCGAGCAGCACCACACGTCGGTCCGCATCCTGCGCACCGAGGAGGAGCTGGGCGACGCCCTCCGGCGCGCCGCGCGCTCCGAGCAGGACGCGGCCGAGGCCTACCGCCACCGTGTGGCGCGCTATGAGTCGATGCTCCGTCCCCTCGGGGCCGCCGGACCGAGGGCGCTCGACGAGGACACCGAGCATCCGCTGTCGGCCTGAGCCTCCCGCGCCGGCGCCGCGCTACCCCCGCTTCACGACCGCGTACCAGACCCGGTCGGCCACGTGCTCGATGGCGTCCCCGATGCGCGCCGCGCGCCGGTAGAGCTCGCGCTTTCCGGCCACCTCGCTCAGGTCGTGGCACGAGACGAGTGCCGCCATGGCGCTTCGGTACACCCGCTCGATGGCCCGTTGCTTCCTGATGGCCTCGTCTGCGGCGGCCGTGGCGCGGTCGGGGTCCTTCTCCAAGAGGGGGAAGGACCGGACGAGGCACTCGACGCCGCCGAGTGCGAGCCGCGCCATCTGGAGGATCGGCTCGTCGGGGGCCATCTCGAGGACCTCGGCCTCCCGCACGAGGTCCTTGGCCTGGTTCATGACCCGGTCCAGACGCTCCGACAAGGAGAACAGGTCCTCGGGCTCGACCGGGGTGACGAACGCGCGGCGCAGGGCGGCCGCAGCGGCACGGCGCGCCTCGTCGGCCGCGTGCTCCTCTGCCCGGACCTCCTCGCCCGCAACTGGGTCCCCCGACGCCCAGCGCACGAACGCCGCCATCCCGGCGACCGTGTGCCGGCCCTGGTCGACCAGGAGCTCGAGCACCGGTGGGATCCCCGGGAGGAACCACGACCGGAGGGCGCCGAGGCCGAGCTTCTTCACAGCGCCCTCCAGAGGACCAATGCGCAGGCGCCGAGCCCGGCGCTCACCGGGAGGGTCACCAGCCAGGCGACGCCGATCTGCCGCACGACGCGCCACCGTACGTGACGCCAGCGCTCGCCCGCCCCGACGCCGACCACCGCCGGGGCCACCACGTCGGTGGTGCTGAGCGGTGCGCCGACGAGCGAGCCGGCCAGGACGATGAGCGACGCCGAGCCCTGGCTCACGAGGCCGTCGAGCGAGCGGAGGGGGAAGATGCCCCGGCCGAGGGTCCGGACGACCCGCCAGCCGCCGAGCGAGGTGCCGATCGTGAGTGCCCCCGCCCCGGTCAGCTGCACCCAGAAGGGCACCGAGAGATGTCCGAGGTGCCCGGTCGCCACCAGCGCGAGCGCGAGCAGCCCCATGGTCTTCTGGGCATCGTTCGAGCCGTGGGCGAGCGCGAGGGACGCGGTCGTGAGGACCTCCCCGCGGCGGATCGGGCCGAGCAGCGACCGGCTGGCCTCCCGCAGCCCGTGGCGCGCCGCCCGGATGCCCATGAACGCGAGCGGCATGGCCACCGCGCTCGAGAGGCCCAGCCAGACGAGCGAGCCCACCACGCCGACCGGGCGCAGGCCGTGCAGGCCGCCCCAGTGCACGGCAGCGGCGCCATGGTCGGCGAGCGCGGCGCCGGTGAGCGCACCGACGAGGCAGTGCCCCGAGCTGCAGGGCAACCCGAGCCCGAGGGTGAACAGGTTCCAGATGAGCGCGCCGAGGACCGCCGCCCCGAGCACCACCATTGTGTCGGCGTGGGGGACGGCGATGATCCCGGCGACCGTCGTGGCCACCGCGGTGCCGACGACGAGGGCACCGATCACGTGGAAGGCCGCCGCCAGGCCGATCGCCTGGCCCGGCCGCAGCGCCTTGGTCACCACCGGTGCCGCGACGGCGTTGCCGGCGTCGTGCAGACCGTTGGCGAGCCCGAAGCCGATCGAGAGGATCACCACTGCGGCGAGCATCTCGCCCCCCCTCGCACTGTGACCTTCTCCTCTGGTGCGCCGCCTACGTCGATTCGAAGATGGGCGTAGGGGTGTCGAGCGCCCTCGACGCCCGGTGAGGAACGGAGGTAACCATGGCATTGACGAAGTGGGACCGCTTCGGGGCTGAGCTTCCCGAGCGGTGGCGCCGGTGGCTCTACCTCGATGAGGAGCCCGAAGGATGGCTGCGCGTCGAGGAGGAGCGGGAGGACGGCAACCTCGTGATCCGTGCCGAGATGCCGGGCATCGACCCGGACAAGGACCTCGACGTGTCGGTGAGCGACCACACGCTGCGGATCTCGGCCAAGCGCGAGGAGCGCACGGAGGACAAGAAGAAGGACAGCTACCGCTCGGAGTTCCGCTACGGCGAGTTCCAGCGGAGCGTTCCCTTGCCCGCCGGTGTCGACCAGAGCTCGGTCAAGGCCGAGTACAAGGACGGGATCTTGGAGGTCACGGTGCCCTGGCCGGCCGAGCACGAGCCCGGCGCGACCAAGGTGCCCATCGCTCGGGGCTGACCCGATCGACGCGGACGAGCGGCCGACGGGGGTGTCCGCCTCCCCCTGCACGGTGCCCCCGGGCCGTTGGCCTGCGCCGGAGAAGATCGAGCCGCCGCCATCGTGCGGCGGCTCGGTCGCGTCCGCCGTGCCGCACCGTCGCTCCTCGAGCTCGGGCGCGCGCCGCACGAGGCGGCTCGGTGTCGGCGTGGCGAAGGAGCATGGGCGCACCTCGGTCCGCACACTTGCCGTGGGGCCCGGGCGGCGCAACGACGAGCGCTCGGCGCGATCGCCGCGCGCTGAGCGGCGTGCCCGCTCCAGTGGGTGGTTCCAGGCGCCCCCCGTCGCGGCGCGCCTCGTGCCGGGCGCCCGGCGCGCGACCCCGGCGGCGTCAGCCGCCCGGGTGGGTGAGCTCGCGGAGCAGCGCGTTGGCATCGCTGTCAGCGGCGCCGCGCCCGAGCCGCCGCTCGAGATCGAGGACCGCCCAGGTGGTGGACACGAGGCTGTCGGCATTGAGGCTCATCGAGTCGATCCCGATCTCGACGAGGAACGCCGCCATGTCGGGGTAGTCCGAGGGGGCCTGTCCGCAGATGCCCGAGTGGATGTGGTTGCGCCGGCAGCCCTCGACGGCCAGGCGGATGAGCTCCTTCACGCCCTCGTCGCGCTCGTCGTAGTCGAACGCCACGACCTCGCTGTCACGGTCCACGCCGAGGGTCAGCTGGGTCAGGTCGTTCGAACCGATCGAGAACCCGTCGAAGAGCTGCGCGAACCGGTCGACGAGGACCACGTTGTTCGGGATCTCGCACATGGCATAGACCTCGAGGCCGTCCTTGTCGCGCTCGAGGCCGGACTCGGCCATCACCTGGAGCACCCGCTCGGCCTCCTCGACCCGACGCACGAAGGGGATCATGAGGACGACGTTCTTCAGCCCCATCTCCTCGCGCACCCGGAGCATCGCCTTGCACTCGAGGGCGAAGCCGTCGCGATAGGCGGGGTGCGCATAGCGCGAGGCGCCCCGGAACCCGATCATCGGGTTGTCCTCGTCGGGCTCGAAGTCGGCCCCGCCGAGCAGCGTCGCGTACTCGTTGGTCTTGAAGTCCGACATGCGCACGACGACCGGCTTGGGCCAGAAGGCCGCTGCGATCGTCCCGATGCCCTCCGAGAGCCGCTCGACGAAGAAGGCCGACCCGTCGGGGTAGCCGGCGGTGAGGCGGGCCAGCTCCTCGCGGGTCGCCGGGTCGCGCACGAGCTCGGGATGTGCGAGGGCCATCGGGTGGGCCTTGATCGACTCGCCGATGAGGAACTCCCTGCGTGCGAGCCCCACCCCGTCGTTGGGGAGCAGCGCCGTCGTGAAGGCGAGCTCGGGATTCCCGAGGTTCACCATGATCTTGGTGATGGGCCGGGGGAGGTTGTCGGCCGCCGTCTCTTCGACGTGGAAGGGGATGCGGCCTCGATAGACCCGCCCCGTGTCGCCCTCGCCGCACGACACGGTGACCTCCTCCCCGGTCTCGATGCGGGTGGTGGCTCGTCCGGTGCCGACCACGGCCGGGATCCCAAGCTCGCGGGCGACGATGGCGGCGTGACAGGTCCGGCCGCCATGGTCGGTGACGATCCCAGACGCGGTCTTCATGACCGGCTCCCAGTCCGGCGTGGTGGTGGCGGCGACCAGGACCTCGCCGGGGCGGAACATCGAGAGCTCATCGACCCCGCCGATGCGCCGCGCGACGCCGCTCACCGCCTTCGTGCCCACCGCCCGGCCCTCGACGACCACCTCGCCCGTCTCGTCGAGCACGAAGCGCTGCAGCACCGTCGTCGTGGGCACACTCGTGGCCGGTCGGGCCTGGACCAGGTAGAGCAGGCCGTCGGTGCCGTCCTTCGCCCACTCCATGTCCATGGGCATCTCGTAGTGGGCTTCGATCGCGCACGCGTAGCCGGCCAGCTCGAGGACCTCGTCGTCGCGCAGGCAGAACCGGTCGCGGTCGCCCGGCGGGGTGTCCACGTTGCGCGTGGTGCGGCTCGGGTCGTCGTCGACCAGCTCCATGCGCAGCGCCTTGGTGCCGAGCTTGCGCCGGAGCACCGCGCGGCTGCCCGCGAGATAGGTCGGCTTGTGGACCATGAACTCGTCCGGATCGACGGTGCCCTGCACGACGTTCTCCCCGAGCCCGTAGGAGCCGTTCAAGAGCACCACGTCGCGGAAGCCCGACTCGGTGTCCAAAGAGAACATGACGCCCGAGGACCCGATGTCCGAGCGGACGAGCTTCATCACGCCGATCGAGAGCGCGACGCTCAGGTGGTCGAAGCCCTGGTCGACCCGGTAGTGGATGGCGCGGTCCAAGAACAGGCTGGCGAAGCACCGCCGGCAGGCCTCGAGGAGCGCGTCGTCGCCCCGCACGTTGAGGTATGTCTCGTGCTGGCCGGCGAAGCTCGCCGTCGGCAGGTCCTCGGAGGTGGCCGAGCTGCGGACGGCCAGCCGCACGTCCTCGCCGTACTCCTCGCGCAGCGCGCGGTAGCCGGCCTTGATCTCGGCCACGAGCTCCTCGGGCAGACCAGCGTCGAAGATGAGCTGACGGGCCCGCTTTCCGCGGGCCGCCAGGTCCGCGACGTCATCGACGTCGAGCCCCTCGAGCGCCTCGCGCAGCGGCGCCCAGGCCCCGGCCGCGTCCAGCATGGCCCGGTAGGCCTCGGCCGTGATCGCGAACCCGTCGGGGACCCGGACCCCGGCCTCCCTCAGCCGTCGGTAGAGCTCACCCAGCGAGGCGTTCTTGCCGCCGACGAGCGCCAGGTCCTCCGAGCCGATCTCGTCGAATCGTCTTGTGTAGCGGCCCATGGACCCACCATCTCGCTTGCGCGCTGGGCGTGACAGGGTCCAAAGCCCCTATATCCCCTCGGGCTCCATGACGATGGCGCCGCACGGGCACTCCTGTGCGCAGATGCCGCAGCCCTTGCAGTAGTCGTAGTCGAACTCGTAGCGCTCGTTCGGCCCGAGCTTGATCACGGCGTTGTCCGGACAGACCCCGAAGCAGTTGTCGCACTCGAAGCAGTTGCCGCACGACAGGCATCTGCGGGCCTCGAAGAGGGCGTCGGACTCGTCGAGCCCCGCCTCGACCTCGTCGAAGGTCCCGGTGCGCCTGGCCGGCTCGAGCCGGCCCCGCATGGTCTTCGGCGCGTCGTCGTAGTACCAGGTGTTGAGGAGCTCGAAGCTCGCCAGTTGGTGGCGAACGGGCCGCTCGAGCGGTGTGCCGGCCAGCCACGCGTCGACGGCGCGCGCCGCCTTCTTCCCCTGACCGACCGCCGTCGTCACCGTCCGTTCGGCGTTGGTCGCGTCGCCCACCCCGAAGATCCCCGGATGGCCGGTCATGAGGCCGTCGTCGACCTCGAGGGCGCCGTCGCGCACGGCCACGTCATCGAGGCCACCGACGAGGGAGAGGTCGGTGTCCTGGCCGAGCGCGAGCACGACCGAGTCGGCCTGGAGCACCTCGAGCTCGCCGGTGGGCTGGGGAAAGCCGTGCTCGTCGAGCACCATCTTCTCCAAGACGAGACGGCCCGCTTCCATCTGGGTGATCGTGGACAGCCACTTCATGGCCACGCCCTCCTCGGCCGCCTCCTCGACCTCGACGGCGTGTGCAGGCATGCGCTCCTTCGTGCGGCGGTAGACGACGATGGCATCGCTCGCCCCGAGGCGCCGTGCGGTCCGGGCGGCGTCCATGGCCGTGTCGCCGCCCCCATAGACGACGACGCGACGGCCGAGCGAGGGCGGCGCTTCGCCCTCCATGGAGCGCAGCAGCGCGACGGCGTCGAGGACCCGGGCCGAGTCGCCGGCGGGGATGTATGCCCGGTGGGCCAGCTGCGCGCCGACCGCGAGCACGGCCGCGTCGAACCCGCCGTCGCGCATCGCAGCGGCGAGGTCGTGCACCGGCGTGCCGAGCTCGACGTCCACGCCCATCGCGGCGATGCGCGCCACCTCGGCCTCGAGGGCGGATCGCGGGAGCCGGTATTTGGGGATGCCGTAGCGCATCATCCCGCCGAGGGCCGCCGAGGAGTCCACGAGGCGCACCCGGTGGCCGAGCCGGCGGAGGTGGTAGGCGGCCGAGAGCCCTCCGGGGCCCCCACCCACCACGAGGACCCGGGCGCCGCCGTCGGGGGCGGGCTCGGGTAGCCGCCACCCTCGATCGATGGCGAGGTCGCCCAAGAATCGCTCGACAGCGTTGATGCCGACGGCCTCGTCGAGGTGCGCACGGTTGCAGGCCGTCTCGCAGGGCCGGTAGCAGACGCGGCCCATGATGGCGGGCATCGGATTGTCCTCGACGAGCGCCCGCCACGCCTCCTCGTAGGAGCCCTCTTCGGCGAGGTACAGCCACCGCTGCACGTTCTCCCCGGCCGGGCAGGCGTCGTTGCACGGCGGGAGCCGGTCGACGTAGCGGGGTCGTTCGACCCGCCACGAGCCGGTGCGGTTGGCGAGGCTCGAGCCGACCTCCAGGCTGATCGCGAAGGGCAGCTCGCTCACGACGCGCTCTTGAGGAGGTCGAAGCGGGCGATATTAGCGTCCGCAAGCGCCTGGAGCCGACCCACGATGTCGGGCCGGAGCACCGCGCCGGTGTCGTCGAAGAGGTGGCGGTAGCGGGACTGGGGCCGCAGGTAGGCCTCGACGGGGACCTGGTGGCGGATCGAGGAGGAGGCCGTCACCTCGCCGCGCTCGGCCTCGAAGACCGCGAAGAGCCCGCTCTCCTTGGCCAGCCGGGCGAGCTCGATCGTGGCCGCCG
Source organism: Acidimicrobiaceae bacterium (assembly GCA_027306525.1). Classification (GTDB taxonomy): domain Bacteria; phylum Actinomycetota; class Acidimicrobiia; order Acidimicrobiales; family RAAP-2; genus Palsa-461. The sequence goes on from DAHUZM010000091.1 coordinate 12,338, forward strand.
GCGCGCTTCCCCAACCGAGCGGGCACGGCACGAGCACGTGCAGGTAACGCGCCCCATGCATGGTCATCGCCTTGAGGACCTTGGCCTCGAGGTCGTGCAGCTCGGCGACGGTCGCAGTGGCGACATAGGGGATGTTGTGGGCCATGGCGATCAGGGGCAGGTTCTTGCCCTGCCCGAAGGGGTTCCCCGGCTCCGGCCCGAGCGCCTCGGTCGTCGCGGTGCGCGCCGCTGGGGGAGTGGCGCCCGAGCGCTGCACGCCCGTGTTCATATAGGCCTGGTTGTCGTAGCAGACATAGAGGACGTCGTCGTTGCGCTCGAAGAGGCCGGACAGGGCGGCGAAGCCGATGTCGACCGTGCCACCGTCGCCCGCCTGGGCGAGCACGCGAACCTCGTTTCGGCCCTGTGCGTCGAGTGTCGCCGCGACGCCGGTTGCGACCGAGGCCGCGTTGGCGAACAGCGAGTGGAGCCACGGGACCCGCCACGAGGTCTCGGGGTACGGCGTCGTGAATACCTCGAGGCAGCCGGTCGCGTTGACGGCGATGAGCCGGCCGCCGGTCGCCCGCATCGCGGTGTCGAGGACGTAGCGGGCGCCGAGCGCCTCACCGCAGCCCTGGCAGGCCCGGTGCCCCGAGGTGAGCGAGTTGGCCCTCGTCGCGTCGGACTGGACGGTGCGCATCTCGGGTGCCAGCAGCCGGTTCCCGGCGGCGAAGCTTCCGACCTGGAAGAACCGGACCGGCTGCCCGGGGGTCATGGCCGGCCTCCACCCGTGCGCCGGGCGCTCGCCGAGAGGGAGCGCAGCATGTTCTCGGCCACCGGACCCGAGCGACGGTTGGCGGCCATCCGGGCGAGCTCCGCCTCGACCGCACCCCGGTCGAGGTCGAGGAATTCCAGGCGCTCGAGCCGGCCCTCGAGCGCGTCGTCGATGACGCGGCGGAGCGAGGTCTCGGTGATGGCACGTCCACCGAGGCCGCCCACCACGGTCGAGATTCGCGACGGCGCGCCCTCGACGGCCATGGCGATGTCGGTGGAGAGCACCCCACCGAAGCCGGAGCTGAAGGCCTTCTCGACCACGAGCAGCCGGGCGTCGCCCCCGAGCGCGTCGCGTACTGCATCGAGGGGGAACGGGCGGAAGGTGGTGATCCCGAGGGCACCCACCCGCGCGCCCCGGTCGCGGGCCTCGTCGACCACCTCGTGGATCGTGCCGAGCACGGACCCGAGGGCGACCACGATCAGCTCGGCGTCCTGGGTGCGGTACGGGGAGAGGAGGCCCCCGCACGGGCGCCCGACCACCTCGGCGAACTCCTCGGCGATCGCCTCGATGGAGCCGAGCGCATCGAGGTGTCGCGCGTGGTCGAGGTAGCGGACCTCCTCGAAGGCCTCGGGTCCCACCATCGCGCCGATGGTGACCGGGGCCGAAGGGTCGAGCACCTGTCGCGGCTCGTAGGGCGGGAGGAATGCGTCGATCTGCTCTCGGGTCACAACGTCGACGCGCTCGACGGCGTGCGTGAGAACGAACCCGTCCATGCAGACCATGACGGGCAACGACACCTCCTCGGCGAGCCTGAACGCCTGGGCGTGGAGATCGGCCGCCTCCTGGTTGCTCTCGGCGAACAGCTGGATCCAGCCGGCGTCACGAGCCGCCATGGCGTCGCTGTGGTCGTTCCAGATGTTGATCGGAGCGCCGACCGCCCGGTTGGCGAGCGTCATCACGATCGGCAGGCCGAGGCCGGCCGCGTTGTAGAGGGCCTCCATCATGAAGAGGAGCCCCTGGCTTGCCGTCGCGGTGTAGGCGCGGGCTCCGGTCGCCGATGCACCGATCGCGACCGAGAGCGCCGAGAACTCCGACTCGACGTTGATGAAGCGGCACCCGGGCAGTTCACCGGACTTCACCATGGCGCCGATCGCCTCGACGATGTGGGTCTGGGGCGTGATCGGGTATGCGCAGACCACCTGGGGTCGGCAGGCCGCGACCACCCGGGCGACCGCCTGGGAGCCCTCAATCTGGCGAAGCACCGCTCAGCTCCGCAGGATGGGCGACCATCGCGTACGCCTCGGCCGCCGCGGCCTGGTTGGCGGCGCCGAGCGGCCCGGTGAAGCGCTCGGCGATCGCCCGTTGCACCGATGCGAGGCTGACCACGTCACAGAGCGCAGCGAGGCCACCGAGGAGGACGGCGTTTGGCACCGGCCGGCCGAGGTGCCGAAGTGCGAGCTCGGTGGCCGGGAGGGCGGCGATGCGCTCGGTCTGCAGCTCCGCCAGGCGGCGGTCGAGCGCCGGGCGGTCGATTCCCCCCGAGGTGTTGACGAGCACGTAGCCGTCGGTCCCGAGCCCGGCGAACAGGTCGCCGCTGTGCAGGAGCGTGGCGTCACCCACCACCACTGCGTCGGGCCGCGAGACGGGTGATCTGGTCCTGATCTGGCGGTCGGCGATCCGGCAGAAGGCCGCCACCGGCGCCCCGGCGCGCTCGGAGCCGAAGGTCGGAAACGCTTGGGAGTACCGGCCCTCGTAGAAGGCGGCGACCGAGAGGAGCTCGGCCGCCGTGACCACCCCCTGCCCACCACGTCCGTGGAAGCGCACCTGGAACTGCGAGAGCGTCATCGCGCGAGCCGCTCGTGCACGGTGCGTCAGCAGGTCGCCGGCGCTGGGCTGTCGCGGTGCCCGAAGATCGCCTCGGCGGTCACGGGGCGGACGAGATCGACGAGTTCCCCGATGACGTTGATCAACAGATCGTCGACGCTCAGCATGCCGATGAACCTCCGGCCCTCGACGACGGGGAGCCGCCGGTTGCCGTGCGTCCGGAACAGGGCGAACGCATCGTGGATGTCGGCCTCGGCTTCGATCGTGATGACCGGCATCGACATCACCGAGTCGACGCGCGCGTCGTCAGGACGTCGTTGGGCGATGACCCGGGTCACGAGGTCCCGATCCGTGACGATCCCGACGAGGGCTCCGCCGTCAACCACCGCGAGCGCGCCGACCCCGGCGCGCTCCATGATCCGGGCCGCCTCGCCCACGCTTCGTTCGGGGCCGATCGCGACCCCCGAGCGTCGAATCGCTGCTCGAGCCTGCATGGCGACCTCCGTTCATCCCTCGTCGAAGAGACGAGCTCAGCTCGCCGCCGGGTGGAGGTGCTTCACCGTGGCGTCGGGTCCCGGGAAGAAGAGGCTCTCGTGCCCGTCGTCGCCCCAGCGGACGACGTAGGGCGGCCCGCCGTTCGCCCCGTGCACCTCGATGACCTCGCAGTCGCGGTCGGGTTCACCGATCCGATGCCCCCGGATGACGATCTGGTCTCCAGCCTGTGCCTGCATCGCCCCTCCTTTCGGCTCCAGTGTGCGCCCGGCCCGGCGAGCTGAAATAGGGGAGAAGGTCACTGCCGAGGCAGGCTCGCTGTGAGCATGACCCAGCGGCGAGGACGGGGGAGCGACGTGGCGAGCGGCCGACGAGAGTGGGTCGGGGCGGGCGGCGCGCCGACGTTGCGGTCGATCCGCGAGAGCTGGCTGGCGTCGGCGCTCGATGAGCTCCGGGCGGACACGGCGGTGCTCGCAGCGGGCCTCGTGGGCTCGCTCGGCCGAGGCGAGGCCGACGATTGGAGCGACGTCGACCTGCTCATCGTGGTGGGTGACGGCGAGGTCGACCGCTACGGGAATGCCGCACGGCTTCCCGGTGCCAAGTGGGCGAGCCTCAGCTTCGACGCCCCACACAACGCGCCTCGAGGAGCCCGAGCGGTGAGCGTGCAATACGTGCTCGAGGGGTTGCCCCTGTGGGTCGACTGGTACGTCTTTTCCCAGACCCGTTGCGCCTGGGCATCCGACGCCGAGATCGCCTTCGACCGCCTGGGGTTCGCCCGGACGAAGGAGACCTTCGCCGAGCAGCTCGCTCGCGGCGAGGCCCGACCTGGCTCGCCCAAGGACCCCGAGCAGCACCGGTTGCTCCAGGTGGCGCTGCTCCCGGTGGCTGCGAAGCGCATCGCCCGTCGATCCCCCGATGCGCCCGAGCTGATCGCATTCGTCGGCGGCCCCGATGTTGCGGACGCCTCGCCGCTCGAGCAGCTCAGAGCGCTCCGGTCGCTCCTGGCCGAGCATGGCGGAGGCGCGCCCGATGCGCTCGTCCTCGCGATCGGCCGCTACCTCGATCTGGTCGAAGAGGGCCTGTCGTCTGGCGATGTCGATCGCCGATGATGCGAGGGACCGATGGGGACACGCTCGTCACAAACGCCGATGCGCGAGGCACGGTGGTACCCGTCGATCGAAGGGTTCATGCCCGAGGTCGCGCCTCTCGTGCCAAGACGTGAGCACTTCGACGCACATTGCGATCACGATCGATGATCCCAAAGGCCACGTCGAAGCCGTGGAGCCACTCGTAGTTGTCGACCGCGGTCCAGTGAAAGAAGCCACGGACATCGACCCCACGGTCGAGTGCCTCGCCGACGACCCGCAGACCGCCTTCGAGGTACCGCTCCCGCTGGCTGTCGTCGGACGTGCCGATGCCATACTCGTCGATCAGAAGCGGTGTGCCTGGCAGTTCGTCATGGAGCCGCTCGAGCACGAGCCCCAGGCCCTCGGACCAGATCCCGTATCCAAGCGGGGAGAGCGGAGCATCTCGGGGATAGGGCACCACGCGGCCCCCTTGGACCCCGGTGGTCGCGTAGTAGGAGAAGCCGAACAGGTCGTAGCACCCCGCCAGGTCGGGACGCTCGATGGGCGGGCGGCCGGGAATCTTGAGGACGCCGTCGCGAAAGAGACCGATGCCGGCGTCCCAGTTGACGCGACGAAGGGAGCGTACGGTCTTCTGTGTCGCGTCGTCGTCGTCCAAGGGCACCTCGCAACCGAGTCCGAAGATCGATGCGACCGGAGCGCCAGTCTGGCGGAGGGCGACCGCCGCCTCTGCGGTGGCCAGATGGATCTGCTCCGCGGCGACCGCGCGTTCTTGGCGGTCGGTGCGGCCCGGAGGCCAGCCGCGCCCCCCATAGGCGATACCGGCGTAGTAGTTGGTCTCGTTGACCGGTTTCCAGCCGCCGGCCAGATCGCCGAAGGTCTCGGCCATGAACTCGACGTGACGGCGCCAATAGGTGGTGCGGTTCTTCTCGACGAGGAATCCGCCTCGCTCGGCAAACCACTGCGGAAGGGTGAAGTGGTGCAGGCAGATCCAGGGCGTGACCCCGGCCTCGTGCGCCGCTTCGAGCACCCGGCGCGCGTGAGCGATCGCGTCAAGGTCGCGGCGTCCTTCGTCGGGTTCGATGCGTGCCCACTCGATGGAGAGGCGATGGTGACTGAGCCCGAGCTCCGCCAGCGCACGGAAGTCATCTGCGTAGCGGGTGGCGAACCCGTTGCCCGACCCCGACATCGGGGCGCGGCCCGCCCGCTCCCATTCCCACCAATCCGAACCCCGAGCGGCACCCTCCGTCTGGGTCGACGACGCCCCGGTTCCCCACATGAAGCCCGTCGGCCAGCGCATCTGACCAGTCTCTCGCGCCATGCGAACGCGCGGTTCCACGTTCGAGCGGCGTCAGGAGCAAGGGTGGCCCGACCGTGCGAGCGTGCGTGGCTCCGCCGTTCGGGCCGGTGTTCGCCGCGTTCGGCTGGGCGGCGACCCGCCTTGTCCAAGGAGCGGGATCCGGGCCACCGCTGAGCGCTTGCGCTTGACGAGCGGCGTTCCGGGCATAGCATCGAACTGCGTACATGCCCGTCGTCTGGCTGGCGATCACTGCGCCGAAGCGAAGTGGGTGCCAGTGTCCGAGCCAGCCAGTCGCCTGCCCTCGAGGCCACGATGGCCGGTGGGCCATCTCGGATGGGCCTATGACGGCGTGTCGGAGTTCGAGAGCCGGGTCGGCTCCTTCCTGGCGGAGGGGGACGCCCGCCGGGAGCGGCTCATCTTGGTCGCCGACGATCCGAAGGTCAGCCTCTGGCCAAAGGAACTCCTCGATCGTGGCGTGCTCGTCCTCCTCAGCACGTCGGAGGTCTACGGGACAGATCGCATCGTCGATGCCCCTTCTCAGCGCGCGACGTTCGAGGCGACCCTCGCCGAGGCGCTGTCGCTCGGATTCACGGGAATGCGCGTCGTCGCCGACAACACGAGCCTCATTGCGGGTCCGGACCGGCTCGGGGCCTGGATGCGCTGGGAGGACGAAGCCGATCGTCTGATGCGGGCGAGCCCGATCACCGGCCTCTGCGCCTTCGATCGCACGAGGTGCGACCCTGAGACGCTGCGCTCCTGCATGGAGGTGCACGACGCCGGCCCGCCACCGCTGCGCATGGGCCCGTTGCCCGAAACCGCCGCGCAAAGCGCCGCTCGCCGGGGCGCTCATCGCCACGAGCCATAGCGATCGCCCGGGGAGGCCACCGGCGCGCACCTGCACGCGGCCGGGTCCCCACCCGCTCGGGGCAAGAGGCGTGCGCTGGTCGGCGCGGTTGCACGTGACCGACCGAGCAGCGTCGTTGTGTTCGACCGCCAGACGCTGAGAAGGGACGTTCGGCTCTATCTCGGCCCCAGGTCGTTGACCAAGCTGAGACCGAAAGTCCGACGCGGGCAGGGCGCATGGGCGTCTTGTCCGCGTACAAGTCGCAGGGATCGGGGCTCGCGAGGAGCGGTCCCGATGAAAAGGGGCGCAAGGCAATGAGCGGCCGGATCCGACATCGGGGCACGCTGGGCGTGCCGACGGATGACGGATCCGGCGAGTGGTCGGAGCGCCCGGTGCCCGACCGGGACACTGCGGAGTGGCGCCACGAGCCCCGAGAAGCGCGCCCGCGTGCGCCGCTCACCCCTTCGGGCCCGGGCGAGGAACCGCCCGTGCGCTCGCTCGTCCTCGTCACCGTGCTCGGCGTCGCCGGGGTCGGGCTCGTCGTCGCATGCCTGGTCCTCGTGATCGGCCTCTTGGTCTCCGCCCAGCCGTCGAGCACACCGCCCGGCTCATCGGCGTTGGGTGCGCCGGCCGACGCCGCCACGCTCGCCCGGGATGTCGCGCCGGCGCTTGTCGATGTCAACACGGTGCTCGCCGCTCAGGGACTGAACGGCTCGGGCACCGGGATGGTGTTGAGCGGCGATGGGTTCGTGCTCACGAACAACCACGTGATCGAGCAGGGAAGCTCGCTCAGCGTCACCGATATCGGCAACGGCAAGACCTACAAGGCGACGGTCGTGGGCTACGACATTGCAGAGGACGTCGCGGTCTTGAAGATGACCAACGCATCGGGCCTCCAGAGCGTCAGAACCGGGGACTCGTCGAAGGTCCGCATCGGCGCACCGGTCGTCGCCATCGGCAACGCCCAAGGACGAGGTGGCGCTCCGAGCTATGCCGCGGGATCGGTCACCGCCCTCAACCAATCCATCGTCGCGAGCGACGAGGTGGGTGCCGCAGAGACCCTGACCGGGTTGATCGAGGCCGATGCGCGGATCTACCCGGGGTACTCGGGTGGGCCGCTCGTGAACGGTACGGGAGCAGTGATCGCCATGACCACCGCCGGGACCGAAACGCTCCAGTCGTCGGGCGCGGCAAAGGCGGCCTACGCGATCCCCATCAACGACGCGCTGGCCCTGGCCGCCCAGATCGAGTCCGGTCGGGCCTCCTCCACGGTGCATCTCGGACCAACCGCCTATCTTGGCGTCCAGGTGGAGTCCGTCGTCTCGGGCTCGGGGGCGCTCATCGTGGGGCTGGTCCCCGGGGCCCCAGCGGTGCGGGCGGGCCTGGCGGTGGGCGACACCATCACGGCCGTCGCCAACCACGCGGTCGCCTCACCCTCGTCGTTGACCGAGATCCTGATCGGGAAGCATCCCGGCGACTCGGTCAGGTTGGACTACCTCGATCCGAGCGGCCGGGCCCACGTGATCTCCATGCGGCTCGGGACCGGTCCGCCCCAGTGAGCCGGACGCGGGTCGAGCGCGCCCCGCGCTGGCGTGGCCCGTCGGGCACCGGCTTCGCCTCAGGCTCGGGGGCCCGAGGGGCCTCCGAGCCGCGGACCCTTTCTGGGAAGGGTCCCCTAGACTGCGCTCTCCGGTTGGCTGAACGAGCGTTCGTCGGGCCGACGCGACTTGGCGGGGGCTGAGGACCGAGATGCTTGCAGCCGCCGAAATCGATCCCCCGGGTCAAGACGCTGCACCGAAGCCGTTGCCCACATCGGACCTTGCGCTGCGCTTCAGCGGAGTCGAACACCGATACGGTGCTCGGGTCGCGCTCGACCAGCTCGAGATGTCGGTGCCTCGGGGTGAGACCGTCGCCCTCCTCGGCCCCAATGGGGCCGGCAAGTCGACGGCGATCTCCCTGCTGCTGGGTTTGCGGCGCCCCCACGCAGGCAAGGTGGAGGTGCTCGGGACGACCCCACGCCGGGCGGTGTCCCAGGGCCGGGTCGGGGCGATGCTGCAGACGGGCACGGGCAGTGGGCTCCCCCCCGGGGTGCGGGTGGACGCAGTGCTTCGCCTCGTACGTCGCCTGTACCGGCATCCGGCTCCCTTCGACGCGACGGTCGAGCGAGCGGGGATCTCCGAGCTCCTCGGCCGTCAGACCCAACGGTTGTCCGGTGGCCAGGCCCAGCGGGTGCGGTTCGCGATTGCGATCGCTGGGGACCCCGAGCTGGTCTTTCTGGACGAGCCGACCGCCGCGATGGACGTCTCGGGCAGGCGGGCGTTCTGGCGGATGATCCGCACCTACGCCAAGGAGGGGCGCACCATCGTCTTTGCCACCCACCACCTGGAGGAGGCGGACCAGAACGCCCACCGTGTCGTCGTGGTCAACCACGGCCGCGTGGTCGCCGACGGGCCCGGTGCGACGCTCAAGGCCACGGTGGTGGCGCGCCGGGTGCGATTCGTGTGCAGCGGAGCAGACCGGGCGTTGCTCGACTCGCTGGAGGGGGTGACCGACGTCAGGGTCAACGGGACCGGGGTCGTGATCGACTCCCTCGATGCCGATGCCACGGTCGAGGCCCTCGTGCGGCACCGGGTTCGCTTCAAGGATCTCGAGGTCACCGGGGCCGGCTTGGAGGACGCCTTCATCGCGCTCACCGGGGCAGAGGCGCCGAGGGAGCACGACCGATGATGCCTCTGCTCGCGTTCACCCGCTTCGAGGTCGGCCGGCTCCTTCGGAGCTGGAAGTTCCTCGTGGTCACGGTCGGGTTCCCCGTCGTCTTCTACATGCTCTTCCTCGGTGATCGCTCGCCCAGCAAGGTGGTCGACGGCGCCCTTCCGTGGCGGGCGTACCTCCTCGTCTCGATGTGCTCGTTCGGGGCGTTGGTCGCCTCGCTCACGGCCGGCGGGGCCCGACTGTCCGCCGAGCGGGCATCGGGATGGGCGCGCCAGCTTCGGGTCACGCCGATCGCGTCCTGGTCCTATGTGGTGACCAAGGTGGTGGCCACGATGCTCGTGGTCCTGCCGGTGCTCGTCCTCGTGGAGGCGGTCGGCGTGGGATTCGGAGGGGTGCACCTCAGCGCGGCCATGTGGTTCGAGCTGAGCGGACTGCTGTGGCTGAGCTCGTTGCCCTTCGCTTTCCTCGGCGTGTTCATCGGGCTGCTCGTCCACGCCGAGACGGCGTTCCCGGTGGTCACGGCGCTGATGTTCGCGCTCGGCTACTTCGGCGGGCTCTTCGTGCCGGTGGCGAGCATGCCGCACGCGCTGCAGGTCCTCGCCCACGTGCTTCCGAGCTTCCACAACACGGCGCTCGGCATCGCCTTGCTGGCGGGGCAGCGGCCCGCCCTGAGCCATCCATTGGTGCTCCTCGGCTACGGAGCCGTGCTCGCCCTGTTGCTCCTCGTCGTGCACCGTCGAGAGGAATCGCGGGGCCTCGCCTGACCGAGAGCGCCAGACCCGCTCGAGGCGGGCTTGGACTCGAGGGCATCCGAGAGACGCTCCGTGCGCCACCGAGAATCGGGCCGGTCGGCTGCCTATCGTGCGGCGATCGGAGCTGGTCGGGGAGGGCCGCCACATGGAGCTGAGCGTCGTCGCAATCGAGAATGCCGGGGCGTTGAACGTGATCATCGGCCAGGCCCACTTCATCAAGACGGTCGAGGACCTCCACGAGGCCCTGGCCGGGTCGAGCCCCCAGCTTCGCTTCGGGATCGCCTTTTGTGAGGCGTCGGGGGAGCGGCTCGTCCGGCGCACCGGCAACGATCCGACCCTCGTCGAGCTCGCGGTGGGGAACGCCCGGGCCATCGGGGCCGGCCACTCGTTTGTGGTCTTCATCGACGACGGCTTTCCCATGAACGTGCTCAACGCGCTGAAGGGCGTCCCGGAGGTCTGCGGCATCTACTGCGCCAGCGCGAACCCCCTCCAAGTCGTGGTCGGCGAGACCGAACTCGGCCGGGGGATCCTCGGCGTGATCGACGGCGCAGCGCCCCTGGGCGTGGAGGGGCCCGACGACGAGCGCGAGCGCCGGTCGCTCCTCCGGTCGATCGGCTACAAGCTGTGAGCCGAGGGACGCGGTGGACGTGGGCGGGGAGGACCTTGGTCCCTGGTCCGCCGGGCGGCTTTGTCCGACCATGAGAGCGCAGTGATGCACAGATTCGTCGGACGCCGGGCCTGAGGGCCGGGCAGGTCCGGAGCCGGGCGCCGACGCCTTGAAGGGAGCGCGCGAAGATGGCCGAGGCACAAGATTCGAGCCGAGTCGAGCGCGCCCCGGTCATCGCCGCACCGGAGGTGGCCCCCCAAGAGGCGGTGACCTACCCGGCGAGCCCGGCAGGTCACCGTCTCGTCCCGCACACCGCCGATTGCATCGTCGAAGCCTGGGGCCCGGGCCGCGCCGCGTGTGTGAGCGAGGCGCTCAGCGCGCTCGTCGAAAGCTTCGCCAGTGGGACCGGTTCGAGCGAACCCCGCCCGATGCCCCTTGACGCCGTGCCGGCGGGGCCGGCCGACCAGCTGGTCTCGCTGCTCGAAGACCTGATCTACGTGATGGACGTGTTCTCGGTGGTGCCTGTGGGCTTTCGCCTGGTCGACACGGAGGACGGGGGGATCACCGGCGAGATGGACGTGGTGCCCGTCGACGAGGTCGAAGAGGTCGGGCCGGTGCCCAAGGCCGTCTCCTACCACGAGCTCTCGATGACCGGGACGTCACAGCGAGGATGGCGATGCCGCGTGCTCGTGGACGTGTGAGCGAGCGCACGCCGCTCGCCGTCGGCCAGATCCGCCTCAGGCCCGACGAACGGGGCCACGACAGGTGGCGGATCGACCCCGTGGGCTCGATGACGGTGCCGGGGATCGTCTACTCGTCCGACGCCCTGATCTCCCAGGTCCGCGAGGACCAGGCACTTCGCCAGGTGGCCAACGTGGCGATGTTGCCCGGCATCGTCGAGGCCTCGGTCGCGATGCCCGACGTCCACTGGGGCTACGGATTCCCGATCGGCGGCGTGGCCGCCACCGACGTTGAGGACGGCGGCGTCGTCTCCCCGGGGGGCGTCGGCTTCGACATCTCCTGTGGCGTTCGGCTCCTCGTCTCGGGGCTCGGCGCCGAGGAGCTCGGGCCGAGGCTCGTGCGCCTCATGGACGTCCTCGACCGCAAGATCCCGCGCGGGCTCGGCGCGGGCGGTGTGTGGCACCTGCGCGACGAGCATCAGCTCCTCTCCGTCTTGGCCGAGGGCGCGCTGGCGGCGCTCGGGGCCGGGCTGGCGTCCGAGGCGGATCTCGCGCACTGCGAGGACGGCGGGGTGCTCCAGGACGCCGACCCCTCACAGGTGAGCGAGCGCGCCCTCGCCAGGGGCTTCGGTCAGGTCGGAAGCCTCGGGTCGGGCAATCACTTCCTCGAGGTGCAGGTGGTCGAGGAGATCTATGACCCGGGCATCGCCAAGGCCTTCGGACTGTCCAGGTCCCAGGTCTGTGTGATGATCCACTGCGGCTCTCGCGGCCTTGGCCATCAGATCTGCTCGGACCACGTCCGCACCATGCTCGCTTCGATGCCTCGATATGGCATCGTCGTCCCCGACGCCCAGCTGGCGTGCGCCCCGGTCCGTTCCGAGGAGGGCCGCTCCTATCTGCGGGCGATGGCCGCAGCGGCCAACTACGGCCGGGCCAACCGCCAGGCGCTCTCGTCGGCGGTGCGCGACGCCTTCCGCGAGGCGCTCGGCACCGCCGAGCTCTCGCTCCTCTACGACGTGTCGCACAACCTGGCCAAGCTCGAGGAGCACGACGTCGAAGGCGGTCGACGCCTGCTCTGCGTGCACCGGAAGGGTGCGACCCGTGCCCTGCCCCCCGGCCACAGCGATCTGCCCGACGATCTGCGGCCCCACGGACAGCCGGTTCTGGTCCCCGGCTCGATGGGGACCGCCTCCTACGTGCTCGTCGGCGTGGAGCCGGGCGGGGCGTTCTCCTCGGCCTGTCACGGCGCGGGTCGGAGGCTCAGCCGACACGCTGCGCTTCGCCAGGTGCGCGGACGCGAGCTTCGACGTGAGCTCGAGGCGTCGGGGGTCGCCGTCCGAGCCCGGTCGGACCGGGGGCTCGCCGAGGAGGCGCCGCTCGCCTACAAGGACGTCGACGAGGTCGTCGCCACATGTGAACGGGCCGGGCTGGCCCGCCGGGTGGCCCGGCTCCGACCCCTCGGCGTCGTGAAGGGGTAGCTGGCGCTCGGCTTCGGCCATCCGTTGGCCACCCCGGCACCAACGGCAGGGCGGCGTCGTCCGCCGTAGGTCACCGAGTCCGCTGTCCGCGGCCGCTCGGGTGCCGGCCATCTGGTCCTGGCGGCCAGCAGCACGATCGGGGACCATTGGCCCTGGGGCTCGCGCGGTCCCGGGCGCACTCTGGAGTCAGTGGCGATGTTCCGTGATCGTGCCGAAGCCGGTCGGGCGCTTGGCCGGGAGCTGGCGGGGCGCCTCGCCGGGCAGGACGCGGTCGTGCTCTGCCTCCCGCGAGGCGGCGTGCCGGTCGGTTACGAGGTGGCGCTGGCACTGGGGATCCCGCTGGATGTCATCGTCGTCCGCAAGCTCGGGGTGCCGTTCCAGCCCGAACTGGCGATGGGGGCGATCGGCGAGGGCGACGTGCGGATCCTGAACGACGAGGTCGTCTCGGTGGCCCGTGTCGACGCGGCGCAGCTTGCCGCGGTGGAGCGATCCGAACGGGCCGAGCTCGAGCGCCGCGCCACGGCGTTTCGGCGAGGGCGCCCACCGGTGTCCCTCACCGGTCGCACGGCCTTGATCGTCGACGACGGGGTCGCCACGGGCTCAACGGCCCGGGCGGCGTGCCTCGTGGCCCGGGCCCAGGGCGCAGAACGCGTCGTCCTCGCGGTGCCGGTGGCGCCGCCTGCTTCGGTCGAGTCCCTCGCCCGGGTCGCCGACGAGGTGGTCTGTCTTGCGACGCCGCAGGACTTCTTCGCTGTGGGGCAGTTCTATTCGAGCTTCGCACCCACCTCCGATGACGAGGTCATTGCGCTGTTGGAGGACGCAGCGGGGGACGCCAAGGGGAGTGCGACGTTGGTCGCTCGAGGCGACGATCCGCCCACTCGTGATGAGGATGTCGAGGTGAAGGCGGGCCCGTTCTCCTTGGCAGGCCATCTGACGGTCCCCGAAGTTGCTGCGGGGCTTGTCGTGTTCGTGCACGGCAGCGGAAGCAGCCGCCACAGCCCAAGGAACCGGTTCGTCGCATCGACGCTGAACCGGGCCGGGCTGGCGACGTTGCTCTTCGACCTCCTCACCTTCGACGAGGAGCTCGACCGGCGTCTCGTGTTCGATATCGAGCTCTTGGCCGATCGCCTCGGGGAGGTCACTCAATGGCTTCGTGCTCAGCCCGAGGTCGTCGCCCTGCCCATCGGCTACTTCGGTGCCAGCACCGGTGCGGGTGCAGCGCTGTGGGCGGCCGGCCAAGCAGGTGCCAGCGTCGGTGCCGTGGTCTCGCGCGGCGGACGACCAGATCTCGCTGCGCCAAGGTTGGCCTCGGTGCTCGCGCCCACCCTCCTCATCGTCGGAGGACACGACTCGCTCGTGCTGGAGCTCAATCGGGAGGCACAGGCCCAGCTCCGATGCGAGAACAAGTTGGTCGTGGTCCCCGGGGCCACGCATCTCTTCGAGGAGCCAGGCACGCTCGATGAGGTCGCCCGGCTCGCAGCCGACTGGTTTCTCGGACATCTGCCCTGAGTCTCGGGCCCCGGTGATTGGATCGCGAGGGTATCTCGGGTCGCGCGTGCAGGTGGGTGGAGGCCACGAGTTGCGCTTGCCGGCGTCTCGTCCCACCGGACGATCGAGTGCTCAACGCTCAGGCACGACCGAGGCGCTGTGCCGGTGCGCACGGCGGTAGAAGCCGGCCGGTAGAAGCTCTCCGCCTCCGAGCGGATCCCGTTGAACAAGTGGAGTGGATTGCGCGCATCGGTCGTCACCTCGAGGTCACGCAGCGGGATGTCGCCATACGAAAGGGCCTCGCGCTCGTCATCGGCGCCCCCGGGCGACATCGCCGACCGGACCCGATCAGCCGCGCCCGGATGCTTCTTGAGTTGGGGAAGCACACTGCGGGTACGTATCTCCGATGGCGCACTCCTTCCCGTTGCCCTGGGTGAACGAGCAGGCCTTGAGTGTGATCGGCATTGCATTCGCGAGTGCGGCGATGATCGCGTTCGACCTCATCGTTCGCGGCGCCCGCCAGAAGATGTGGATCATGGATGTCGTCTATCCGATCACCGCGCTGTACTGGGGCCCGTCGCGCTGTACCAGTACTTCAAGCGTGGCCGCGCGGCCTCAGCGCCGGCCCCCGCCCGGATCTGCCAGAGTGATTCCGCGCCGGGGTTCGAGCGGCGCGCGACGCCCAAACTTGACCGGATGGGATGGTGGACGATTTCCAAGGCCGCCTCCCACTGCGGAGCCGGGTGCACCATCGGCGACATCGTCGGCGAGTGGGTCGTCTGGGCAACCGGCATCTCGCTGGCCCGGATGGCCCTCCCGGTCGATGCCCTGCTCGCTTCGCGCTCGCGTGGAGCCTCGGCATCGTCTTTCAGTACTGTTCGATCGCGCCGATGCGCTCGGTGTGAGGGGTGAGAGGGGTCTGGCTCGCGATCCGTGCCGACACCCGCTCCATCCTCTCGTTCCAGGCCGGGCTCCTTGCTGGCATGGCGATCTACAATCTCGCGATCTGGAGCCCGCCCCTCCCGCATGGTTCGGCCACCTACGGGATGATGATGCAGATCTCCATGATCTTGGGCTTCGTCACCGCAATGCCGGTCAACGCGATGCTCATCAAGGCGGGCTGGAAGGAAGCGATGTAGAGCGGTTCGCTTGTCGCAAGCGCTCAGCCTGGAGGATCGCTCAGACAGCGCCCGAGATCGGGCGACGCATCGGTCACGACCGGATTACAAGAGCAGCACGTTCGCGAGCGCCGTGGTCGACCGCGCCCGCAGGGTTCCCTGCCTCGCAGGGCCGCACGCAGGATCGACGGTCGCTCACCTTGGGTGGATCTGCCCAAGGGCCCCGGTCGGCACGCTCGGCTCACGTGCTGCGAAACGCTCTGTATTCGCGACGAATCGATCGCGGCAAGTTCGCTCTACGCGCCCGGACTCGCTTCTTGTGCCGCTGCGTAGGCGCCGAGGAGGTCGCGAGCCGAGACGATGCCGATGAGTCGCCCGTCTTCTTCGACGAGCACGTGGCGGACATACCGACCGAGCATCTCCTCGGCCACCTCGTTCACGGTTGAGGTGACGTCGCACCAGATGAGTGTGGTGTGAGCAACATCCATCGCCGTGGTGCGGCTGAGGTCCTTGCGCTGGGCGATGGCATGCACCAGATCGCGTTCGGTGATGATGCCCGTGACACCGTCCTCGCCAACGACCAATGCCCCGATCTCGCCCGCGGCAAGAAGGTCGGCGACTCCCTCGAGGCTCGCCTCCGGAGATACCCGCACCACGGCGTCCTCGATCAACTCGGAGATGGGGAGGGATCCTCCGGCGACGACATCGGCCATACCTCAAGAGTGGGCGATCGGCAATCCTGCGAACAGGGCCGAAGGTCCCCCTGGTCCCACCATGGAGCTCGGTCCAACGGAGTCACGAGCCAATCCGCCGAATCAGCCCCGCAGCAGCGTCAAATACTGGGCGGCGTCTTGGTGCAGCCGACGCACCGACCCTTCCCGGCGAAGTACTTCGGTATGGAGGGAGAGTCCGTCGGTGGGTTGGTCGCAAGCAAGACCGGGGGCCTGGGGACCTGGTTGAAGTTGAAATCCCTCGTGAGATTGCCGAGAAGCTTCTGATTCTCCCGGACATCGGGCCTCGGATCGGGGCGTCCATCGGTCTTCGGATTGAGCCGAGCCCCCCCCAAGAAGTCGTCTTCGATGAACTTCAGATAGGCATCGCTGGACAGCGTCTGGTGATCGACGAACCCCTTCTTGGCATATGGGGAGATCACGAGTGCCGGCACCCTCAAGCCGTAACCGTTGGCATCGATGCGCGGTGGCACGACGTTGTCGTAGAACCCACCCCAGTCGTCCCACTGCAAGAAGATCGCCGTCGAATCCCAGTTGGGGCTCTCCATGGCAGCGTTGATGACCGCCGTGACGTACGCCTGACCCTGGTGGACGCTCGACGGCGGGTGTTCGCTGTCGGCCACCGACGGCGCGATCCATGACACGGCTGGAAGAGTCCCTGCTTTCGCGGCCGTGAAGTACGCGCTGAGTTGTTCGATGTTCTTGACCTGCCCAGTCTGCTGTACGTCTTCAAACATGGGTAGTGGGTTGAACATGCCCGGCGTGTTGGCTTGCTGTCGAGCTTTGGTGCACACGTCGGCGGAGTCGTTTGCGCAGTCCGGCTGAACACCGGTCTGGACGTAATACGCCCAAGAGACGTGGTTCTGATAGAGGAGCCAGGTGAGATCGGTCCAGGCGGCAACCACGCTCGATGTGCCTTGGGTCATCGCTTGTATGACGGCGACCTGCGCTTGGACCACGGTCGCCGGGTTCGCCGGAGCATTGATGCAGCTCGACGGATTGGCGTCCTTACACCGGGCAGACCAGCCCGAGACCAGATAGAGGTGGTCGGGGAGTGACCACGAGTTGACCGGCTCGAACATGTGATCGTTCAGGACGAAGTCCTTCGCGTAGGTCCAGTAGTTCGGGATCTCCGCCGCCGTGTGATAGCCCATCACGTCGGGCTCCTTCACCGGCAACAGGTTGCAGGCGGGGTTGGGGATGGTGGGGCACTTGGGTGCCGCATCACGCTGACGAATGAAGCCGTTCATCTTTCCACCGTTGACATCTGCGATGGCGTTCTTCATCCCATGAGGCCCACCTCCATTGACGTCGGACGCATCGTGGTACGGCCTTGTGCAACCCTTTGTCGCCGGGTTGGGTACACACACCGTGAAGGTCCCGTTCTTCTTCGGCAGGCCATCGGCGCTCGGGTAGGTCCCGAAGTAGCTATCGAACGACCGGTTCTCCTGCTCGATGATGATGACGTGCTGGATCTTGTGGATGCCCGGCGGGACGACGTATGTACCGGTCGGGCCCCCCGTGACGACTTCTTGTCCCGGCAGAGATTGGGATGTGGGTGAACTCGTCGCGCCAGCACTGGTGATTCCGAAGAGGAAAGCGGCCGACATGATCGAGGCGGTGCAGGCTGCCTCGAATCTCCACGGGCCATGGCGCATGAACCCCCGCCGCTCACGCATGGATCCATTTTTTCGGTGAACTGTCGGTTGGAAAAGGGGCTTTGGTCACTGAACTTGCTCGCTGGTCAAACACTGGAGTATCCATGATCGCGGGCCCGACCGTCACGCGACTCGAAAGGCTGACCAACCCACCGTCTCCAAGCTGGGCAGCGAAAGTACCCACGGAGGTCTCGGGTGTGCTGAAATACGCGTGGTGCGTCTTGCAATGAGCCAGTGCGTGACTTGGTTATTCTCGATCAGTTGCATATGATCAGACCTTTCGGTCAGAGCCCATCGAGCCGACGTGACTGTCACAATCCTCGTTGGTGCCAGTTGGTGGCCGAACACTCCGTTCGCGCAAGCACCAGAGATCCTGCCTATTTCCCATTGCAATGAGCCGCGATGCACCGGATAACGCCGAACAGTTCCTCGAGTTGCTCGTGCGAACCAAGCGGGTTGCTCGCGGGGTTCCAGTCAGCGAGCTCTCTGGCGGTGTCTCATCGATCGTGCTCCGGGTTGACGATCCAGCGGGACCCTGGATCGCGAAGGCACCTCGGTCACGCCTTGCAGTTGCCGATGAGTGGGTTGTCGATCGGGCTCGTGGCCGAAACGAGGCTGACATCTTGAAGACGCTCGGTGGGCATGTCGGACCGGTCCGCGTGCCCAGCCTCATCTTTTTCGACTCTGAGTCTGTGATTGCCGGGATGGAGTATATCGAGAGTACTGGTGCTACATACAAAGATCTTCTTATGGATGGTCGAGCAGACCCTCGGACCGCCGGTCAGCTTGGCCTAGCCGCTAGCGCCCTCCACGATCAGGATGCTGTCGGTCAGTTGGCAGGGAATGGGCCACGTGAGCTCTTTGAGGCACTCCGACTCGACCCCTATTACATGGCGACCGCTGCCAGGCAGCCGGAACTGGCTGCAGACTTCGAGGCTCTGATTGAAGACACTCGCGCCGCAACTCCTCGACGGTTTGTGCATGGGGATTTCACGCCGAAAAATGTCCTCGTTGGCACGCACGGGCCGGCCGTGATTGACTGGGAGGTAATTCATGTCGGAGATCCTTCGTTTGATCTCGCCACGATGACGGCCCATTTCATCTTGAAGGCGTCACGGCCGTTGCCACCAGGGGGTCCCGAGCCGTTCCTTGCCGCCATCGACGCGTTCTGGTCTGCATATTCCGGACCGGCAGATCTCCGGCGTGCGCTTCGGCATACGGGGGCAGTACTCCTCGCCCGTCTCCACGGAAAGTCTCGGGTCGAATACCTAAACGACCCCAATAGCCGATCCCTAGTGCATTGCATTGGGCGTGAAGCATTGAGTGGGGCGCTCGATCATATCGAGGAGCTCATCACAATCGTTCGTGGTTATCTGGTCACCGGATCCACGCCATGAGCGCAATCGCGGGGATCCGAGCTGACTGGGTGCTCGATTCCCGGGCGCGGCCGAGTATCGAAGTAAGCGTGGAACTGGAGGGCGGAGCGGTCGTGTTCGCTCAGTGCCCATCGGGTCGCTCAACTGGCCGTCACGAGTCCCGAGAGCTGCGTGACGATGACGCTGACCGCTTCGACGGGATGGGCGTGACTCAGGCAATTTCAGGTATTCGGAACTGGGTCACTGATGCGCTCATCGGCTTCGACGTCACAGATCAGGCAAGGATTGATCAACTGTTAGTCGAGCTCGATGGGACCGAAGATCGATCGAGGCTAGGTGCAAACGCGATCCTGGCGGTGTCGGCTGCGTGCGCGCGAGCGGGTGCACTCGCTCTCGGTTCTCCCTTGTGGGCTCATTTGGCCGGATTACGTACCCCCAGATTGCCAATGCCCATGGTGAACATGATCAGTGGCAACCTCCACGCTCGTGGCGGCATGAGTATTCAAGACGTATTGATCATGCCCGTTGGGGCTCAGGACGTGGAGACAGCTCTTGAGTGGGTACACGACGTGTATCACTCTTGCAGGCGCGCACTGGATGAGCGGGGCTTCTCGGTATTGGTTGGCGACGAAGGTGGTTTCGGCGCCCCGATGTCGAGCGAGGAGGCACTCGAACTCGTGGTCGATGCGATCTCTCGGGCGGGGCGCAAGCCGGGCGAAGAGGTTGCGCTGACGATCGATGTGGCGGGGACGCACATCCTTCAGCCAGACGGCTCCTATCTTCTAGACGGACAGATCCTCTCCTCGCTTGGCCTGATCGAGGTGTTTAAAGAGTGGATCGATCGCTTTCCAATCATCTCGATAGAAGATCCGCTGGGCGAGGACGATTGGGATGCTTGGTGCGATGCGGCGACCCACCTTGCATCACGCGTGCAGCTGGTCGGCGACGATCTGATTTGCACTCATCTCCATCGACTCGAAATGGCGGCAGAACTCGGATGTGCCAATGCTGTGCTTGTTAAGCCGAATCAGATCGGTACCCTCAGCGAGGCCCTATCCGTTGTCGACAAAGCGGCTGAACTCGGCATGGCTACAATCGTGTCAGCGCGCTCGGGAGAGACTGAGGACGACTGGCTCGCCGACTTCGCCATCGCAAGCGGTGCCGGGTCAATCAAGGTTGGATCTGTGGCCCGCTCCGAACGCCTCGCGAAATACAACAGGCTCATGCGCGTTGGTCGACAGCCAAATGCGCCGCGATGGGCGGGCTCACCGCAATGGTCCCACTAACCATCGGTGGGCGTATTTCAGAGTTTGCAGCCAGCCTTGACGGTGCTGATCGGGCTCGGGAAGGACTAGGTCTTCCGGACCGAGGGTCGAGGTGACAGATGGACCCTGTGGGTGATGGTCATGCTGCCTTGTTCCTCCGGTGATTGTCGAGGACTTGGTGGGGAGTTCGGCCCCGCATGTAGTCGCCGTGGTTCCTTCGCCGGTGGTGGTAG
>DAHUZM010000093.1 GCA_027306525.1 Acidimicrobiaceae bacterium
CTAACCTTGCGGGTGTTCTCGACGACCAGGTGGTGGCCGTCCTCCGCCCGCTCCGGGCAACGCCAAGAAGGGATCGACCATGGCATCGGTGTGCGAGCTGTGCGGCAAGCGCCCCTCCTTCGGCATGCATCTCAGCCACTCCCACCGCCGCACCAAGCGCCGCTGGAACCCCAACGTCCAGCGGGTCCGGGCGCTCGTGGAGGGCACCCCGCGGCGCCTGCACGTGTGCACCTCGTGCATCCGGGCCGGCCGGGTCGTGAAGCCGCCCCGCCGCTCCATCCCGACCCCTTGAGGCCCGAGGGGCACTGAGTCCGGGTCAGAACGGGTGCTCGTAGCCCGAGGCGTCGAGCGGGGCGCCACCGAGCGTCCGTCGCGCGGCATCGGGCACGCAGGTGCCGATCCTGACGGGCGCCCGAAGCCCGCGCTCGGCAAAGACCGCCTCGAGGTCCGCCGGCCGCTCGACGGCCACGATCAGCTCGTAGTCCTCGCCGCCTGAGAGCGCGTCGGCGAGCGTGGCCCCCTCGGCGACGGGCACCCGGTCGAGGGCGAAGCCGACGCGTGACGCGTCGGCCAGCCGGTGCAGGTCGAGCCCGAGGCCGTCGGAGACGTCCATCATGGCGCTGGCACCGGCCACCCGGGCCGCCCGTCCCTCGTCGATCCGGGGCGACGGCCGCCGGTAGGCGTGCGCGAGGGGCCCGGAGGCACCGGGGTCGTCGCGCAGTGCGCGCAGCCCGGCCGCCGACGCACCGAGCGGGCCGGTGACAAAGAGCGCATGGCCCGCCCGCGCGCCGCTCCGCAGGACTGCGCCCCCGGGACCCTCCAGGCGGCCGAGCACGCTGACCGACACCACGAGCTGCGCGGCGGCGGTCAGGTCGCCGCCGACCACCGGGCAGCCCCAGCGCGCCGAGGCCTCCGCCAACCCCTCGACGAGCGCGTCGACGTCGGTGCCGGGGGGCATCCCGAGGGTCACGACGGCACCCGTCGGGACGCCGCCCATGGCGGCGACGTCGCTCACCGCCGCGCTGAGGGCCTTCCAGCCGACGTCGGCCAGGGTGACCAACCCCAGGTCGACGTGCACCCCTTCGACGACCGCGTCGGTGGTGAAGAGCACCGGCGAGAGGCCGGGCTCCTCCCCCGAGAACAGCACCGCTGCGTCGTCACCGCTCCAGATTTCCCCGGGCCGCGGCGCCCCGAGGCGGTTCCGCAGGCGGGTTCCGATACGCTCGAGGACGGCATTTTCGCCGGTTGGTAGACGGTCACCCATCTCGGGTAGCTGTTTTGGGATGGACCACCGTCCATGCCTAGCATTGTCGGCTACCTGCATCTCGTGGCCGAAGTGAGAACCCAGCCGAACGAGTCCTCCCAAGGAAGGTGTGACCGGATGCCCCCGACCACCAGCGCTCCCACAGCCAACAAGAAGCTGATCGACTGGGTGGACGAGATCGCAGCACTGACCACCCCCGAGCGCATCGAGTGGTGCGACGGCTCGGCAGAGGAGTACGACCGCCTCTGTCAGCTGCTCGTGGACCAGGGCACCTTCACCAGGCTGTCGGACGCCAAGCGGCCCCACAGCTACTGGTGCCGATCGGACCCCGGGGACGTGGCCCGGGTCGAGGACCGCACCTTCATCTGCTCGGCCAAGGAGATCGACGCCGGGCCGAACAACAACTGGCGGGACCCCGAGGAGATGCGGGGGCAGCTGCGGGAGCTCTTCTTCGGATCGATGCGGGGCCGGACGATGTACGTCGTGCCCTTCTCCATGGGACCCCTCGGCTCCGACAAGGCCCACATCGGGGTCCAGCTCACCGACTCGGCCTATGTGGCGGTCTCGATGCGCATCATGACCCGCATGGGGGCGGGCGCCCTCGAGGTCCTCGGGGCCGAGGGCGAGTTCGTGCCCTGCCTGCACTCGGTGGGTGCGCCGCTCGAGCCGGGCCAGCCCGACGTGCCGTGGCCCTGCGACGCGGACAACAAGTACATCGTCCACTTCCCCGAGACCCGGGAGATCGTCTCGTACGGGTCGGGCTATGGCGGCAACGCCCTGTTGGGCAAGAAGTGCTTCGCGCTCCGGATCGCGTCGGTCATCGCCCGCGACGACGGCTGGCTCGCCGAGCACATGTTGATCGTGAAGCTCACCTCTCCCGAGGGCGAGACCCGGTACATCACGGGCGCGTTCCCCTCGGCGTGCGGCAAGACCAATCTCGCCATGCTCATCCCGACGCTGCCCGGGTGGAAGGTCGAGACCATCGGCGATGACATCTGCTGGATGAAGTTCGACGCCGAGGGCCGGCTGCGGGCCATCAACCCCGAGGCGGGCTTCTTCGGCGTGGCCCCGGGCACCAACTACGAGACGAACCCGAACGCAATGCTGACCCTCGCCGCCAACTGCATCTTCACGAACACGGCCAAGACCGACGACGGGGACATCTGGTGGGAGGGCATGGAGGGCCAGCCCGAGCACTGCACCGACTGGCTGGGCGAGGACTGGACGCCCGAGAAGGGCACGACCGCCGCGCACCCGAACGCCCGGTTCACCGCCCCCGCCGCCCAGGACCCAGCCATCGCCCCCGAGTGGGAGGACCCCGAGGGCGTCCCGATCTCGGCCGTGCTCTTCGGCGGCCGCCGGGCCTCGGTCGTCCCCCTCGTCGTGCAGTCCTTCGATTGGAACCACGGGGTGTTCCTCGGCTCGATCATGGCCTCGGAGACCACCGCAGCGGCCGCAGGCAAGGTCGGCAAGCTGCGTCGCGACCCCTTCGCGATGCTGCCGTTCTGCGGCTACAACATGGCGCACTACTTCGGTCACTGGCTGTCGATCGGGACGAGGAGCGACCCCGAGAAGCTGCCCAAGCTCTTCTACGTCAACTGGTTCCGCCGCGACAAGGACGGCCGTTTCCTCTGGCCGGGCTTCGGCGACAACTCCCGGGTGCTCGAGTGGGTGTTCGACCGGGCCGCGGGGCGGGGCGAGGCCGTCGAGACCCCGATCGGCTGGGTGCCCGCACCCGGCGCGATCACCATCGAGGGCACCGACGTCTCCAAGGAGGACATGGAGGAGCTGCTGCGGGTGGACCACGATGAGTGGCGCCGAGAGGTGCCGCTCATCCGCGAGCACTACGCGCAGTTCGGCGAGCACCTGCCCGACGAGCTCGCGAGGACCGTCGACACCCTCGAAGCGCGGCTCGGCTGAGCCGGCGCCTCAGGCGCGAAACCCCGGGCGAAGCGGGCTGATCGCACCCTTGGCCCGCGCCACCTCGTGGACGAGCCCGAGGGCGACCGCCTCCTCGGCCCCGAGATAGGGGCCGCCCGAAAGCACGGCGTCGAGCTCCTCGGAGGGCATCGCGAGCGCGCGGCCGAGGCGCTCGCAGTACCGGTCCCATTGGCGGCGACGGTCCTCGAGCCACCGCTCGATCGTCGTCGCGTCCCCCGAGAACGAGGCCTCGGGCTCGCAGAGGTGGAAGCGGGCGTTGGGCATCGCGACGCGGTGGTGGCAGGCGGCCAGCACGCCGATCGCTGGCCCCCCGACGATCCCCAGGGCCACGCCGGTCACGTTCACCCCCATGGTGTCGATCACGTCCATCACGCTCATCGCCGCGCCGAGCTCGGCGCTCGGGCAGTCGATGTGCAGCTGCACAGCGGAGTCCCCCGTCGCGTCGAGCGTCATCAGCTCCATCGCGACGCGCCCGGCGACCTCGTCGTCGAGCGCCCCGCGCACAAAGACGATCCGCTGCTCGAAGAGCCGGGCCCGCAGCGAGGCGCCCCAGTCGCTCGGCTCGGGCGGGAACGTCGCGAACGTCACGGCTCCGACACGCTCCAGGTGACGAGCGACCCGAGCGCCGCCGCGTAGCGCTCGAGGGTGGACAGCCGGATGTCGCCCTGGCCGGCCTCGAGCCGCGCCACCGCAGACTGGGAGGTCCCCATCCGCGCCGCCACCTGGGTCTGGGAGAGCCCGAGCTCGCGCCGGCGGGACACCAGCTCCTCGCCGAGCGCCCGGCGCGCCTCGGCCATCTGGGCGAACCCAGGGAAGACGGTTTCGTGGCGACGATCGGACACGCCGCCGATGTTATCTCATATTTGAGATAACATCGGCGAGATGATGCCAATCGAAGGAGGCCCCATGACCTCGCAGCTCACGCTCGTCCCGACCGTGATCGACGAGGGCACGCGGGGGGACCGGATGTTCGACCTCTACTCGCTCTTGTTACGCGAGCGGATCGTCTTTCTCGGACAAGAGATCGACGACCAGATCGCGAACCTCATCATCACCCAGCTCTTGTACCTCGAGGCCCAGGACCCCGAGAAGGACATCCATCTCTATGTCAACTCACCGGGCGGCTTGGCGTACGGGGGAATGGCGATCTACGACGTGATCCAGCACATCCGGCCCGACGTCGCGACGACCTGCGTGGGCATGGGGATGTCGGCCGCCGCGATGATCCTGTGCGCCGGGGCCGCCGGCAAGCGCTTCGCCCTGCCCAACTCGCGCATCATGATCCACCAGGGCTCGGCGGGCACCCGCGGCGCGCCGAGCGACATGGAGATCCAGCTGCGCGAGGTGCTCGCGACGACGCGGCGGATGGCCGAGATCATCGCCCACCACAGCGGCCAGCCGGTCGAGAAGGTGCAGAGGGACATCGAGCGCGACTACTTCATGTCGGCCGAGGAGGCGCTCGCGTACGGGATGATCGACGAGATCATGACCCCACGCCGGGGGCTCAACGCGCTGTTGGAGATCGCTGCGGCCAGCTGAGCGACCGGCCCACCGGCTCGGGCCGGTCCCGGCGTGGAAGCGGCGCCCGGCGGGTAGGTTCTCTCGATGCGTCCGATGGGGCGCTGGTGAGCCGGGAAGCCTGGTCGGCACGGACGTTGGAGGAGACGTGCTGCAGGCCGGCTACCGCATCTCGATCGCATCGCTCGCCTGGACCCTGGTCGTCGGGGTCAGCGCGATCGTGGCCGGGGTCGCCGGGGCCAGCCTCGTCCTCGTCGTGTTCGGGGCGATCGCCATGCTCGACGCCGTGGGCTCGAGCGTCCTCATCGTCCACTTCCGCCACGCGATGCGCCACGAGGCGATCTCGGCGCGCCGCGAGCGGATCGCGTTGCTCGTCGTCACCATCGGGATGGCGAGCGTCGGCACGGCGACGATCGCCGACAGCGCCTTTCTGCTGGCCCGCCACGGCGGCGGAAGGGCGCCGGTGCTCGGGATCGGGCTGGCCGCCGCCTCGGTCCTCGCGCTCTCGGCGCTCTCGGTCGCGAAGCGGCGCATCGCGCCGCGGATCCCGAGCGCTGCGCTGACCGCCGACGGCTGGGTGTCGGGCGTGGGCGCTGCGCTCGCGCTCGTCACGCTCGTGGGCGTCGGGCTGCAGGTCGCGATGGGCTGGTGGTGGCTCGACCCGGGGGCCGCCCTCGTGCTCGGCGTCAGCGCGTTGCCCTTGAGCTGGGTCCTCGGGCGTGAGGAGCGCTCCGGGGAACTCGACGCACCCATCGGTTAGCCTCGGGCCCCGTCGTCGACCCGACCGAGAGGAGATGCGGTGAGCACGAGGATCGTGGCCCTGTGGAGCACGCCCGAGGACGCCGAGGGATTCGAGGAGCACTACGCATCGACCCACCTTCCGCTCGCGAAGTCGCTTCCCGGCCTCAAGAACGCGATCGCGATGAAGGCGCTGAACGGCCCCTACTACCGGATGGCCGAGCTCGAGTTCGAGAGCGCCGACGCGCTCGGGCCGGCCTTCGGCTCGCCCGAGGCGGCCAAGCTCATGGAGGACACCGGGCACATGCAGGAGACCTTCAAGACCACCTGCGAGGTCCTCACCTTCGTCGACGACTGAGAACCCCTATCGGGGCCGGTCGCGCCGGAACTGGCGCGGCAGCGCCCGGGTGTGCAGCGTCTTGCGGCTGGTGAAGTAGAGGAGCCCCCCGATCGCCCCGGTGGCCGCGATCACCACGTCGCCCACCACGAGGGGCATCGAGACGATGACCGGCACGATCGCCGCCAGCACCCAGACGAGCTGCTGGCGCGTCGCGAACCTCGCGAACATCCGGCCCTGTTGGTCCACCGGCACGTGTCGTTGGGTGAGGGCGTCGAAGGACGGCTGACCGAGCGAGCCGGCGATGCCGATCGAGAGCGCGAGCAGCCCCTGGGCCGGGAGGTTGCCGATGAGCGCCGTCACGCTGGCCAGGATCCCGACCAGCCACAGCGCGCCGAGCAGGATCTGCTGCTCGTTGAGGCGCCGGCGAAGGCGCGGCACCGACAACAGGCCGAGCAGCGAGCCGACGCCGCTCGCGCCGAGTGCGAACCCGTACCAGAAGAGCCCGGCGTTCTGGCGGCGCAGCCCGAAGGCCAACATGAACACGAAGAACCCGGCGATGCCCCGGAGCGTCGAGTTCGCGGCCAGGCCGAGCAGCACCTGGGGCTCGGCGACCGGCTGGAGGCTCGCGAGGTCGGGGTCGAGCGGCACCGGTCGCGCGCTGGGTGCCTCGGCCGACGGGCTCGGCGTCGCCGGCGGGCGGCGCGCCCGTGACACGGGGAGCCGCAGCGCGGCGATCGCTGCCGCGGCGAAGACGAACGTGTCGAACACGAGCAACCCCGGGGCCTGGAAGAGGTCGAGGATCACGACGCCGGGGACGGCGGCCACGAAGCCGGCCAGGGTGCCGAGCAGCGTGAGCCGGGCGTTGAGCGCGGCGTAGCCCGGCGTCGAGGTCGACGGCGACGAGCCGGGCGGCCCGCCGGTCGCGTCCGGTACACCTCCGAGCCGGGGGCCGGCGAGGCCGGTCCCGTCGTGATCCTCGGGCACCTGGGTGAGCGCCATCATCTCGGGGACGAGCGCGCCCCTCGTCACGAGGTACAGCTTGGAGAGCACGAGGACGAGGAACGCCTCTGGGAACAAGAGCAGGCTCTTCACATCGGCCGCCATGAAGGGGCACAGGATCGCCCGACCGAGCGCCGCCGACACCGCCGTCGCTCGACGAGCGCCCTTGCTCCGGTCGATTAGCGGGCCGAGCAGTGGCGAGACGACCGCGAACGGCGCCAGGGTCAAGAGGAGGTAGAGGAGCACCTTGTTCTTCGCCTCGTGTGGCGAGATCGAGAAGAACAAGGACTTCGCGAGCGAGAAGGTGACGAGGGTGTCGCCGGCCAGCATGAGGACCTGGACCAGTGCGAGGCGCCCGAAGGGCTTGCGCTGGTCGAAGAGGTCGGCGAAGGCATGCCGGGCGAGGGCCCGGAACTGATCGACGCGGTCGCCCACGGCCACCGGCCCACAGTAGGTGGCTGTCCCCGCCGTGACCGGCCCTCGGTGACCCCACCGCGGCTCCACTAACGTGGTGCGCCTGTCGAGGCAAGGAGCTTGTCATGTCGGTTCACGCGTACGTCCTCGTCCAGACCGATGTCGGCAAGGCTGCCGACGTGACCCGGCTCGTCCGTGAGATCGAAGGGGTGGTCTCGGCGGAGAATGTGACCGGCCCCTACGACGTCATCGCGCTCCTCGAGGCGGGCTCGATTGACGAGGCCGGCCGCTTGGTCGTCGCCAAAGTCCAACGGATCGAGGGGATCACCCGGACGGTGACGTGTCCCGTCGTCAACCTCTGATCATCTATGGAGGATTCACTTCTTGAACCGTGGATCCAAGTGGTGCCTGACGGGTCACAGGGGGACGGGAGGATGCCGCTCGGGAGAAGGTCCCCGAGTGCCTCGAGCGTGTGGCACTAAATCTCCCACGCTGAATCTCCTGGCCTTCCCCGGCTTCTTGCTCCGACTTCGAACCGGCCTTCATCGCTGACCGTGGAGTGCTCAGCGATGATCTCCTCGCGGGTGGCTGGGCGGCCTTCGATATCGCTCAGGCATAGGGTTCCCCCTCTCCTGACCACGTGGGCCCGACCGGCCAAGCTGGTCGCAACCACGCATGGGCCCCGTGTGGTCATTGCGAATCCAGGACACCCCAGACCTCGGGGCGTCCACCTCAGGACTCGCGCTGAGCTACTTCGCGGGAACGACGGCGAACTCTGAGCGGGCCAGGCGGTCGTCAACCTGGCAAGCCCGGGCGAACCTTCTGCAGAGCTTCCACCGGCACTGACGAAGACCAAGAACGGACCCTTTGAGAACGCGATCCGCGCCATCGAACTTCTGGTCGCGATGCCGATGGTGCCCGGGATCCCCGGCACGCT
>DAHUZM010000094.1 GCA_027306525.1 Acidimicrobiaceae bacterium
ATGAGCTTCATCACCGTCGACTTGCCGGCCCCGGTCTCACCGACGAGGGCGACGGTCTCGCCTGGGTGGATCTCGAGGTCGACACCGTCGAGCGCATCGCTCCTCGCACCCGAGTAGCGGAAGCGCACGTCGGAGAGCCGGACGCGGCCGGTGAGTCGGCCCGGCGTGACGGGGTGCTCGGCCGGGGGTGTGTCGATCGAGGTGTTGAGCACGCTCCCGATCTTGCGCAGCCCGGCGGTCGCCTGCTGGTAGGTGTCGAACACCTGGGAGAGCTGCTGGACCGGCGCGAACAGAAGCGTCAGATACAAGAGGAACGCGGTGAGCGCCCCGATCGTGAGCGTCCCCGAATGGATCTCCTGTTTCCCCACCCCGAGCACGATCAAGATCGCGAGGTTGCCGAGGAAGGCGGCGAAGCTGAAGTAGATCGACGACACCTTGAGCCCCCGGAGCCCGGCGTCGCGATACCCGGCCGCCAGGCCCGAGAAGGTGCCCTTGTTGCGGCTCTCGCGCCGGAAGGCCTTGGTCACCCGGACACCCGAGATGTTCTCCTGGAGGTCCGCGTTCACCGCAGCGATCCGGTCGCGCTGGCGGTCATAGGCGCGCGACGCCTGCAGGCGGTACCAGACGGTCGCCACGGCGAGCGGTGGGACGACGGTCAAGACGAGGAGGATCAGGTGGGTGTTGCGGGTGGAGAGGATCACGATCACGCCGAGGAACTGGACGAGGTAGACGAGCGCGTTCAAGAGCCCGGATTGGAGCAGCGAGGAGAGCGTGTCGACGTCCGAGGTCATCCTGGTCAGGATCCGGCCGGTCATCTCGTGGTCGTAGAAGTTCATGCCGAGGCGCTGGAGGTGGGCGAAGATGCGAAGCCGCATGGAGTAGAGCATCCGCTCGGAGGTGCGCCCGGTCCAGAACGTCTCGGCCCACATGTCGGCCCAGTCGATCATCGCCACGACGAAGAGGAGCCCCGCCAGCACCCACAGCACGGTCTCTTTGTGGTGGAGGAACACGCTGTTGATCGATGCGCCGGTGAACGAGGGCCCGACGAGCCCCGCCGCCGCGTCGATCACGACCAACCCCACACCGACCGCGAGCTGAGGCAGGAACGGTCGAAGGAACGACACGAACCGGAAGGGCTGGTGGAGCCGGGTGTTCTCGAGCGCGAGCTCGGGACCGGGCTCGTCGAGCGCCGGGGGCAGCGCGCCGATCGCCTCCATGAGCTCGGGAGTTGGCGGAGCGCTGAGGCCCGCCCGCATGCCGCCGCCCGTGCCGCCGCCCATGCCCCGGCCCGCGCCGACGGCCAGCCCGGTGCCGGGGTGCAGCGTGCGCCGCTCGCCCTCTTTTTGGGCCCAGGCCGCTGCGGTGCGCGAGGGGCCCTTGGTGTCGGGCCGGCTCGGCTCGATTCCCTCGCCCTCGGCGTCGTCACCGGGGCCCGACAGCAGGTCCCGATACAGCGCGCACCGTCCGAGCAGCTCCTCGTGGGTCCCCGAGTCCACGGCCGTGCCGTCCTCGAGGACCACGATGCGGTCCGCGAGTCGAAGAGTGGAGCGCCGGTGGGCCACGAGGATCGTGGTGCGCCCGACCATGAGGCGGCGAAGCGTCGCGTGGATCTCCTCTTCGATCCGACTGTCGACCGAGGACGTCGCGTCGTCGAGGAGCAGGACGCGGGGGTCGGTGATGAGGGCCCTCGCGAGGGTGAGGCGTTGGCGTTGGCCGCCCGAGAGGAGCAGGCCCCGCTCGCCGACGATCGTGTCGTAGCCGTCAGGCAGCGCCATGATGAACGAGTGCGCCTCGGCGGCGCGCGCCGCCGCCTCCACCTCGACGTCCGTTGCATCCGGCCGTCCGTAGGCGATGTTCGCTCGCACGGTGTCGGAGAACAAGAAGGCGTCCTCGAAGACCACCCCGATCTGCCGACGGAGAGAATCGAAGGTCACCTCTCGCACGTCGATCCCGTCGATCGTGACCGAGCCCCTCTGGACGTCATAGAAACGGGGGAGGAGGAGACCGACGGTCGACTTACCGGATCCCGACGTCCCGACCAACGCGACCGTCTCGCCCGGGGCAACCTCGAGGTCGAAGCCGTCGAGCACGGGCTCGGAGCGCAGGTAGCCGAACGAGACGTCGCGGAGCGCGACCGCGCCGGCGATCGAGGACAACTCGATCGCCTCGTGCCGCTCGGTCACGTCGGGCAACGAGTCGAGGAGCTCGAGGACGCGCTCGGCGCCGGCCCGGGCCTGTTGGGCGACGACGAGGACGCCGGCCATCTGGCGTGCCGGCGCGACGAGCTGGGTCAGATAGGCGAAGAACGCGACGAGGGTCCCGACCGACAGCCGGCCCTCGAAGACGAGCCAGCCCCCGAGGGCGAGCACGGCCACCTGGCCGAGCGCGGGCACCGTCTGCAGCGTCGAGGTCCGCCGGGACCGGAGGCGCCAGTTGCGCATGCGCGAGCCGTACAGCACCTCCAGTGCGTGGCCGACGCGCGAGAGCTCGCGTTCTTCTTGACCGAAGCCCTTCACCACTCGCACGCCGCTCACGGCGTCGTCGACCGCCCCGACCATCTCGGCCATGCGGGCCTGCATCTCCCAGCTCGAGGGGTACACGACACGTCGCATGCGGAAGGCGAGCACGAACATGAGGGGCATGAGGGGGACGACCACCGCGGTGAGCAGGAGCGACAGGTGGATCATGAGGGCGGCTGCCAGAAGGAACTGCAAGACGTTTGCGAGCACGAGGGGGAGCTGGGCCAAGAGCGAGCGGATGAGCACGAGGTCCGAGTTCGTCCTCGAGACGAGCTGACCGGTCTGCAGCTCGTCGTGACGGGCAAAGTCGAGTCCCTGGAGGTGGCCGAAGACCGTGGTGCGCAGGTCGTAGTCGATGTCCCAGCTGACCCGGCCGGCCGAGAAGCGCCGGAGCCCGCTGAACGCGAACTGCAGCACGAAGACCCCGGCCATGATCGCGAGCAGCGGGCCGATCCGGTACGTGTTGTGCAGGATCGCCCCGTCGATGACGATCTTCTGGAGGTACGGGGAGACCGCCAGGGTCGCGGAGGACACGACCGAGGCGACGAGCGCGAGCGCGACGACGTGTCGGTGGGACCACCACAGCGGCGAGAGCCGCTTGATCCAGCCGCCGGCGTCAGCCGGGAGCGGCCGGGTGCCCGTGGCCTTGGGCGCCGGTTCGAGCGACGCCCCCTGCGGGGCGCTCGTTGCCGATGGCATCCGGTCGTGGGCGATCGATCGCATCCCGGGCCTGAACTGTAGCCGGTCGAACTATTCGAGTACCTAAGGAGTTTCCGGCCCGGCCCGTTCGACCGCCAGCTCGACGAAGCGCGCCGCAGCCGGGGTGAGCGGTCCGCTGCGGTGCACCAGCGCGATGGACCTCGAGACCCGAGGCTGGGGCTCGGCGACGACGCACCCGAGCGCGCGTGCCACCTCGGCGAGGGGCCGGGGCAGGAGCCCGGCCCCGGCCCCGGCCACGATGAGCGGCAGGAGGGCCTCGCGCTGGGACGCCTCCACGGCGACGGTGGCCGTGGCTGACGACCGAGCCAGGGCGTCGTCGAGCAGCCGCCTCGTCGAGCTGCCGGGGGGCGTCGCGACGAGTGGGAGCGCCTCGAGGTCCCGGAGCCTGAAGGGCGACTCGGCCTGCGAGCCGGGCGGCAGGACCACGAGGAAGTCCTGGCGGCCGAGGGGCACGGTCACCAGCCCCTCGGCCCGCTCGGGCTCGATGAGGCCGACCTCCGACGCGCCGGAGCGCCCCAGATCGAGCAGGTCTTCGGGGTCCCCGGGGTCCGAGAGCGTGATGGTCACCCCCGGATGGTCGGCGCGGAACGCCCCGACCAGGGGGGCGAGCGGCGCCGCAGCCAGCGTCGGGAGGCATGCGAGATCGAGCCGGCCGCCGGCCAGCCCCGCCACCTGCTCGACCGCGCGCCGGCCGGTCCGCAGATCGTGGCGCGCCTGGCGAGCCGGGAGGACGAGGGCCTCGCCGGCCGGGGTCAGCTGCACGCCACGTCCGATGCGGTGGAACAGGGTCGCGCCGAGATCGGCCTCGAGCTCCCGGATGGCTTGGGAGACCGCAGGCTGCGACATGGAGAGGGCGGCGCCCGCTGCGGTGAATCCGCCCTCCTCGACCACGGCGAGGAAGATGTCGAGTCGGCGGCTGTCCATATGGGATTGCTTATGCACTACAGAGATTCTACTTCTTTGACTTTTTGAACCGCATGAGGCACCATGGGACGTGTCACCCGGTCGGCTGCTGGCAGAACCCGCCCGTCCGTCGTGGGTCCGGGGCCGGCCCAATGCGCACTACTACGCGCTCGGCGCGGTGTGCATCGGCGCCTTCATGGGCCAGCTCGATGCGAGCATCGTCACGGTCGCTTTCCCGACCCTCGAACGGGTCTTCGGGGCGACCGTCGGGGCGGTCACCTGGGTCGGGCTGAGCTACCTGATCGTCCTGGTGGCCGGGGTGACGGCCGTCGGCCGCCTGGCGGACATGGTGGGGCGCAAGCTGCTCTACACCTACGGCTTTCTCATCTTCATCGTCGGCTCCGGCCTGTGCGCGGTGGCCCCAAACCTCGTGTTGCTCGACGTGTTCCGCGTGCTCCAGGGGCTCGGCGCGGTGATGCTGCAGGCCAACAGCGTGGCGATCATCTATCTGGCGATGCCCCCCAACCGCCTCGTGCGCGGGATCGGCATCCAGGGCGCCGCCCAGGCGCTCGGCCTGGCGCTCGGGCCGACCGTCGGCGGGTTCCTCCTCGCCGCCGGCGGGTGGAGGTTGATCTTCCTCGTGAACGTCCCGGCCGGGATCATCGGATCGGCGGCCGCATGGGTGCTCGTCCCGAGAAGTCGCGAGTTGCAGGCTCGCGTCCGCTACGACTGGCCGGGCCTCGCCATGTTCGTGCCGGCCGTCTCGGCGATCCTCGTCGTCGTGACCTTCGCCAAGGAATGGGGCTGGATCTCACCCGCCTCCCTCATCCCGCTCGTGGTCGCGGCGCTGCTCGCGGTGGCCTTCGTGCGCCGCGAGCGGCGGGTCGACGCGCCGATGGTCGAGCCGTCGCTCTTCCGCCGGCTCGCCTTCACGGCCGGGGTCCTGAGCGGGATGCTCTCGTATCTGGTCCTGTTCGGGACGATGTTCGCCGTCCCCTATTTCCTCGAGCGCGGCAGGGGTGTGAGCGCGAGCGAGGCCGGCCTCGTGCTGAGCGCGCTTCCCCTCACGCTCGGGGTCGTCGCGCCCTTCGCCGGCCGACTCGCCGATCACATCGAGGTGCGGGCCGTCACCGTGCTCGGCGCTGCGATGAGTGCCGCCGGACTCTTCCTCGCGGCCGTGTTGCGCCCGGGGGTCGTCCTGCTGGCGGCCCTCCTCGCACTGGTCGGAGCCGGCCAGGGCCTCTTCACGCCGGCGAACAACGCGGCCATCATGGGCTCCGCGCCCCGCGAACATGCCGGGCTGGCGAGCGGCGTGCTCAACATGACCCGTGGCCTCGGCACCTCGCTCGGGCTCGCGCTCACCGGGCTCGTTTTCGGATCGGTCGCCGGTGCGTCCTCGCACATCGGCGGCGGCTTCGAGCGCGCCGCCGTCTTCTTGGGGGTGATGGCCGCGCTGTCGGCCGTGCTCGCGGGTCTGCGGGGCAAGAACGACAACGCCGGGCCCGTCGACGAGGTCGCGCTGGCCTCCGCGGCGGGCTGATTACCAGCCCACCGCCCCGTCGACCATCTCGCGGATGAGGTCCGCGTGGCCGTTGTGGCGGGCGTACTCCTCGATCATGTGCACGTAGATCCAGCGCAGCGAGTACGCGACGCCCCGCCGGCGGCCGGTGTCGTCGAGCGAGTGCATCCGGGCCGTCTTGCGGCTGGCCTCGCACTCGGCCTGCCATGCGGCGAGGTCCGAGTCCCAGTCCGCGTGGTCGAGCGGCGTGAGCTCGCTGTCGTCGACCGCCGGGTCCCTCCAGATCCGGGGGATCTCAGGCCGTGACAGCAGGGTTCGCTGGAACCAGCCCCGCTCCACCTCGGCCATGTGGCGAACCAAGCCGTGGAGCGAGAGCTTCGAGGTCACGACGGGCCGCCGCTTGCGCGCCGCGTCGTCGAGTCCCTCACACTTCAACAGCAGCGTTGCCCGGTGGAACTCGAGCCACGATTCGAGCATGTCGCGCTCGATCTGGATGGGCGCAGGCTCCTCGCGCCTCGGATCGACGAGGTCCTCAACCACCGGGCGACGCCCAGCCGAAGACGAACGGCGCTGTGCCTTCGATGCGGCTCTGCCAGCCTCGGGCTCCGAGCAGCGCGCCGAGGGCGCCCAGTTGGGAGAGGACCTTGATGAGACGGTGCGCAGAGCCGTCGTCGCGCGTCCGATGCCGCACATCGTGTCCCTCCGCTTGGCGCGCGCCGCTGGGCTCGACGACCGCGCGCCCGCACGAGACGCGGCCGGCGATCAGAACGGCGCGGCCACCCGGGCGCAGGCGGCGTTCGACCGACTCCCAGAACGCGTCGAGGTGCTGGCGCGGCTCATGGGAGAGCCAGAACGAGGAGCACGCCGCGTCGTCGTCCAGCGCCGGCTCCCACTCGAAGAGATCGGCCCCGACGTAGCGGAGGTGGCTCGTCGACCCGAGGCGTGATGCGTTGAGGGCGAGGGTCTCGGGGGACGCATCGACGACGGTCGGGTCGGCCGTGCGTGCCAGCCGCTCGGACCACCACAAGGTCCCACCGGCGAGCTCGCGCACCTCGCCGCTCGCGCCGGAGGCATCGAGCGCGGCCTCGAGCACCGCGACCTGCTCCTCGCACTCGCGGCGATCGTCGCCTCCGAGGTCGTCGCGCCCCGGGCGCTGCCAGCACTCGTCGTACTCGGGTGCCCGCCGACGGTCATCGGCCCGCTGGTCCTCCTCGAGGGAAGCATCCGAGCGGGCGCCAACCACGGCGACGAACCTACCGCCTGGCGTGACGGGGTCGCATTGGACGCTTCAGACGCGTGCCACCTCGGCGTCGACCCACTGGCGACCGTCCCACTCGAGCTGGGCCGTCCAGCGCGACCCGTCCCAGTAGCGGAGCTTCGACGGGTCACCCTGCAGGGGGTGCCAGCCGGGGGGGATCGTCGGCCTGAGCAGCTCGCCGGCCTGAAATGCGGGGAGTCGGCTCGTCGAATCCTCGACGAGCCCCGACCCCCGCCACGCTTCGTTGGTCGACGGGAAGGTGTGGGTGTCGGCCCTGGGCCGCGTGACCCGGTCCGCACGCCGCCGGCGGCGGATCCGCAGGACGAGGACGATCGCCAGCAGCACGACGATCGCGAGCCCGGCCTCGATCAGGTGCAGGTCGTGCGGGGTGATGTTCAACGTCTTGGTGATGCTGGCCGGCGATCCGAGCTCCGTGCCCGGGCGTTGGCCCGCCCCGGCGACCGTGCCGGGGAGGAGCCCAGCGAGCAGCGCACCCAGGGCGAACCCGGTCGCGAGCCTCTTCGTGTCGAGCATGACGGTCCTCCGTCCCCAAACCGACCGAGGGGGGAATCCTGCCAGGTTTCGCTACGTAGGGTGATGGATAGTCACTTTACGTGGCTGTGCTAGGCCTCGAAGGACCCCGGCAGATGCGCGTCGGCGCCGTCCGGGGCGAATGCGAACATGACGCGACCAGGGCGCAGTGGCAGGGGAGCGGCCGCCAGTCGATGCACCCCGATGCCGAAGGACCCGCCTCCCCGGTCGACCTCGAACACGACCTCGGCGAACCCGGCGTCGGCGAACCACATTCTGATCGAGCCGGTCAGGTCCGGGGGCCGCCGGTGCCGGGTCCAGATGACCACCGCTCCTCGGGCGCTCAAGCGCCGGAGCTCGAGCACCGTGTCGCGGATCGCTTCGGGCGCGATGTTGCCGAAGATGCCGCAGGCGACGATCACGTTGGCCGGCACCATGTCCGCGTAGGCAGACGTGTTCGACGCGTCGCCGGTCACCACGTCGACGCCGCGCAGGTCGGCCGCGAGCGCCGCCGCTCGCCCGTGGGCCGCGAGCAGGGGATCGAGCTCGACCAGGCGTGCCTGCACCTCGAGCCGTCGAGGATGATCGTGCAACGCGCCGAGCACGTCGCGGCCCTGGCCCGCGCACATGCTGATCAGCCTGACCGGGCCCTCGGGTGCCTCGTGGATCGCGGTGACGAGGTGCCGTGTCACGACGGCGAGTCGGCGGCTGAGGGAGGAGTCGGGATCCTCATAGGCGCGGTGCCAGGCCTGCCAGTGCGACTCGACGCCCACGATCCGACCCTACCGAGACGGCCGAGCGCCCTCGGGCCGGCGGTCCTAGGGTGCGGGGCTGGACGGGCCCGGGAGCTCGGGCGAGGGGCTGGGGGAGACCATGACCGAGACGCGCTGGGGACTGGCCGAGATCGTGCGTCGGCACGCCGACGAGCGACCGAGCGCCCCTGCGATCACCTGGGGTGATCGGGTGATCGACTGGGAGGAGCTCGACGACCGGTCGAACCGGGCCGCCGGCGCGCTCGGGGCAACCGGGCTCGGGGTCGACGACCGGGTGGCCTTCATCGGCAAGAACGGTCGCGAGTACTTCGAGCTGTTGTTCGGCGCAGCCAAGCTCGGCTCCGTGCTCGTCGCGGTCAACTGGCGCCTGAGCCCGAGCGAGATGGCGTTCATCGTGAACGACTCGGGTGCGAGCGTGCTCGTCCTCGATGCGGAGTTCGCGCCAGCCATGGCAGCGGTGCGCGACTCGCTCGACCCGCTCAAGCAGATCGTGGTGTTCGGGGAGTTTTCGGGTGCGTTCGAGGGAGCACAAGGCTATGAGGCCTGGCTCGTCGCGGACGCTCCTGACCCGGGCCACGTCCCGGG
>DAHUZM010000097.1 GCA_027306525.1 Acidimicrobiaceae bacterium
GCTGCCGGCTCGGCCGCCGGTGCCTGGCCTTCGCCGATCACCGCGAGACGGGTGCCCACGTCGACGGTCTCACCCTCTTGGACCACGATCTCGGTGAGGACGCCGGCCGCGGGCGAGGGGACCTCGGTGTCCACCTTGTCCGTGGACACCTCGAAGAGCGGCTCGTCGCGATCGACGTGCTCTCCGACGGCCTTCATCCATCGGGTGATCGTGCCCTCGGTCACCGTCTCGCCGAGTTGCGGCATCATCACGTCAGCCAACGTGGAGTCCCCTTCCGGTCAGTGCCAGCACCGTCTCGCCGAAGGTCTCCGATAGTGAGGGGTGCGGCTGGATGAACTGCGCGACCTCGCTCGGCGTGGCCTCCCAGTTGACTGCGAGGTAGCCGGCGCCGAGCTGCTCGGTGACCCACGGACCGACCATGTGCACGCCGAGGATCCGGCCCTCGGTCCCGTCGGCCCGCCGCTCCACCACGACCTTCACCATGCCCTCGGTGTCGCCGATGATCTGCGCCCGGCTGTTGCCCCCGAAGGGGTCCTTCTTCGTCACCACGTCGAAGCCCTTGGACTTCGCCTGGTCCTCGGTGAGCCCGGCGAACGCCACCTCGGGATGGCAGTAGATGGCCCACGGCACGCGCTCGTAGTCGACGGGGGCGACGGGCTCGCCGAGGATCCCGTGTACCGCCACGATGGCCTCGGCGAAGCCGACGTGTGCGAGCTGCGGCGTCCCGGCCACGACGTCGCCGACGGCCCACACGTTGGGCTCATGGGTGCGCTGGAGGCCATCGGCGACGACGAAGCCGCGCTCGTCGATCACGACCGCGGTTCCCTCGCCGACGAGGTCCTCGGTTCGGGCCCGTCGCCCCACGGAAACCACGACCATGTCGACGTCGATCTCGGGCCCGTCGCCCAGGTGCAGGACCCCGCCGAGCCCGCTCGGACGCTGGACGAAGCCCTTCACCTGCGCGCCGGTGTGCACGTCGATCCCGCGCCTGCGGAACGAACGGTGGACGAGGGCGGCGATCTCGGCGTCGCAACCCGACAAGATGGCGTCGAGCGCCTCGACGAGCGTCACCCGCGCACCGAGATCCGAGAGGAGCGAGGCGAACTCACAGCCGATCGCGCCGCCGCCGATGACCGCCACGCTCCCGGGCAGCGATTCGAGGTCCAAGAACTCGTCGGAGGTGACCACGTTCGTGCCGTCGACGGGCAGCCCCGGGAGCGTCCGGGGCACCGATCCCGACGCCAGCACGACCGCGTGCCCCATGATCTCGGCCCCGGCGTCCGGGCCGTCGATCACGCGGACCCGGCGTCCGGGCATCAAGGTCCCAGTGCCGGAGAGCACCGTGACCTTCCGGCCCTTCAACAGCCCCGAAAGGCCCCTGAAGAGCCGGTCGACGACGGCGTTCTTGCGGGCCTGGCTGACCGCGAAGTCGATCACGGGGTCGCCCGAGGTGATCCCGAACTCCGAGGAGCCCCCGATGGTGCGGTACACCGAAGCGGTCTCGAGGAACTCCTTGGCCGGGACGCAGCCCCGGTGCAGGCAGGTGCCACCGACCTTGTCGCGCTCGACGATGGCCACCGAGAGGCCGGCCGAGGCGCCGTAGAGGGCCGTCGCGTAGCCGCCGGGGCCGCCGCCGATGACGACCACATCGAACTCGGTCCCCGTGGTCGTCACCTCGTCAGCTCCTCCGTCGCGCGTCTGGTCCGCCCCTCCCCGGGCGGGCCAACCCATCCCCTGGGCCGACCCAACACCTCGAGCAACCCGCCAGGGTCGCTCGCAGCTCCCACCCTACCGGTGTCGACCAGCTCGTTCTGCTGATGCGCACTACGCGCGCAGGCCGCGGGCGATGCCACGGACCCGCGCTGCGAGGCGGTCGGCGACCCCCTTGGCGAGGGGCGCCACCGCCTGCGCGCCCCGCACCGGCCGATAGGCGTCGGACGCAGCGGTCAGCTCCTCATCCTCGGCGTCGGTGAGCTCGAGGTCGGCGGCCTCTACGTTCGACTCCGCCTGGGCGAGCGACGAGGCCCCAGGGATGACGACGACGTTGGGCCGCCGCAGCAGCCAGGCCAGCGACACCTGCGAAGGCGTCGCGGCGTGGGCCTCGGCCACCCGCCGCAGGACGCCGAGGAGCGGCTCGATGCGCTCGAGGTTCTCCGGGAGGAAGTCCGAGGTGGTGGCGCGCAACCCCTTGGGGATGTTCCCGACGCCGTAGCGGGCGGACAAGAGGCCCTGCTGGAGGGGGCTGTAGGCGATCACGAGACGCCCCTGTGTCTGCGCGAAGGGCAGGACGTCTCGCTCGATGCGGCGGTCGATCAGGTTGTAGCGGACCTGGTTGGAGAGGACCGGCCCCCCGAGGAGCCCCTCGGCCTGCCTCCAGCGGGCGAGGGGGAAGTTCGACACCCCGATGTGGCGGACGACGCCCTCGCGCTGCAGGCGCCCGAGTGGGCCCATGGTCGCTGCGAGGGGCACGAGGGGGTTCGGCCAGTGCACCTGATAGAGATCGATCACGTCGACCCCGAGGCGGCCGGCGCTGAGCCGTGCCCGTCGGGTCACGATCGGGTCCACGGGAACGAGCGGGAAAAGCTTCGTCGCGATGAACGCCTCGTCGCGGTGTCCCGCCAGGGCCTCTCCGAGGATCCGCTCCGAGCGCCCGAAGCCGTAGGCTTCGGCCGTGTCGAACAGGTTGACCCCGAGCTCGAGGGATCGCCGCACGAGCTCGGGCGCGACCCCCGTCGCATACGAGGCGCCGTAGCCCCACTCGCGCGACCCGAACTGCCAGGTGCCGAGGCCCACGACCGAGAGCCTGACCCCGCCGATCTCCTGGAACCGCATCGCGGGGCCGCTCAGCGCGGCGGCATCCGGATGCCGCCGTCGAGCCGGATGACCTCGCCGTTCAGGTAGCGGTTCTCGGCGATCGAGACGACGAGCTGCCCGTACTGGGAGGGCATCCCGAGGACCTTGGGGAAGAGCACCGACTCGCCGAGCGCACGGCGCTGGTCCTCGGGCAGGCTCGCGAGCAGCGGGGTGTCGAAGAGCCCGGGGGCGATGGTCACGACGCGGATGCCCACGATCGACAGGTCACGGGCCGCCGGCAGGGTCATGCCGACGACGGCGCCCTTCGATGCCGAGTAGGCGAGCTGGCCGATCTGCCCGTCGAAGGCGGCGACCGAGGCCGTGTTGACGATGACGCCGCGTTCGCCGTCCTCCCCCGCCTCGGTCTTGGCGATCGCAGCGGCGGCCCTGGTCATGACGTTGAAGGTCCCGATCACGTTCAGGCGAAGGATGAACTCGAAGCCCTGCGCGCTGTGCGGCTCGCCACTGCGGTTGATCACGCGTTCGGCCCAGCCGGTGCCGGCGCAGTTGACGGCGATCCTGAGGGAGCCCCCCTCGGCGGCGAGGTCGACCGCCCGCTGGCAGTCGTCGGGGTTCGTGACGTCGCCGCCGACGTACTCCCCCCCGATCTCGGCGGCGACCTGCTTGGCCCCGTCCTCGTTGCGGTCAAAGACGATGACGCGGGCGCCGCGCTCGGCGAGCGCCCGGCACGAGGCCGCCCCGAGCCCCGACGCGCCGCCGGTGACGATGGCAGAGGAGTTGGTGATGTCCATGCCAGCCGATGGTATGGCAGGGATCATCCCCCCACCACCCGCGGCCCTTCAGGACCCCCTCGCCTCCATCGCAGCGCCGAGCGCGAGCTCGTCGACGAAGTCGTTCCACCGGTCCCCGCTGTGGCCCTTCACCCATTGGAAGACGACCTCGCGCTCGGGCGCCAGCGCGAGCGCCATGAGGGGCTCCCAGAGGTCCCGGTTGGCCACGGGCTTGCCTGCCGCGTTGCGCCAGCCCCGGCGGAGCCACCCCTGCCACCAGCGGTCCTGGAAGCACTTCACCACGTAGGTGGAGTCGCTCATGACGAGGATGGGCCCCGGGTGCTCGAGGGCACCGAGCGCGCGGAGCACGGCGGTGATCTCCATGCGCTGGTTCGTCGTCCGGGCCTCGCCCCCCGAGTCGTGCTCGCCGTCGGGCACCGCCCACGCCCAGCCGCCCGGCCCGGGGTTCCCGAGACACGATCCGTCCGTGTAGACGACGAGCGAGGGCGGCTGCTGGGGCATCTCGTCATGTGTACTACCTGACCAAGACGGTGCCGGGCACCCGCCCGACGGGCGCTGATCGCACGGTGCGATCGGCGCGAGCACCGTCGCTCGACGAGCCCCGATAGTGCGCCGCGAACCGGCGTGGTCCGAACGACGCGCTCTGGGCGCGAACATGGAGTCATGCTCTTCGACGGCGTCTCGCACCAGATCCCCGACATCGACCCCGGCGAGACCGACGAGTGGCTGAGCTCCTTCGACGCCGTCGTCGAGTCGCGGGGACGGACGCG
Organism: Acidimicrobiaceae bacterium; assembly: GCA_027306525.1. Classification (GTDB taxonomy): domain Bacteria; phylum Actinomycetota; class Acidimicrobiia; order Acidimicrobiales; family RAAP-2; genus Palsa-461. Next base: position 4,376 of record DAHUZM010000097.1, read on the forward strand.
AGGCCGCTACCTGCTCATGAAGCTGCTCGAGCGTGCACGGAGCCTTCAGGTCGGGTTCCCGGCCACCGTGTCCACCCCCTACGTGAACACGATCCCGGCGACCGAGGAGCCGTGGTTCCCCGGTGACGAGCACATGGAGCGCCGCATCCGCGCCTTCATCCGGTGGAACGCAGCGGTGATGGTGACCCGGGCCAATGCCCGCACCGAGGGCATCGGCGGGCATCTGTCCACCTTTGCGAGCTCGGCGTCGCTCTACGAGGTCGGCTTCAACCACTTCTTCCACGGCAAGGACACCGGGCTCCCCGGCGATCAGGTGTTCTTCCAGGGACATGCGTCCCCGGGGATCTACGCCCGGGCCTATGTCGAGGGCCGCCTGAGCGAGACGCAGCTCGACAACTACCGCCACGAGGTGGGGGGAAACGGGCTGCCGAGCTACCCGCACCCCCGCTCGCTCCCCGACTTCTGGGAATTCCCGACGGTCTCCATGGGCCTCGGCCCGATCGCCGCGATCTACCAGGCCCACATCAACCGCTACCTCCACCACCGTCAGCTCGTCGACACGAGCGAGAGCCGTGTGTGGTGCTTCGTGGGCGACGGCGAGATGGACGAGCCCGAGGCGATCGGCGCGCTCGGGGTGGCCGGACGCGAGCACCTGGACAACCTCATCTTCGTCGTGAACTGCAACCTGCAGCGCCTCGACGGGCCGGTGCGCGGGAACGGCAAGATCATCCAGGAGCTCGAGGCGGTCTTCCGGGGTGCCGGATGGAACGTCGTCAAGGTGATCTGGGGGTCTCGCTGGGACGAGCTGCTCGCCCGCGACATCGACGGCGTGCTCCTCGACCGCATGAACACGACCGTCGACGGCGAGTTCCAGAAGTACGCGACCGAGTCGGGTGCCTACATCCGCGAGCACTTCTTTGGGCCCGATCCCCGCCTGCGCCGTCTCGTCGAGCACCTGAGCGACGACGACCTGCGCAACCTGCCCCGAGGCGGGCACGACTACCGCAAGCTGTATGCGGCCTACAAGCTCGCGACCGAATATGACGGCGCGCCGACGGTCATCTTGGCCAAGACCATCAAGGGGTGGACGCTCGGACCACAGATCGAGGCCCGCAACGCGACCCACCAGATCAAGAAGATGACCAAGGCCCAACTGCTGGCGCTGCGCGATCGGCTGTATCTCGCCGAGGAGATCCCCGACGACCTGCTCGAGGCGGATCTCCCCCCCTACTACAGGCCGCCCGAGGGCTCCGACGCCCACCAGTACCTGATGGCGCGGCGCTCGGTGCTGAACGGGCCCGTCCCCTCGCGCGTGGTCCGGCCGAGCAGGCCGGTGCTCCCCGACCCCAAGGTCTATGCGGACCTGCTCGCCGGTTCCGGCGGGCAGGCGGTGTCCACGACGATGGCCTTCGCCCGGCTCCTTCGGAACCTCGTCCGGGACCCCGAGCTCGGACCGCTCGTCGCGCCCATCGTGGCCGACGAGGCCAGGACCTTCGGGCTCGAGTCGATCATCGCCGAGTCCAAGATCTACGCCCCCGGTGGGCAGCGCTACGTCCCGGTCGACGCCGACCTCCCCCTTCGCTACGCCGAGAGCTCCTCGGGCCAGCTCCTCCAGGAGGGCATCACCGAGGCCGGGGCCCTCGCAAGCTTCATCGCACTCTCGACGTCGTACGCGACGTGGGCGAAGCCGATGCTGCCCGTCTACCTCTTCTATTCGATGTTCGGGTTCCAGCGCGTCGGGGACCTCGCGTGGGCGCTGGGCGACATGCGCGGCCGCGGCATCCTGGCCGGCTGCACGGCGGGGCGGACCGCGCTCCAGGGCGAGGGTCTCCAGCACGACGACGGTCAGTCGCCGCTCATCGCATCGACGAACCCGGCCGCCCGCATCTATGACCCCGCCTTCGCGTACGAGCTGGCGGTCATCGTCGAGGAGGCCGTCGCAAAGACGGTGGGGCCGGACGCCGACGACCACTTCTTCTACATCACGCTGTACAACGAGAACTACGCGATGCCCACGCTCCCCGAGGGCGACGCGGGAGACGCCATCAAAGAGGGCGTCCTCCGTGGCATGTACCGGTTCAGCCCGCGAGACGAGCGCCTCGAGCGCCGCGCGTCGATCTGCTTCTCGGGAACCATGTGGCAGGCCGCCGAGCAGGCGCGCCGGCTGCTCGCCGAGGACTGGGGCGTGGGGTGCGACACCTGGTCGGTCACCTCGTGGTCGACGCTGCGCTCCGAGGCGATCGCGGCCGAGCGGTGGAACCGTCTCCATCCCTCGGCCGAGCGGCACGTCCCGACGGTCACGGCCGAGCTCGGCGACGCCGAGTGGCCGGTCGTTGCGGTCACCGAGTACATGCGCGCCGTGCCGGATCAGGTGGCGCGCTGGGTGCGGCGACCCTTCACCTCGCTCGGCACCGACGGCTTCGGCCGTTCCGACGCGCGCCCGGCGCTCCGTCGGTACTTCGAGATCGACACCGGTCACGTCGTGGTTGCGGTGCTGTCCGCGCTGTGCGCCTTGGGGCGGGCGAGTGCCGACGAGGTGACCAGGGCGATGGAGCGATTCGGGATCGAGCCCGATGCCGCAGCGCCCTTCGCCTGAGGAGCCGTCACCCTCCTCGTCGTGGCGACCGGCGAAGGCGCCCGGTGCTCAGCGGGGCCTCCGGTTCGGAGGTCTATGGGGTGATCGCACCCTCGTCGCGCCAGAACCGACGCTCGCTCTCCTCGGGAGCCTCGAGGACCGCCACGGTCTTGCCCAGCTCGAGCGTCGCCCGGCGAGCCGCGTCGTGGCGCGGCCACTCGATGTCGCCCGGGGGAGCTCCCGAACGCGCGAACCCGAGCCAGGCCGCCTGGATCGTGGCCGACAGCCTCCGGGCGGCGCCGTCGGTGCCCGTGAGCTCGGCCGTCGGACCGTCGAGGGTCCCAAAGACGAAGGGCAGCTCGAGGGCGTGGCATGCACCGAGCGCGCCCCCTTGGCTGGGTGATGGCCAGGTGAACAGGAACATCCAGACATCGTTGTGCTGCGACGCGTGCGCCTCGGCCAGAGCGATGGAGTGCTGGCGGAACATGCGGTCGGTCTGGACGGCGAAGAGCACGTCGCTCGGCGAGGTGCCCTGCCCGCGCGCGGCACGGAACGTTCCGTAGGCCTTTGCCACCTCCTCGCCCGAGCGCCGAGCGGCGCCGGCGAGCACCGCCTCGAGCCGCTCGGCGAGGGCCGCCTCGTCGACGGCGAGGCCCCCGGGCCCGATGGCTCCGAACAACCTGGCCTCGTCCAGGTTGGTGCCGACAATCAAGGGCACCTGCGCGGCCGTGCCAGCGCGCAGCGCGGCGATCGGCGCTACGGGCACGACGGCGCCGTCGACGACCGGGCCGATGTTCCCGCCCCAGGAGCTCGGCCCCGATCGCATCTGCGCCTCGCTGACCGCGGCCAGCAGCTCGGGCGTGCCCAGGGTGCGCAGCGCTTCGGGGTCACCGCCGACGCCCGCTGCCTTGGCGACCGAGGTGGCGAACTCGTGCGCAGCATCGGCCTCCATGACCGGGTCGTAGGTGCTCTGCAAGATCGCGGCGCGGAACAGCCCCCGGGCTGCGGGCATCGCGAGCAGGCACTCGATGCTCTTGGCGCCGGCCGACTCGCCGAACAGCGTCACCGCATCGGGATCGCCCCCGAAGCGCTCGATCTCGGCCGCCACCCATTCGAGCGCCGCCACCTGGTCGAGCAGCCCGAGGTTGACGGCGCCGAGCTCGGGCAGGTGCATGAAGCCCAGGGCACCGACCCGGTAGTTGACCGTGACGATCACGACGTCACCGTTGGCGCACAACGCTGCGCCGTCATAGCTGGGCGCGGTGCTCGTGCCCAGACGAAACGCGCCCCCGTGCACGAAGACGAGGACCGGCCGCTTGGCACCGTCGCAGGCCGGTGTCCACACGTTCAGATGCAGGCAGTCCTCGTCCATGCCGTAGAGGCCGGGGCCGAAGAGACCCCCGAACACCGGAGGGCGCGGCCGGCCACCGGGCGGGTCGGCCGCTCCGAGCCCCTGGGGACAGGCGGGCCCGAACTCACCCGCCGCGACGGCCCCCTCCCAGGGGCCCACCGGCACCGGCGGCAAGAAGCGCCGCTCGCCGACCGGCGGCTGCGCGTAGCGGATCCCCCGGAACACGACCAGACCGCGCTCGGACGATCCGATGAGCGTGCCCCTGGTGGTGCGGGCCTCGTTCGGCCGATGCGGCCCGGAGGGCGTCACAAGCCCTGGTCGAGGGCGAGGTCGACCAGGAACTCGAAGTAGGTGAGCGCCTCGCTCAGAGCGAAGCGATCCCGGACGAAGTCGATCCGCGGCGGGTCCCCGGCGTCGGGGTCGAAGACGAGGTTCGCCCCGAAGCTGGGCCATCGAGCGACGATGGGGAACGGCCGCCCGCGCACGGTCGTCGTCAGCTCGAGCAGCTCGGGGTGCACCCGCAGGGTGTCGATGAAGCTGTCGGCGAGGAGGCGCACGGCACCGCTCGGGTCGCCGCCCCGCATCCGCCCGTAGGCATCGATCACCCTCGAGCGCAGCTCGGGGTCGTTGATCTTCTCGGCCCGAGTCATGGGCTCAGATCGAGGAGTTGACCGGGAGGTCGACGGCGCTCAGCCGCTTCTCCCGCCACGGGCGGTGCTCGGACTCGTGGCGCTCCTTGAACTCTGGCAGCACCTCGGTCCCGAACCGCTCGATGGACTCCATGATGTGCTCGTGCTTGCGATCGCCGCACTGGGCGACGAGGACGAGTACGTCGAGGTGGTGGTCCTCGTAGGCCTTGATGTTCTTGGCGATCGTGTCGGTGGTGCCGATCGCCTGGCCGCTGCGGGCCGCCCGGAAGAGCGCACGCTGCACCTCGTCGGTGGGCTCCTCGGCGGCGATCTCCTCGCGCGACATGAGCCGGGCCGCCACCAGCGGTCCGCGCCCGTCGCGCTGCTCGCTCGGCAGGGCGTTGAAGCGGTCGTAGATGTTGACCTTCCCGGGCTGATGGGCGGCTCCGGTCACCGGGCTGTAGTAGTAGCCGAGGGAGTAGGCGAAGAACCCCGGACCGTTCGCGCTGCGCCGGACGGCCTCCTCGTCGGTCTCGGCCGCCATGAAGGTCGAGAGCACCGCGAGCCCGGGGTTGATCGCGTGGCCGATCGGGAAGCACTCCTCTTGGACCAGGCGCCAGTACTCCTCGCAGCGCTCGCCGAGCTCGTCGGGGGTCTCGAAGCCGAAACCGAGCGAGGCCATCCCGAGGCGGGCGGCGACCATCGTGGTCTCGCGACGAGACGCCGCGACCCACAACGGAGGGTGCGGCCTTTGCACAGGCTTGGGCACGACGTTGCGCGCCGGCATCGAGAAGAACTCGCCCTCGAAGCCCCCGTAGGGCTCCGAGACCATCATGTTGCAGACCTCGCGGGTGGCCTCCTCCCACATCGCCTTCTTCATGCTGCGCTCGACGCCAAAGCCACCCAGTTCCATGTCCGAGGACGACTCGCCGCTCCCGAACTCGACGCGGCCGCCCGAGAGGATGTCGAGGGCCGAGATGCGCTCGGCGACGCGTGCGGGATGGTTGTAGCGAGGAGGCGTGAGGACGATGCCGTGGCCGAGGCGGATGCGCTTCGTCCGCTGCGACAGCGCCGCCATCATCAGCTCGGGGGCCGAGGAGTGGGAGTACTCCTCCAAGAAGTGGTGCTCGACCTCGAAGACGTAGTCGAAGCCGAGCTTGTCGGCCAGCTCCACTTGGTCGAGCATCTCGTGATAGATCCGCCGCTCGGCGTCCGGGTCCCAGGTGTCGGCCCCGGGGGGCTTTGGGAGCTGCAATTCGTAGAACAGACCGAACTTCACGGTGCTCCTCTCTGCGCGACCGGGTGTGGCGAGATCAGCGGGCCGACAACCGCCGGGGTGGCGCCCTCGAAGATCGCCTCGAGGCGGGGCTTGATCGACTCGGGGTGGGTCAGGACGTAGAAGCGGCCCTCGTCGATCGCATCGAGCACCATCTCGGCGACCCGGGCGGGCTCCATCCCCTCGGCGAGGAAGCGCTCCTCGGTCGCCCGCCGTGCAGCCTGCCTGCGGCTCGACTCCGCGTCGTCCCGCTCATCTTGGAGGGCCCCTGGCCGGTTCCGCTCGGCGGTCACGATGCGGGTGGCGACCATGCCCGGGCAGAGCACCGACACCCCGATGGGGGCGCCGATGGCCCGCAGGTCGTGCCACAGCCCCTCGCTGAGCCGGGTGACCGCGTGCTTGGACACCGCGTAGATCGATCCGCCACCGGTCGAGAGTCCGAGCACCGACGAGGTGTTGACGATGTGGGCGTCCTCGCCGTGCGCGAGCATCCTCGGCACGAAGGATCGGATCCCATGGACCACGCCCATCAGGTTGACCCCGAGGATCCACCGCCAGTCGTTCTCGCTCGTGCTCCAGAGCGGCGAGGCCCCACCGGACACGCCGGCGTTGTTGCACAGCACGTGGATCGGGCCAAAGCGCGCGTCGGCCTGCTCGGCCAACGCCTCGACCGCCCCCGGCTCGGCGACGTCGGTGACGACCGCGAGAACCTCGGCGCCCGCCGCTTTCAGCTCTCGCTCGGTGGCCGCCAGAGCGTCGGTTTCGACGTCGGCCAGGACGACACGCATCTCGGCTTGGGCGAAGCGGTGGGCCAGGGCTCGGCCGATCCCACTCGCGGCCCCCGTGACCACGGCCGTCCGCCCCGACAATCGCATCCCCCGCCCCTTCAGCCGACCGTGTCAGACAGTACCGACTCTGCCCCGCCTTGGCATGGCCCCGCGCTGCGCCCGCCCGAGGCGATGTCCGACCACCCTGCTCGCAAGGTTGACCCCGGGCGTCCGCCGAGCCCTTCGTCCGACCCCACGGCATGCCCGGGGCGACGGTGACCGTCTCGCCTGCGTAGGGTCGAGCCGAGCAACGACCGGCAGGAGGCCCCAATGAGCATCCAGCTGAACCACACCATCGTCCCGGCACGAGACAAGGAGATCTCGGCGAGGTTCCTCGCCGAGATCCTGGGGCTCGACCCGCCGACGCCGTTTGGTCCCTTCATGTGCGTCGAGACGGCGAACGGCGTCAGCCTCGACTACGACGACCGCGGGTGGTCTGGGCATCACCACTATGCGTTCTTGGTCAGCGAGGAGGAGTTCGACGCCATATTCGCCCGGGTCACCGAACGCGGCCTCACCTACTGGGCCGACCCCGGCCACCGCCGGGAGAACGAGATCAACGGCAACGGCCGCGGCTTTTACTTCGAGGACCCCTCCGGGCACAACATGGAGGTGCTCACCCGAGCGTACGGGTCCTGAACCGATCCCGGCCGAGGCCCGCTCGGTGCGCTCGGTCGACCGGGGACCGGCGGCGCTGGGTGCGTTCGCCCGGCGCCCGGGGCCGTTCCTGGCGTGCCTGACGTAGCCTGCAGGCGTGAGCGACGGACCGTATCCGATCGAGGTCGACCTGCACCTGGCGCAGGACCCGGGGGCCGACGCCCTCTTGTCGACGAGCCCGCTGTCCTTGTTGGTCGGGATGGTCCTCGACCAACAGGTGCCACTCGAATGGGCCTTTCGCGGTCCCCGAGAGCTCTCCGAGCGGCTCGGCCGGCCACTCGATGCGGCCTCGCTCGCCGCCATGGACCCCGAGGAGCTCACGGCGATCTTCGCCGAGAAGCCCTCGCTGCACCGATACCCGGCGTCGATGGCGCGGCGCGTGCAGGCGCTTGCGACCGAGATCACCGAACGCTACGAGGGGGATCCCACCAACGTGTGGCGCGACGTGGCGAACGGCAAGGAGCTCGTGTCGCGGGTGAAGACCCTGCCCGGCTTCGGCGACCAAAAGGCGCGGATCTTCGTGGCGCTGTTGGCCAAGCAGCTCGGCGTGCGCCCCGAGGGGTGGGAGCAGGCGTCGAGCCCATTCGGCGAGACCGGGTCGTTCCGCTCGGTGGCCGACATCGTCGACGAGGCGAGCCTCACCAAGGTCCGTGCCTACAAGAAGTCCATGAAGGCAGCGTCCACCTCGGATCGGTGAGCGCAGATCTCCCGGGGCGCCGCCTCTACTTGTGCACACCCGACCGTCGCGATCTCGCCCGCTTCCTCGAGGCCGCCATCCGCGGTGGCGTCGACATCGTCCAGCTGCGCGACAAGGAGCTCGATGCGAAGCCCCTTCTCGAGCGCGCCCGCGTCGTGCGCGCAGTGTGCGCGGACCATGGGGTCCCTTTCATCTTGAACGACCGTCCCGACCTCGCGCTCGAGGCGGGAGCCGATGGCGTCCACCTCGGGCGTGACGATGCGCCCTGTCGGCTCGCCCGGCGCCTGCTCGGTCCCGGCGCCATCATCGGCCACTCGACACACTCGATCGACGATCTCGAGGACGCGCTCGGCCTCCCGATCGACTACCTCTCCGCCGGGCCCGTGGTGCCGACACCGACCAAGCCGGGACGACCGGGCACCGGGACCGGGTACCTGTCGAGCGCCGTCACCCGTTCGCCGTGGCCGGTCTTTGTCACCGGCGGCGTCACCCCCGAGACGGTTCCCGGGCTCGCGGCGGCCGGGGCGCGACACTTCGTCGTCGTGCGATGGCTGACCGAGTCGGCGGATCCGGCGGCGGCGGCACGTGCGTTGCGCGACGCCATCGACCGCGCCGTGTCCGATCAGGACTGACGCTCGAGCCAGCCGACCAGGGTGGCGATCGCCCGCGGATCGGCGCGCAGCCAGTGGCCAGCCCCGAGCACCATCCGCAGCTCGGCACGCGAGCCGGCCGCCGCGACCAGGGCGGACGCGCTCTCGCTCGCCACGACGTCGTCGGCCGATCCCTGCACCACGAGCACCGGTCGCCCCTCCATGCGCCGTGCGTTGGCCGCCGGCTCGATCATCGCCAGCTCCCCTGCCCAGGCCCCGACGTCTTGGGGGAAGCCCGCTTCGAGCAGCCCGACGGCTCGGCAGTGCTCGGCCAGCCCGGAGGGATCGGCCGCCCAAGCAGCGAGCGCCCCGGGTGCCGCGAAGCAGGCCACGCCGCGCACGCGGGGATCGGCCGCAGCGAGCGCGAGCGCGACGGCGCCGCCGAGCCCGAAGCCGGCGGCCCGGAGCGACGCGCGGGGACCGAGCTCGGCGTCGACCAGGGTTCGTGCGTCCTCGAGCCAGCCCGCCGCCGAGAAGCTGCCCTCCGATCCGCCCAGGCCCCGGAACATGCCGGCGACGACCCGCCATCCGGATTCCTGCGCGACGCGGTCCGCGACGGCCTCGTAGGGACGGGCGACATCGCCGCGCGCGCGCTCGATCGAGGGGAGCTCGGGGCACAGCACGAGCAGGGGCCGGGAGCCCTCCCGCGCACCACCCGACGCGTAGAAGCGCAGGACGCCGGCCGGGCCGGCCGTCTCGGACCAGCGGCCGCTCACCTCAGCGCGCCGTGCGGGGCGCGCCCGCGCCTGGGCTCAGATCCCGATTCGCTGGGCGAGCAGCTCGCGGTGGTATGCGGGGTCACCGAAGAGCAGCTCGGAGGACTTGGCCCGCTTGAAGTAGAGGTGGGCGTCGTGCTCCCAGGTGAACCCGATGCCGCCATGGATCTGGATGTTCTCCGCCGCCGCGTGGAAGTACGCCTCCGAGCAGTACGACTTGGCCAGGCTGGCCACGACGGGCAGCTCGTCGGAGTCCTCGGCGGCCGCCCATCCCGCGTAGTAGGCGGCGGACTTGGCCGACTCGACCTCGAGGAGCATGTCGGCGCACTTGTGCTTGATGGCCTGGAAGCTGCCGATCGGGCGGCCGAACTGGATCCGATTCTTCGCGTAGTCGACCGAGCTGTCCAGGCAGTGCTGCGCCCCGCCCACCTGCTCGGCTGCGAGCGCGACGGCCGCGAGGTCGAGCGTCTTGGTCAGCCCGTCGGCGGCGCCGCCGTCGGTCCCGATGAGCCGGGCCGGCGTGGACTCGAACACGAGCCGGGCCTGCTTGCGCGTCTGGTCCATCGTGGGCAGCGAGGTCCGGGTGAGCCCGGCCGCGTCGCCGTCGACGGCAAAGAGGCTGAGTCCGGCCTTCGTCCGGCCCACGACGAGGATGAGGTTCGCGACGTGCCCGTCGATCACGAAGGACTTGTGGCCGTCGAGGGTCCACGAGCCGCCCGACTCGCTCCCCTGCAAGGCGATGCCCTCGAAGTCCCAGCGCCCGTTGTCCTCGGTGATGGCCAGGGTCCCGATGGTCTCGCCCGATGCCAGGCCCGGGAGGAAGTCCTTCTTTGCCGCATCGTCCCCCGAGGTGAGCAGCGCGTTCGTGGCAAGCGCCACCGTCGAGAAGAACGGGGCGCACAAGAGGGCGTTGCCCATCTCCTCCAAGACGACGATCAGCTCGACGTAGCTGAACCCCGAGCCGCCGAACTCCTCGGGGGTGATGAGGGACTGGAGGCCCAGCTGATCGGCCATCTGGGACCACACGGCGGGGTCATAGCCGTCCTCGGTCTCCATGAGGCGGCGCACCTCGGTCTCGGGCGACTTCTCTTGCAGGAAGCGCCGGACGGCGCTGCGCAGCTCCTCTTGCTCCTCGCTGAAGGCAAAGTTCATCAGGCCCCCTTGTTTCTCGTGGTGGCGGGCCGGTCCGAGCCCGCTCACCGACAGGGCCCCGAGCCCCGACGTGTTCTGGCCGCTGTCTACCAGAATTGGCCCCCGGGGGACAACGGGAACGTTCTCATGTGCGCGCGGCCGCCGTGGCCCGGGTGTTCCCAGCCGCCCGGCGCTGTGGGATCCTGGGACCGTGCCCGAACTCGTGAGGATCTGGGAGGACGCCGGCTGCGAGATGCACCGCATGGTCGTCGGACCGATGGACAACAACGTCTACGTGCTCCGATGCCGGCGGAGCGGCGAGGCGCTGCTTGTGGACGCGGCGAACGAGCACGAGGCGCTCCTCGAGGTCTGCCACCGCCTGGGGGTCACCCAGGTGGTGGAGACCCACGGCCACTGGGATCACATCCAGGCCGTGGGGCCGGTGCGCGACGCCGGCATCAGCGTCTCGGTCACGGCCGAGGACGCCGCCATGCTCCCCTCCTACGACCTGCTGCTCGAGGACGACTCGATCCTGCAGGTCGGTGGCCTCCGGGTCCGCACCATCGCGACCCCTGGGCACACCCCGGGCTCGATGTGCTTCGCCGTCGAGGGCACGCCCCTCCTCTTGAGCGGCGACACCCTGTTCCCCGGCGGCCCGGGGAACACCAAGTTCGAGGGCGGCGACTTTCCGACCATCATCCGCTCCATCGAGGACCGGCTCTTCGGCCGTTTCTCGGGCGAGACCGTCGTCTTGCCCGGCCACGGGGCCTCCACGACGATCGGCGCCGAGTCGCCACATCTCCAGGAGTGGGTCGACCGGGGCTGGTGAGGAGCCCGGGCAAAGGCGCCCGCGACCAGCGGTGCGGCCGGTCGGAAAAGTCGACCACAAAGGTAGGATTTTGAGCATGGCCGACCAGCGAGAGCCAGTTCACGAGGCGCCGTTGCTCGCGGTCGAGGACCTGCGCGTCGACGCCGAGGGGACCGAGATCCTCCGGGGCATCAGCTTCGAGATCGGCTCGGGCGAGGTCCACGCCCTGATGGGCCCGAACGGGGCGGGAAAGTCGACCCTCGCCAACGTCCTCCTGGGGCACCCCGGCTACAGGGTGACCGGGGGCGCGATCCGGCTGCGGGGCGAGGACGTGACCGCATGGCCGACCGAGGTCCGCGCCAAGGCCGGGCTCTTCCTCGCGTTTCAGCACCCCGAGGCGCTGAGCGGCGTGTCGGTGACCCAGTTCCTGCGCCAGGCGATGTCGGCGCGCCGGGGCACCGAGGTCTCCGTGCTCGAGGTGCGCGTCGCGATGACCGAGTGGATGGAGCGCCTCGGCATGGACCCGGCGTTCGGCGAGCGCTACTTGAACGAGGGGTTCTCGGGCGGTGAGCGCAAGCGCAACGAGATCCTCCAGATGGCGCTCCTCGAGCCCGAGGTGGCGGTGCTCGACGAGACCGACTCGGGCC
>DAHUZM010000103.1 GCA_027306525.1 Acidimicrobiaceae bacterium
GAGTCGTCGGCCGATTCGTCGTCGCCCAGGATCTCGGCATTCCAGAAGGGCTCGTTGCCCTGGGCGCCGGGACGCTCGAGGCACGAGCGGGCGAGCATGACCACCCGCTCGCCGACCCCGGCGGGCCCGGGGGCGGCCAACTCGAAGCGCACATCTCCGCTGGTCGACACCACAAAAGCGCCCATGCCCATGCACAGGTCGCGGGCCAGGCGGACGGCCTCGAGGGTCTGGTCCTGAGCGTTCTCCATGGCGAGCACCCTAGGAGTGGGCGGTCCCACGAACGTCTTTCGGGTGTCCCCAATTCGGCCCTTCACGGGCGATCCTTCCAGGGACGGTCGCTGGACGGGCGTTCCTTACCTTCGGAGCATGTTCGTTTCCTACGTGCTGCGGGTCCGCCCCGACGGCCTGCTCGACGGCCAGTTCAAGGGAGTGGTCGAGGCGGTCGCCACCGGCCAGCGCTACGCCGTGCGTTCGGTGGACGAGCTGCTCGCCTTCGTGCTCGAGACCGCAGGCGACGAAGCGGCCCGCAAACGACCCGGCGTTGCCGAAGCGGAGCTCGGGCGGTGAGCAGCCCGACCTTCGGGCGCGAGGCGATCGGCGCCACGACCGGGACCCTCTCGGTCTTGGGCGGGCGCCCGGCGCGCCACGCCCTGCTCTCCGTCCCCCTCGAGGGGACCCCCCGGCGCCCCGGATGGACCTGGCTGGCGCTGAGCGACGGCCTGGTTGCCCTCATCGTGTTGATGGTCGCGAGCAACCTGCTCGCCGCGCTCGGGCCGACGCAGACCTCCATCGCGACGAATCTCGAGTTCATCGGCATTTCGTGGGCCGCACTCGCGACGGCTGGGTTCGCGAAGCGCGTCTATCCGAAGGCTCGGCGTCACATCGCACCCGCCCCGGCCGACGACCTCGTGACGCTCGAGTCCGCCATCGTCATCGGGGCGCTCCTCACCCTCGGGCTCGGGGCGGTGTTCCCAGCGCTGCTGCGCGGTGCGCTGCACCCCGCCGCCATCGGTGCAGGCTTCGGCGGCTGTGCCCTCGCCCTGCCGCTCGCCCGAGCGGCGGTCATCGGAGCGAGGGGTCGAAGCGACGTCCGCCCGGCACGCGTCGTGGTGGTCGGGACCGGCACCATCGCCTCTGACGTGGGCGCCCGCCTGGCGCGTTCGCGCCACGTCGACCTCGTCGGCTACGTCGACGACGATCCGGTCGCCGACCAACCGGTGCTTGGCGACCTGGCGTCGCTGCCGACGATCTGCCGGCTCGGGATGATCGACCGCGTGGTGGTTGCCTTCAGCCGCTCTCACCCGGCCCGCACGACCGACATCCTGCGCTCTCTCGTCGGGACGGTCTCGGTCGACGTCGTCCCGCGCTACTTCGAGCTCACCGGGTGGGAAGCGACCTTCCAAGACCTCGAGGGGCTCGCCGTCATCAGCCTCGACGGGGGGAGCCCCGGTCGCTTCTGGCGGTTCGTGAAGCGCGCCTTTGACGTCGCCGGTGCGTCCCTCGGGCTCTTCGTCGCGTCGCCGGTGCTCGCCGCCGCCATGCTCGCCATCAAGGCAACCTCGCGTGGGCCGGTGCTCTTCAAGCAGGCCCGCCTCGGTCGGGACCGTCGGCCGTTCCAGATCCTGAAGCTGCGCACGATGCGCGAGCCGGGGCCGAGCGAGACCCTGCTCGGCGACCGAGTGGCCCCCGTGCCGCTCACCCAGCTGCCCGACGTCGAGACGCGGGTGACCCCGGTCGGCAGGATCCTGCGCCGGCTCGGCATCGACGAGCTCCCCCAGCTCTGGAACGTGCTGCGCGGCGAGATGTCCCTCGTCGGCCCGCGGCCCTTCGTGCCCGAGGAGTGCTCCGTGCTCCCCGAATGGGTGGGCCGGCGCTTCGAGATCCGCCCGGGGCTGACGGGCCTGTGGCAGGTGTGCGGCCAGCACGACCTGCGCTTCGACGAGCTCTGCCGCCTCGACTGCCAGTACGTCGCGAGCTGGTCGTTCGCGGCCGACATCCGGATCCTCGCCCGGACCCCGGGACGGCTCCTGCGCGGCGGGGGAGTGGGGAACGACCGGTGAGCGCCTCCGCCCGCGTCCCTTCCGTCTCGGTGGTGCTGGCGACGATGGGGCGCCCGGAGAACCTCGACGAGCTCACCTCGGCCGTGCTCGCCGACGTGGCGGTCCGCCACCTGGTGGTCGTCGTCGACGGAGAGGATCAGGCCTCGGTGCGCGAGCTCGAGCGCCTGGGGGCCCGGCACGAGCGCCTGGTCTTCGCCCAGGTCCCGCGGGCGGGGCAGCTGCGCGCCCTCGAGACCGGGCTCACGATGACCGATGCCGAGATCGTGCTCCTGCTCGACGACGACGTCTTCCCCTCGGCGGGGCTCCCAAGCGCGCATGCCAGGGCCCACGCTGGTCGCGACCGACTCGTGATGGTCGGCTCCATGCCGGTGCGGCTCTCCGGCCGCCGGGCCGACGTCGGGAGCCGGCTCTACGCGCGCGACTACGAGGGGCTCGCCCGGGCCCTCGGGGCCGGCGAACGGGGCGTGCTCGAGCACCTCTGGCTCGGCAACGTCTCGATCCGGAGGGCCGACGCCCTCGCGCACGGGCTCTACTCGGCCTCCTTCACCGCCTCGTACCACGCCGACCAGGACCTCGGGCTCCGATTGGCCGAGGCGGGCCTGGTCGGCCGCTTCGACGAGACGCTCGTGGCTGAGCACCGGCACCGGCGCGACGACCGCTCGTTCCTGCGCGACGCCCGCCGGCGCGGGGCGGGCCTGCGGCTGCTCCACGCGCTGCATCCGAGCCTCGGAGGCTTCGACCCCTCGTGCTTCACGAACGACCTCCCGGCCCCCCTTGGACCGCTCGTCCGCGCCCTTGGCGCGACCCGCCTGGCGCCCCTCGCGGCCCGGGCCCTGCTCGGCGCGTCACGCGTCGTGGGCGGCCTCGGGTCCGACGGCGGACGGGTCGCGCTGGCCAAGGTGGCCCGGCGCTTCATGCTCGTCTGGGGCAGCGTCGCCGGCGAGGGCGCCTTCTACGACGCCGGCGCGCCCGGCAGCGGGGCCGAATCTGGCGGCCCCGGGCACGAAGGGGTCGAGGCGCAGCGGACCGAGGCCAACGAGGTGCGCGCCGCGAGCTGAGCGCGGCCGCTCAGCGAGTGGCCGGCGAACTCAGTGCTCGTCGCCGTCGTCGCTCAGCTCGCCCCGGGCCCGGACGAGGGCCCGCGACGGCGGCACGCCGAGGTCGGCCAGCATCCGCTCGGCACGCTCGAGCGTGGCGAGGGCGCGGCGCCGATTGCCCGAGCGCGCCAGCAGCTCGGCGGCCCGCAGGTAGTTGTGCTCCTCGTAGGGGTCGGCGTCGATCAGGCGGTCCAAGAGCGCGAGGGCCTCTTGGAGGTGCTCGTGTGCGACCGCCTCCTCCAAGAGCAGCTCGAGGAGCTGGATGTAGAGGCGGGCGAAGGACTCCCGGTACCCGGCCGCCCAGTCCGCGTAGCGGTCACCTGGGAGCAGCTCTCCTCGATAGAGCAGGAGCGCCTCGCGGGCGAGTCGGCCGGCCTCCTCGGGCGGCGTGTCCCGACGGATGGCCTCCTCGGCCAGCTGGCGGAAGCGCCCGACGTCGGTGACGGCGTCGTGGGCGAGCCGGATGAAGTTGTCGTCTCGCTCGAGGAGCTCGCCGCTCGCGGCGCGCACCCTCCAGAGGACGTTGCGCAGCCGTCGCGTGCCCACGCCCGGTGCGGCGTCGGGCCAGAGCAGCTCGACCAGCTCCTCGACGGGGATCTTCTCGTTGAGCGCCACGATCTTGAGGCCCTGGGCGGCGAGCGAGAGGGGGAGCGAGACCGGTTCTCCGAATCGGCGGACGGAGAACGAGCCGAGGAGGGTGATCTCCCAGGGCGCGTGGTCCGCCCCGGCGTCCGCTGCGCCGAAGGCGGGCTGGGTCTCGGCGGCCATCGCCGCCAGCGCCGCCTCGCCGAACTCCTCGGCCGAGGGCAAGAGGGTGAACTCGCGCTGGACGAGGGCGAGCCACCCCGGCGCGTGCAGGCGCTCGAAGGCCCGGGCGGCCTCCTCGAGGTGCGCCTGGGCCTCCTCCACGCGCCCGGCCTCGGCCAGCCGCACCCCCCAGCACAGCTCCACCCGGGCGGCGAGCAGGGGTTGGCCCGCCAGGGCGTCGCGGGCGTTGCCGAGCATCTCGGAGGCGTCCGCGATGTCGTCGGTCGCCGCCCCGGTCACCCATTCCGACCAGCCCGGCCGGACCGCACCGGCCTTGCGGGCGCGCGACACCACCTCGACGAGCGGCCCGACCATGTGGCGCCGTCGCCCGAGGACCATGATCTCGACCTCGGCCGGGGCAAAGGATGCCCGCACGGTGTCGTGGTGCGGGTTGGCGGCCCGCTGGCCCACCTTGGGGACCGTGTCGTCCTCGGCCGCCCCGAGCCAGGCGAACGCCGATGAGACCCGGCCCCGCTGCAGCTCGAGGTTGGCCAGCATGGTGAGGGTCTGGACGCGCGCCGCCCGGCCCACCTCGCCGCTCAGACCGAACAGGCGGGCCGCCACCTCGAAGGCGGCGTCGTAGGAGCCGTGGCCGGCGTCGGCCTCGGCCAGGACCCCGAAGGCCCGGGCCGCGAGCGTGTGCTGCTCACAGCGCTCGGCGAGCTCGACCGCCGCGCCGGCGTCGCGAGCCGCCTCGGCCAGGTCGCCCTGGCCGAGCGAGAGCGCGGCCCGGATGAGGGAGGGGACCGCCACGAGCGCCCGGTCGCCCACCGTGTCGGCGCAGTCCTCGATCCATTGCGCCCAGCGCACCGCCTGGTCCAGGTGGCCCTGGTGCACGAGGCTGTCGCCGATGACGAGGGCGAGCTGGGGGGAGGCCGCGAACTCCTGGGTCTGGCCGATGAGGAGCGAGCTCACGGCCATGAGATCGACGTCGACCCGGGTGGTCGCGCTTCCCTCGAAGACGTTGGCTGCGCCCAGCGTGGCCGTCGCGAGCGCCTCGGCGTGGCTGCTCACGCTGCGGGCCAGTCGCACGGCCTGCTTGGCCAGCTCGGCCGAGTCGTCCGAGGTCCCCCCGAGGAGCTGACAGGCGACCGCGTCCACGAGCATGAGCACGGCGCGATAGGGGGCATCGGAGGCACAGCGCTCCGCCGCCTCGCGCATCTGGTCGCCAACCGCTGGCGAGAGGTCGGCGGCCAGCCGGCAGCGTGCCTGCTGGTAGCGGATCTCGCACTCGACGCGCTCGGACACCGAGAAATCCCCGGCGCGCTCGACGCACACCGATGCCCGGGCGACCTCGCCCACACTCATCCAAAGCGAGGCGGCGCGCGCGAGATGCCTGGCGCTCGCGTCGTCGGTCGGCCCGTAGTCGGCGGCCATCTCCTCGTGGAGCGCGGCGCGGGTGGCATCGCCGCGGTCGAGCGCGATGCGGGCGCTCTGGGTGAAGAGCCGGGCCACCGCCTCGTCCCGCCGCACCGTGTGCTGCGAGGCGTGATACGCGCTCCGCTCGATCTGCCCGCGCGCCCCAAAGGCGCGCGAGATCGCGGCGTGCGCCCGGTAGCGGAGCTCCTTTGCCACCGACCAGAAGGCACCGGCGCGCACGAGGGGGTGGGCGAAGTCGAGGCGCTCGCCGCGCAGGAGGACGATCCCGGCCTTCTGGGCCGGCCGCAGCACCTCGAGGGAGAGCCCGAGGTCCTCGAGCGTGGCTTCGAGGATGCTGACCGGGAGCCGCCCGGCGGCCGCCGCCGCCAGGGCATAGCGGACGTCCTCGTTCATGGGGGCGAGACGCTGCGCGAACGCGCCCGCCAGCCCCTGGCCGATCGGCACCGGCTCGGGGAGCGGGCGCCACCCCTGGAGCTGCTCCTCGCTCAGCCGGTTGCACGCGTCGAGCAGGGCGCTCGGGTTCCCACCGGTCGCCGCGACGAGGGCGTGCAGCACCGGCTCGGCGGGGAGCTCGCCAAACTGCTGCATGAGCAAGGTGGTGGCCTGGGCGACGCTCAGCCCCTCCAAGCGGTGCTCGGGAACCGGTGCGTCGAGCTCGGGTGAGGCGAGATGCGGCGTGTCGCGCCACGCGAGGACGAGTGCGATGGGGAGGTCGGCGAGCTCCCGGGTGACCGCGTGGCTGATGACGTCGGGGAACCACGCCGGCAGCAGGTGCACGTCGTCGATGGCGAGCAACAACGGGGCGAGTGCCTCGTCGTGCAGCTTGCGCACCGCACGGGCGGCCGCCTCGACGCCCGACGCCAGCTGCTGCGCGGAGAGCTCGACGAGGCCAGCGTCACGCCGCTCGGCGACGGGCGCCGGAGCGCCGTTCAACAGCTCGACCACCGGTTGGGGCCACTCGCCGGGGGGCGCCTCGACCTCCTCGAGCGTGGTGCCCCGGAGGCGGACGATCGAGAAGTCGCTGGCCCGGGCGACCGTGGCCTCGATCAGCGCGCTCTTGCCGACCCCCGGCTCGCCGCGCAGCACCACGGCGCTCGGGGAGCCGGCGCGCGCCTTCCACAAGATGTGATCGAGGTGGGCGAGCTCACGGTTGCGGGCGACCAGGCCGCTCGTGAGCTCCTGGCGCGGCTCGACGCCCCGGCCGGGGCCCGGCGGGAGGACGGGGACGGACTCGAGGGGGGAGCCGGGGCGGCCGATCGGCGCCGGCTCGGGGCCGATCCGAGGATCGGTCGGCCGCTCGGCGTCGGTCGGCAGATCTCTATTTCCCACGGCCCGCCTCATGTCCTCCGGTCGCAGGGAGCGGTCGCGAGGACGCAGGGCCGCGCGCCACCTAGTGACCCCGACGAGTCGACCGCTTCGACCCTCGAGAGCCGGTTCTCCCTGGTGGGGCGAGCCTAACGCCCGTTCGGCGGGAGACACGGTCATTACCCTCCCGAACCGGCCTCCCCCGGGTCGGCGGGCGTGGGATCAGGTGCGCCGGGCCGAGAAGACCTGGAAGGCGAGTGGGACCTCGAGCTCCTGGTCGCTGCGGGCGAAGGGGGCAAGCCGCTGCTCGACGGCGAGGTTCGCCTCGGGCCGGTCGCCCGGCTCGATCGGCTCCAGCAGGCTCGGATCGAAGAGCACCTCCCGGGCGACGACCGCCGTGCGCTCATATGGGGTCCGCTCGATGTCCCCGAACCCCGACGCGCGCAGGATCGAGCGCACCCGGTCCGGGTTCCCGAAGGCGAAGGGCCCCGGTGGCACGCCGTCGGCGGTCGGCGGTGGCGGCGCTGGCCCGAGATAGCGGAGGAGCAACGGGCTCACGCACCACGGGTTCGCCTCGAGGTCCTGCCAGCACACGAAGGTGAGGCGGGCCCGGGGCGACAGCTGGCGTGCGATGTTGGTGAAGGCCGCCACGGGGTCGTCGAAGAACATGACCCCGAACTGGCTGAGGGCTGCGTCGAAGGGCGCCCCCTCGAAGACGGCGGTCTGGGCGTCGAGCACCGAGAAGCGCACGTCGGAGAGGCCCGCCCGCACCGCCTTGTCGCGCGCGACCTCGACCAGGGGGGCCGAGAGGTCAGCACCCAGGACCGACCCGCCCGGCAGGACGCGCCGTGCGAGCTCGATTGCCAAGTTGCCGGTGCCCGAGCCGACCTCGAGGACACGGTCGCCGGGGGCCACCGAGACGTGCTCGAGGAAGATCGGCAGCACCGATGCGGTGATCACCTCGCGCTTCAGCCACGCCCGCGTCCACGCTTCGTCGTTCCAACGCTTGCGCTCGAACGCGTTCGCTGGCGCTCCGGGCACCGCGACGCGCGTCGGCGCGGCCGTGCCGGTCGTGACCGCTCCTTGCGACCGCAGGCGCTCGCCGCTCGCCGCGTCGAACACGTGGACGCCCTCGGCCTCGACGCTCAGCTTGATGCGCTCGCCGATCTCGGGGCGGCGCTGGGTCACGTCCTGGCGGACGATCACCCTCGTGTCGTCGACGTGGCACACGACGTGGACGTCGGCGCCCAGGAGCTCGACGATGTTCACCGTCGCCCCGAGCGTGCCCGCCGGGTCGATCCGCACGGCCTCGGGGCGAAAGCCGACCACGACCCCCGACGCGCCCGGCGCCCCAAAGCGCGCCGGGAGGGGGACCGAGCCCGACTCGACCCGCACCGCGGGCCCGGTCGGGCCCTGCTCGACGGCCCCCGCCACGAGGTTCATGCCCGGATTCCCGATGAAGCCGGCGACAAAGAGGTTGACCGGCGTCGAATAGATGTCCTGGGGCGCCCCGACCTGCTGGAGCACGCCGGCGCTCATGACGGCGATCCGATCGCCCATCGTCATCGCCTCCACCTGGTCGTGGGTCACGTACAAGGTGGTCGTGCCGAGCTTCTGCTGGAGGGTCACGATGTCTGCCCTCGTCTGGGTGCGAAGCGTGGCATCGAGATTGGAGAGCGGCTCGTCCATGAGGAAGGCGAGCGGCGAGCGCACGATGGCGCGCGCCAGGGCCACCCGCTGGCGTTGGCCACCCGAGAGCTGCGCGGGACGGCGGTCGAGCAGATCGCCGAGGCCGAGGGTGGCGGCGGCCTCGCGCACCTTGCGCTCGCGTTCGGACCTCTCGACGTGGCGTTGGCGGAGTGGGAACTCGATGTTCTTCGCCACCGTGAGGTGGGGGTAGAGGGCGTAGGACTGGAAGACCATCGCGACGTCGCGGTCCTTGGGCTCGATGTCGTTCACGACGCGCTCGCCGATGCGGATGGTGCCCTCGGTCACGTCTTCCAACCCAGCGACCATGCGCAAGGCCGTCGTCTTCCCGCAGCCCGATGGCCCGAGCAACACGAGGAGCTCGCCGTCGTGCACCTCGAGATCGAGCCCGTCGACGGCGACCATCGCGTCGAAGCGCTTGGTCACCTTCTCGAAGGCCAGCCCCGCCATCTCTCGGTCGTCCGGTCTCGCTCAGCGCGCGCGAGGGGCGTCGGCCGCCCCCCGCTCGAGCGCACGACGGCGCGACGGTGGCGGCGCACCAAGGGGCGCTCGGGCGCCCGAGCACCGCGCGAGGATCGCCAACGCCGTCACGGCCGGGATCGTAGTGGTTCGGCTTCCGTGCCCCTCGGCTGGACGCCGCATGGCCGCTCGACGAAGGTGTCGAGATGCACCGTGCGCATCGCGGACTGCCCATGGAGGGAACCTGGGTCATCGACCTCGACGGCGTCGTGTGGCTGGCCGGCGAGCCGATCGAGGGCGTGAGCGAAGCCATCGCCATTCTGCGGGCCCGCGACGTGCGGGTCGCGTTCGCGACCAACAACTCCGCGCCCACCGTCGCCGAGCTCCTGGCGCGTCTCGAGCGTGCGGCGATCCCGTCTTCGCCCGAGGACCTCGTCACCTCGGCCCAGGCGGCCGCCACCCTGCTCGAGCCCGGGGACTCGGTGCTCGCACTGGCCGACGGCGGGGCGCGCGAGGCCCTCGTCGAGCGCGGGGTCACGCTGGTGGAGGAGCCCCCGGCCGATGCGGTGGTCGTCGGCTGGACCCATGACTTCACCTTCGATCGCCTCGCCGTCGCCACGCGCGCGGTGCGAGGCGGCGCCCGGCTGATCGGCACCAACGAGGATCCGACCCATCCGACACCCGAGGGGCTGTTGCCGGGTTCGGGGGCGCTCCTGGCCGCCGTGGTCACGGCGGCCGGCCGAGAGGCCCAGGTCGCGGGCAAGCCGCACGCGGCCATGATCGAGCTCGTCCGCCGTCGTCATCCCGACGTGCGCGTCGTCGTCGGCGACCGGCCCTCGACCGACGGCCTGCTCGCCCGCGCCCTCAAGGTGCCCTTCGCGCTCGTGCTCTCGGGGGTGACCGCGCCCGGCGACCCGGTCGAGCCGGCGGCCGACGACACGGCGGCGGACCTCCTCGAGCTCGTCCGCTCGGCGAGCTGACCCGGGTCGGTGGCGTCCGCCGGGCCGCTCGGGATCGCACCGGGCCGGATCCGGGGTGCCCCGGAACTACCCTGGTCCGGTGACCTCCAACGAGAGCTGGCGCAAGTACCTCGAGGCCGGCGCGGCGGTCGGTCAGGCGACCGCGGCCCGCGCCGAGGACATCGCACGGCGGCTCTTCGAGGGTGACGATGCGGCCCGCGAGGACGCGTGGCGCGACCTCGAGCAACTCACGCGCTTCGGTCGCCTGATGGGCGAGCAGCTGGCCGAGATGGCCCGGATCGAGCTTGGCCGCCAGCTCCGCACCGTGGGTGGGCACTCGCTCGACCAGTTCTTCGATCGGATCACCGACCTCCTCGGCACTCGGGCCCCGGCGAGCCAGCCCTCGGCGGGCGAGCAGCGCGAGTCGGTGCTCGAGGCGAGCGTCGTCGTGGTGGCCGAGGAGCCGCCGGTGGCGCCCGCCGAAGGGACGAGATCGAAGCAGAAGAAGCAGAAGTCGAAGAACAAGAAGCACAAGGCCAAGTCGCACGCCGACGCGAAGAAGCACAAGAGGGCCGACGCGCAGCGGGGCCACAAGAACGACAAGGCCGCCGCCAAGGCCAACAAGACGGAGCGCGGCGCGCCGAGAACGAACGCCGAAGCGACCCGCGTGCACGTGCTCGTCCCCCCGGCTGGCTCCGCCGAGGACTCCTGAGCCCCACCCGCCGGCGCCTCGACGCCGAGCTTGTCCGCCGCGGCCTCGTGGGTTCTCGAGAGCAGGCGGTGCTGGCCGTGTCCAAGGGCCTCGTGCTGGTGGGTGGCACGTCCGCCGACAAGCCGTCCCGGCTGGTTGCCCCGGGCGACCCCCTCGTCGTGCTCGGTCCGCGACCCCGTTTCGTCTCGCGCGGCGGCGAGAAGCTCGACGCCGCGCTCCATGGCTTCGGGGTCGACGCTGCCGGGCGCCGCGCGCTCGACGCCGGTGCCTCGACGGGCGGGTTCGTCGACTGCCTGCTCCAACACGGCGCCGCCGAGGTCATCGCGCTCGACGTGGGCCGG
This sequence comes from Acidimicrobiaceae bacterium, assembly GCA_027306525.1. Lineage (GTDB taxonomy): Bacteria > Actinomycetota > Acidimicrobiia > Acidimicrobiales > RAAP-2 > Palsa-461. The sequence continues at coordinate 10,828 of DAHUZM010000103.1, forward strand.
GGCCAGCTCGACGCACGCCTGCGGGCCGACGAGCGCGTCGTGCTCCACGAGGGCGTGCACGTGGGGCGGGCCGGGCCCGAGCTGCTCGGACCGGGGGGGCCAGTCGACATCGTGACCGCCGATCTGTCGTTCATCTCGCTCGGCACGGTGGCGGGCGCGCTCGTCGGATTCCTTGCACCCGGTGGCGACCTCGTCGCGCTGGTCAAGCCCCAGTTCGAGGCCGGACGGGCCGAGGCCTCCCGGGGGAGGGGGGTCATCAAGGACCCCGCCGTCTGGCGTACGACCCTCGCCGCAGCGGCCTCGGCGCTCGAGGATGCCGGAACCGGCATCATGGGGGCGATGGCGTCGCCGCTCAAGGGAGCCTCCGGGAATGTGGAGTTCTTCCTCCACGCACGACGGGGTGCCGACCGCCCCGCGCCCGCCGCGCTCGCGTCGATGCTCGAGGCCGCGGTGTCCGGCGCGCCGGGCGGGGCCTGACGTGGCGCGGGTGGCGATCTTCGCCAACCCGGTCAACGACGCCGCCACCAGGCTGGCCAAGGCCGCTGCGAGCTGGTTGGACGGCGAGGGCCATCTCGTCCGCACGCTCCTCCTCGGCCTGCCCGATGTCGTCGAGGAGGACGGGACGCGTCGAGCGATGACCGAGGCCTCCTTGGCCGGCGTCGATCTCGCGGTGAGCCTCGGCGGCGACGGGACCTTCTTGCGGATGATCCCGCTCGCCCACGCGCACTCCGTCCCCATCTTGGGGGTCAACTTCGGCCACCTCGGCTACCTCCTTCAGGTGCAGCCGCCCGACGTCGAGACCGCACTCGCACGGGCCCTGTCGGGCGATGTGGAGCTCGAGGAACGCTCGGTGCTGCGGGTGACGAGCGACGGTGGTCAGCTCGCGGTCGACCCGTTCGACCCGGGCGGTGTCCTGAGCGAGGAGCCCGAGGGCCGCATGCGCCACTGGCTCGCGCTGAACGAGGTGGTCATCGAGCGCACCTACCCCGGCCACACCGTCCGCTTCTCGACCGACATCGACGACCAGCCCTTCTTGGGCTACGTCGCCGACGGGGTGCTCGTCGCCACGCCGACCGGCTCGACCGCCTACAACCTGTCCGCCGGCGGACCGGTCCTCGCCCCCAAGCTGCGCTCGCTCGTGATCACCCCGATCGCCCCGCACCTCGGCTTCGACCGCAGCGTGGTGCTCGACGCCGATCAGGCGGTGCGGATCTCGATCGAAGGCGTCCGGCCGGCGGTCGTCGTGATCGACGGCCGCACGGTCGCCCGGCTCCCCCCGGGCGCGTCGATCACCTGTCGCACCGACGAGGACCCGGTCCGCTTCGTGAGCCTCGCCCACCAGGGGTTCGGCACGCTGCTGCGCAGCACCCTGGCCGGCGAACGCGACCGCTGAGCCCGTGCTGGCCGAGCTCCGCGTCCGACAGCTCGGGGTCATCGAGGACCTGACCCTGGAATTCGGCGAGGGGATGACCGCGCTCACCGGCGAAACCGGTGCCGGCAAGACGCTGCTCGTCGAGGCATTGCAGTTGCTCCTAGGCCAGCGGGCCGATGGCGCCCTCGTGCGCGCGGGGGCCGAGGAGGCGATGGTCGAGGCCCGGTTCTTCTCCCAGGGGGGCGAGGAGACCGTCGTGGCCCGGTCGGTCCCGGCCACCGGGCGCTCACGCTGTTGGCTCAACGGGCGGATGGTGCCGCTCAGCGCGCTCGGGGAGCTGGCGGGGGAGCTGGCCGACATCCACGGCCAGGGCGAGCACCAGGCGCTCTTGCACACCGCCGCCCAGCGGGCCGCGCTCGACGCCTTCGGGGGCATCGACCCCGGGCCGCTCGACGCCCTTCGCCGGCGCGTCGCCTCGCTCGAGCGCCGGCTCGCCGAGCTCGGGGGCGACCGTCACGAGCGAGCCCGGGAGCACGACGTGCTCGGCCACCAGATCGGCGAGATCGAAGGCTCGGGGCTGGAGGACGAGGACGAGGACGTCCGGCTGCTCGCCGAGGAGGAGCGGCTGGCCGACCTGAGCTCGCTGCGCGAGCACGCCGCAGCGGCCCTCTCCGCCCTCGACGCAGACGGCGGGCCGAGCGCCGCGCTCGACCTGCTTGGCACCGCCTCGGCGACCCTCGATGCTCGGCCGGCGCTCGGGCCGCTCGCGGCCCGCCTTCGCGCCGTGCAGGCCGAGGTGGCCGACGTCGCGAGCGAGCTCCGGGCCGTGGTCGACACCGACGACGACCCCGAACGCCTGGCCGCCGTGCAGGCGCGTCGGCGGCTCCTGTCGGACCTCTACCGCAAGTACGGCGGCGACCGCGCCGGCGCACTGCGCTTCGCCGACGAGGCGCGGGCTCGGCTCGAGCGCCTGGGTCACCTGGAGGAGGAGGCCGCCGCCCTGGAGGACGAGCGCGCCGACGCGCTCGGGGCGCTGGCCCGGGCCGAAGCGGCGCTGCGCGCGGCGCGCCTCGAGGCGGCGCCGCGACTCGCATCGGCGATCGATGGCCGCCTCGGTGACCTCGCCATGGCCGGGGCGCGGGTCGTGGTGGACGTCGCCGACGCTGGTGCAGGCGACGCTGTCACGTTCCTCCTCGGCGCGAACGCCGGGGAGGCGCTGCGACCCCTGGCCAAGGCGGCCTCGGGTGGCGAGCTCGCGCGCACGATGCTCGCCCTGCGGCTGGTCGCCCCGGGCGGCCCGCCGACGATGGTCTTCGACGAGGTCGACGCGGGCGTGGGCGGGACCGCAGCGCTCGCCCTCGGCGCAGCCCTCGGGGAGGTCGCCCGGCACCGACAGGTGTTCGTGGTCACCCACCTCGCCCAGGTCGCCGCCTTCGCCGTCCGGCACGTGTCGGTCGCCAAGGCCGAGCGGGACGGGCGCATCGTCACCGAGGCGCGGGTGGTGGCGGGGGAGGAGCGGGTGGTCGAGCTCGCCCGGATGTTGTCGGGACATCCGGACTCACCCCGCGCCCACGCCCACGCAGCGGAGCTCCTCGGGCTGGCCGGGCGCGGCGAGGCGGCGCTTCGCTGAGCACGCCCCCGACCTCCACCATCGTCGTCGCGACGCTCCATTAGTGTGTGAGGGTGCGCCGCCGATCTGTGTCCACGCCGACGCCATCGTCGAGGTGACGCCGGCCAGGTGACCAAGTTCGTCTTCGTCACGGGGGGCGTCTCGAGCTCGCTCGGCAAGGGCCTCACCGCCTCCTCGCTCGGCCGACTCCTGCGCCTCCGAGGCCTCGCAGTGACGATGGCCAAGCTGGACCCCTACATCAACGTCGACCCGGGGACGATGAACCCCGGCGAGCACGGCGAGGTCTTCGTCACCGAGGACGGCGGCGAGACCGACCTCGACCTCGGGCACTACGAGCGCTTCATCGACGTCAACTTGAAGCGCAGCTCGAACGCCACGACGGGGTCGTTCTACTCCTC
>DAHUZM010000110.1 GCA_027306525.1 Acidimicrobiaceae bacterium
GTCTGGAGGGGGCGGTGAACGTCCAGGGCACGACGACGCCGGCACCGGCGGGTGGCGAGCGCCCGCGGTTGACAAACAGCAGAGGAAGATGTGACATAGACATCACGTTCAACTGGCGGTGCCGAGACGAGTACAGACGAACACAGGAGTAGCGAGCCATGCTCACGGGCCAGCAATACAAGGAGTCTCTGAAGGACGGACGGATGATCTACCTCGAAGGTCGGCTCGTCGACGACCTCGAGTCCGAACCAGCTCTCGCCGTCCCGCTCCAGGTGATCGCCGATGGGTACGACAAGTACTACAGCGCGCAACCTGATGCGAAGAACCCGCTTACCATCGCCCCGCGCAGTCCTGAAGAGCTTCGGGACCGGATCCCCGTCATCACCGAGATGGACCTGTTGCTGAACGTGACGTACCAGTCGCTCATGACACTCCAGGTGGCGGCAGCCCGACTCGCCGATCACGCACCGGAGTTCGTGCCGAGGATCCAGGCCTACGTCGAGGACGCTCGCCGTCGGGATATCCGCGTGACAGAGTGCATCACCGACGCGAAGGGTGACCGGAGCCTCGCTCCGGCGAAGCAGCACGATCCGGACGCCTACGTCCACGTGGTGGAACGACTTCCCGACGGGGTCGTCATCCGCGGGGCGAAGATGCACATCAGCGCTGCGGCGTTCGGGCACGACCTGATGGTCATGCCGACCAAGTCGATGAAGCTGGACGAGGGCGACTACACGATCGCCTGTGCGGTCGCGGTCAGCTCGCCCGGCGTGCACATCACCAACACGACCTACCATCCGCGGGGAGGTGACCCTCGCGACTTCCCGGTCAGCTCGACGAACAGCATGCCGGACAGCATGGTGATCTTCGACGACGTCTTCGTTCCGACAGAGCGGGTCTTCCTCGATGGCCAGACCGCACATGCGGCGGTGTTCGCGCACTCGCTCGGATTGTGGGAGCGACTCGGCGGGGTGTCGTTCATGGTCAACCAGGCTGATGAGCTCGTCGGGCTCGCGAGTCTCATCGCCGAGGCCAACGGCACTGCCAAGATCGCTCACGTCCGCGAGAAGATCGACGAGATGATGATCCACGCCACCCTTCTTCGCGCCGGGCTGGAGGCTGCGCTCGCCAATGCGCACGCCACATCCGACGGCTTCTACTACCCCGACGACATGTTCACCAACGTGACGAAATACGTCGGCGCTGCGAACTTCAGCTCGATGGTCCGGCATCTCCACGACATCGCCGGCGGTGCGGTCGTGACCGCGCCGTCGATGGCCGACTTCGACAACTCGGACTTGAGGCCCCTGCTCGAGAAGTACCTGGGTACAGGCCCGGGCGTCTCGGGCGAGTACCGTGCCCGCCTCTTCCACGCCATCCGCGACACCACGGCGGACGCCCTCGGCGGCTGGCATCACGTGACGAACGTCCAATCTGGAGGCGGTTTGTTCGCCCAACGCCTGGTCACACGCAAGAACTACGACATCGAGCGTGCCCGGGCTCTGGCGCTGAAGGCGGCGGGGCTGGCAGGGGCGTGACCGGAGCATGGCAATGTCAGGTGATCTCGCCAGCCGACCTACGAAGCTGCTGGACGAGCTCGAACACCTCGACAGCCTGCTCGTCGTCGATACCGAGCCGGAGCTGTTCGGCGATGTCGCGCACGGCCGGAGCAACGACCTTGCGCCCCACCTCAGTGATCACCGCCAACGTGGTGCGCCGATCGCTGGGGTGCGGGACGCGGCGCACCAGCCCGTCCTTTTCGAGCCGGTCCACCAGATTGGTGACGGCTGCCTGGTGGATCAGTAGCCGGTGCTGCATCCGGCCGAGCGACATGGCGCCACCTCGAGCCCACGAGAGCAACAGGACGACTTCGAAGCGGGCGAAGGTCAATCCGGACGGCCGAAGGATGTCGTCGATGCGCTTTGTCGCGATCCCAGCCGCACGAATGAGCGAGGAGGCGGCCTCGAACGCAGCGCGATCCTCCTCGGTGAGGCCCGTCCACACCGAGCGGACGGGATGCAGGGGAGAACCCACTTCGTTGCCCTTCATCGGCGCCGTCCGCGCTACCCGATCTAAGCCAACTGGTCGAGTATGGTCCACGGCCACCTTTCTGGGGATCGGCTTCCGGCTCAGGCTATCCCGGCGATCGGCTGCCCCGGGGCTCCAAGTGGGGGCGGCGAGCCGTCGTGGCCTGATGGTCCGTCCGGGCGACGGTGGGAGGAACACGGTGAAAAGGATCGAGGGAGATCATGTCTGAGGTTGTCGTGACTGGTTCTGGCGTAGTGTCCGCGCTCGGGCACGATGTGCCGACCTTCTGGTCGGGATTGTGCGCGGGCGACGTGGCGATTCACGAGGCGCCATGGGCTGATGACGACCACTTCGCCTGGTGGTCGGGGGTGCACGATTTCGACCCGCGCGAGTGGGTCGAACCGACCGTGGCATCGGGCAGCGACCTGTTCGCGCTGTTCGCGCTGGCCGCCACCGACCAGGCACTGCGCCAGGCGTCGTTCGACGAGCTCGACCCCCGCCGCACGGCAGTGGTGATGGGCACGAGCATGGGTGGCACTCGCGCGCTGCTACAGGCGCAGCACCAGCTCGAGACCGGTGGTCCGGACGCAGTCGACCGCAAGACGATGATCAAGATCTGGCCGAACATGGCTGCTGCGCAGATCGCCATGCGCTACCGGCTGCACGGGCCTTCGTTGACGTTCTGTACGGCCTGTGCGTCGTCGCTCGACGCGATCGGGTCGGCCGCCGACCTCATCCGTGCCGGCCGGGCCGACGTGGCTCTCGCCGGCGGCACCGAGGGCGGCTTCGGGAGGCCCGACGGCCAGCGTGACGGCTCGTTCGTGCCGGCGGTCTTCTACAGCCAGGCCGGCTATGGCGTCACGGCGGCCGCTGGTGACCGCCTCCGAGCGAGCATCCCCTTCGACGTCGAGCGACGCGGCATCGTCGTAGGCGAGGGGTGCGGCGTTGTGGTGCTCGAGCGCCGCGAGCACGCGCTCCGGCGTGGTGCAAAGATTCTCGGTTCTCTCGAGGGGTACGCCTCGCTCGCCGACAGCCACCACCCATCGTCCCCAGACCCGAGTGGCGCCTGGGAAGCCGAGAGCATGGCGCGAGCGCTCGATGACGCCGGCTTGAGCCCGTCCGACGTCGGGGCGATCATCGCCCACGGCACGTCCACCCCGAAGGGCGACTCGGCCGAGATCCGAGCGGTGAACAGCGTCTATGAGGGAAGGACCGTGAAGGTGACTTCCATCAAGGGCAACATCGGCCACCCTGGCGGTGCTGCCGGTGCCTTGAGCGTGGTCGCGGCACTCCGAGGCCTGCAAGACCAGACGCTGCCGCACACGGCCGGCACCGCGACGGTAGACCCCGAGGCCGAATTCGAGGTGGTGACGGAGCGCCCGGCACGACTGCAGACCTCCTACGTCCAGGTCAACGCCTTCGGCTTCGGCGGGCAGAACGCATCGTTGGTGCTTGGCGCAGGGTGACGGGCGTTCAGGCGAGGAGCTTTCGCAGCTCCGGCTTCGAGATCTTTCCCGTCGACGTCTTCGGCAGGCTCTCCCGGATCGAGACCGCGACCGGACGCTTGAGGCTGGGGAGCCGGGAGCGGCAGTGGGCGTGCACAACCTCTGCGTCGAGGTCGGTGTCCGGTTGTGGCGCGAGGAATGCGTACGGCCGCTCGCCCCACTCGTCGTCCGGAATTCCGAGGACCGCTGCCTCGAGCACGCCCGGGACCTCGTAGAGCACGTCTTCGATCTCCTTGCTGGCGATGTTGGCGCCCCCGATGATCAGGAGGTCCTTCTTCCGGTCGACGAGGTACAGGTACCCTTCCTCGTCGAGGTATCCGACGTCGCCTGAGTGCAGCCACCCGCCCCGATTGGTCGTCGCCGTCAGCTCCGGATCTTCCCAGTACATCCGGAACAGCCACCGTCCCCGCATCACCACCTCGCCGAGCGCGCCTGCAGCCAGCGGTTCGTCGTCCTCGTTGACCACTGCCACCTCGACGCCGTACGTGGCACGACCGCACGAGGCCAGGATGCCCTCTCGGGGCGTGCCGACCACCCCGTGGTCGGCCTTGGGCAGGACGGTCGCGAAGGAGCACGTCTCTGTCATGCCGTAGGCCTGGACGAAGATCGGCCCGAACCGTTCGAGCATCTCCTTGACGCGTGGTGGGGGGATCGGGGCCGAGGCATAGCCCACCGTGGTGAGGCTCGAGATGTCGGTCCGGCACTCGCTCGCGAGCAGACGAAAGAGCATCGTCGGCACGAGCTGGCTGTGGGTGACTCGCTCCTGCTCGACAGTTGCGAAGTAGCGCTCGGCGTCGAAGTTGCGCACGTCCTCCACGACCAAGCGGCCGCCGGCCATCAGCACGGGACCGATGACATGGTTGACTGAGCCGGCGGAGTTGTGGGGATAGGACACGAGGTAGCGGGTGGCGGCGTCGACGCCGTACTCGACGATCACCGCCATGCTGTTGTCCATCGCCTGGCGATGGGTGAAGTGCACGCCCTTCGGGACGCCGGTCGTCCCGCTCGTGTAGAGGATGCAGAACCCTGCGTCGTCCAGTACGGGCGGCTCGACGGGCATGGGGTCGCCCCCTGCCAGCAGCTCGTCGTAGCTCAGGCAAGAAGCGGGATCGTCGACGTCGACCCACCACTCGACGGATGTTCCCGCCGTCGCCAGTCGGACGGCCTGGTCGCGGTGCGAGCCCCCCACGACGACGGCGCGAGCTCCACAGTGATTGAGGAGCCAGGTGAGGGCGCCGTCGTCGAGCCTGAAGTCGAATGGGACGAACACGAGCCCGGCCTTGCAGGCGGCGACCATGACCTCGACGCACTCCCACCGGTTGTCTGTCATCATGCCGAGCCGCTGACCCGGCTCGAGCCCGAGCTCCCGGAGCGCGTGGGCGAGGCGGGTCGTGCGTTCGTCGAGCTCGGCATAGGTGACGGAGCGACCTGACCCGGTCAGCGCGATCCGGTCGGGGAACCGAGCGGCATGCCTGGCGACGAACGTCCCGTAGTGCATCCGACCGACCTCCCTGGTGGTTGCCGACGCTGCCGCGTCCGGCGGTTCTCGCGATGACCCGTGCCCTACGCGCCCAGCAAGGGTGCGACGAGCGTGGTGAAGCGCCGTGCTTCGGGTACGTCCCAGCCGTCGAGCCCGTAGCGGACCTTCCGGAGCCCGCGGAGGGCGGCCCGGGTCACCGCCAGCCCCAGCGGCCGGAGCTGCACCCGCGTGACGCGCCGGTCATCAGCATCGGGGACCCGCTCGACGAAGTCAGCCCGCTCGAGTCGCGCCACCGTGCGAGCGGCAGTGGTCGGATGCAGGTGCAGCGCGTCGCCCAGTTGTCCTATGCCGAGGGGTGAATCATGATCGGCCAGCACGACGAGCACCTCGAGCTGGGCGAACGTGAGACCGTGCTCGGCGAGCAGGGCCGCCGTCCTCCGGCTGGCCAGCTGCTGCCCGCGCGTGAGGGCTGTCGCCGCAGTCACCTGGTCGACCGGGCCGCAGTCGTGGGCGATCCAGTTGCGCCGGCCCTCCGCGATGGGATCCACCCCAGCACGGTAGCAAGAAACACCCGCATATTCAATAGTTGAAAGCGCAGGTACTTTCCTCTACGGTGCTCCCATGGGTCCCGATCGGCGTGCGTGCCAGCGTCGGCCAGCGCCCGCGGGCCTGGTCGCCCGAGCCGCTACGCGCAAGCTCGCCACCGGCGCGGCAGGGGAGCCTAGGGCGGTCCGAGGGAGCACGCGCGGTGCCAGGTTCCCGCGCCTCCGCGGGAAGGCAGCGTTCCGCCCAGGTCGGGCGCGGACCGTCAACCGGCTCGGATCCGCGTTGTGAGCAAAGTGGCGGCCCGGCTTGGCCCGGTGATGGAGAGGCAGCTGCCGGGTTCGGACCTCCGGATCGCGGTGGTCAACCGCGGCGACGCCGCCATGCGCGTTGTGCACGCCGTCCGCGAGCTCAATCTCGAGCATGGCACGGACCACCGGACGATCGTGCTCCACGTCGAAGAGGAGGCCGGAGCACGGTTCGTCGAGCTCGCCGACGAGGCCTACGACCTCGGCCCGGCGCGGGTGCCGGGGGCCGACGGATCCCACCTTGCGTACCTCGATCTGGACCGGCTCGAAGAAGCACTCAGGCGCACGCGAGCGGACGCTGCCTGGGTCGGTTGGGGCTTCGTCGCCGAGCGCCCCGAGTTCGCCGAGCGCTGCGCCCAGATGGGCGTGGTGCTGGTCGGCCCGTCGGCGGCGGTGATGCGCCAGCTCGGCGACAAGATCGGGGCGAAGCGGCTCGCCGAGTCGGTATCCGTGCCGGTTGTGTCCTGGAGCGGTCGTGCGGTGGGCGACGCGGGCGACGCGGGCGACGCG
>DAHUZM010000024.1 GCA_027306525.1 Acidimicrobiaceae bacterium
GGCTTGATGATCACGAGGGTCCTGTCCACGAGTCGAGGACCCTACCAGCACCCCCGGAGGGCGCCGGTGGCGCTTCACGCCGAGGTCAGCCGTGGCGCGAGGCGTCGAGGAGCAGCGCCCGGGCGTCGGTCACGACGTAGAGCGAGCCTGCGACGAGGAGCATCCCGTCCGCTGGGACCTGAGGTTCCGCGGCCTCGATCGCCTGCGCCACGCTCCCCACCACCTCGACCTCGATCCCGAGGGCCCGCGCCGCCTCGGCGATCACCTCGGCGGCGATCGCTCGGGGCGAGTCCGGGGCGCACGCGTACAGGGTGCGGATCCCGATGGGCGCGAGCGCCGAGAGCATCGCCGAGGGGTCGCGGCCCCGCAGCATGCCCACCACCGCGCTGATCGGCCCGTCCACGCGGAATCCCTCGGTCACCGCCGCCGCCAGGGTTTCCATCCCGGCCACGTTGTGGGCACCGTCGATGAGGACGAGCGGCTGGCGGCCCACGACCTCGAGGCGGCCCGGGACCCTGACGCTCCCGAGGCCCTGCTCGACCACGTCCTCGTCGAGCGGCCGCCCGAAGAAGGCCTCGGCGGCGGCGAGTGCGCACGCTGCGTTCACCCCCTGGTGCGGCCCGTGCATCGAGACCAGCACCTCGCCGTAGGTGGCACCGGGCGTCTGGAGGTCGACCAGGCGCCCCCCGATCGCGAGCCGATTGGTGCGACACGCGAAGTCCCGCCCGGCGACCCACACCGCCTCCGCGCCCGCCTCACGAGCGCGGGTCTCGATGATCGACACGAGGCCCGGATCCGTCTCCCCCACCACCGCGATCGAGCCGGGCTTCACGATGCCGGCCTTGTCGAGCGCGATGCCCTCGAGGGTCGGGCCAAGGATGTCGGTGTGGTCGTAGCTGATGTTGGTGATGACGCTCACCGCGGGCTCGACCACGTTCGTGGAATCCCACGTCCCGCCGACGCCGACCTCGATCACCCCGGCGTCCACCGCGACATCGGCGAACCAGGCGAACGCCGCTGCCGTCAGGAGTTCAAACCGGGTCGGCCGGTCGCTCATCAGGCCCTCGAGGCCGGCCAGCGTGGAGAGGGCCGCCGCAAAGGACTCGTCGTCGATCGGAACGCCATTTCGGGCGATCCGCTCGTTCACCCGGCTCAGGTTGGGACTCGTATAGGTGCCGACGGAGAGCCCCATGGCGTCCATCAGCGAGGAGACCATGGCGGCCGTCGACCCCTTTCCGTTGGTGCCGGTCAGGTGGACGACGGGATAGGCACGCTCGGGATTCCCGAGCAGGTGGACCAGCTCGCGCATTCGGTCGAGCGTCGGCAGGGCGCGGCGGCTCGGCATCTTGGACTCGTGGTCGATGTGGCCGTCCATCCATGCCACGGCCTCGGCGAACGAGGAGAACGGGATCTGCGTCACTGCCCACCCATATGTGGGCCGGAGCTTAGGACGCCGCCCGGCGGCTTCGTGATGCCTTCGAGGGAGGCTCGCTCAGTGGCACGAGCGTCGGGTTGACCCGATCGAGGACCACCGCCCGGTCGATGACGCACTTGCCGATATCGTGGCGCCCCGGCAGGTCGTACATGACGTCCAAGAGGACCTCCTCGAGGATCGCCCGGAGACCCCGAGCACCCGTCCCGCGCAACAGGGCCTGGTCGGCAACCGCCTCGAGCGCGTCGTCGGTCAATACCAGCTCCACGTTGTCGAGCTCGAACTGGTATGCGTACTGCTTGATCAGCGCGTTCTTCGGCTCCATCAAGATGCGGATGAGGGCGTCCTTGTAGAGCTGCGAGACGGCACCCACCACCGGCAGGCGGCCGATGAACTCGGGGATGAGCCCGAACTTGATGAGGTCCTCGGGAAGGACCCGGCGCAGCATCTCGTCGTCGTTCTGCTCGTTGGTCGACACGTCGGCGCGGAACCCGATGCCCTTGCGACCGATGCGGCTCGAGATGATCTTGTCGAGCCCTGCGAATGCGCCTCCGCAGATGAACAAGATGTTCGTCGTGTCGATCTGAATGAACTCCTGGTGTGGATGCTTGCGCCCACCCTGGGGCGGCACCGAGGCAGTCGTCCCCTCCAGGATCTTGAGCAGGGCCTGCTGGACACCTTCGCCCGAGACGTCACGCGTGATCGAGGGGTTCTCGCTCTTGCGGGCGATCTTGTCGATCTCGTCCACGTAGATGATCCCGGTCTCCGCCCGCTTCACGTCATAGTCGGCGGCCTGGATCAACTTGAGCAGGATGTTCTCCACGTCCTCGCCGACGTAGCCCGCCTCGGTGAGCGCCGTGGCATCGGCGATGGCAAAGGGCACGTTCAGCATCCGTGCGAGCGTTTGGGCGAGCAGGGTCTTGCCACACCCGGTCGGACCGAGCAGCAAGATGTTCGACTTCGCGAGCTCAACGCCCTCCTCGGGCGTCGGGTTCGCCTGGACCCGCTTGTAGTGGTTGTAGACGGCGACCGAGAGGATCTTCTTTGCGTACTCCTGGCCGACGACGTAGTCATTCAGGAAGTCGAAGATCTCCCGGGGCTTTGGCAGTTCTTCGAAGTTGAGCTCGGTGGATTCGGTGAGCTCCTCGGCGATGATGTCGTTGCACAGATCGATGCACTCGTCGCAGATGTAGACCCCCGGCCCCGCGATGAGCTTCTTGACCTGCTTCTGCGACTTGCCGCAGAAGCTGCACTTGACCAGATCGCCACCCTCGCCAAACTTCGCCACGCCAACTCCCCTCTAGTCCGGTCCCTGTGCCGGTCTGTCCGGTTCCTACGCGGCGCCGACCGCTTCGAGCGGAGCGGCCTCTCTTGTGCTGATCACCTCGTCGATGACGCCGTAGAGGACCGCCTCATCGGCGGTCATCACGAAGTCCCGGTCGGTGTCCTTTGCCACTTTCTCACGTGTCTGGCCCGTGTCCGTGGCAAGCAGCCCATTCAGCAGGTCCCGCATGCGCAGAATCTCCTTGGCCTGCAGCTCGATGTCGCTTGCCTGGCCCTCCGCACCGCCGAATGGCTGATGCAGCAGGACCCGCGCGTGAGGAAGGGCGAAGCGCTTGCCCTTGGCCCCGGCTGCGAGCAAGACCGCTGCCGCCGACGCGGCCTGCCCGAAGCAGAAGGTCGAGACGTCGGGCTTCAAGAACTTCATCGTGTCGTAGATCGCGAAGAGCGCAGTGATGTCACCGCCCGGCGAGTTGATGTAGAGGTGGATGTCCTTGTCCGGCTCCTCGGACTCGAGGAAGAGGAGCTGGGCACACACCAGGTTGGCAACGGTGTCGTCGATGGGCGTGCCGAGGAAGACGATCCGCTCCTTCAAAAGGCGCGAGTAGAGGTCATAGGCGCGCTCGCCCCGGTTCGACGATTCCACCACCGTCGGAACGAGGTAGTTGCTGTAGCGCTGGTGGCCGTCGCGGCCGGCGACGATGCTCATCAGGAGCTCGCCCCCGCAGGGGCCTCGGCCTCGTGATCCTGCGTGTTCACGGAAACCTCCACTTCGTCGCCCCGGTCGTCGGTCTCGGCCACGCGCAACTCGTCGCGTGAGGTCGGATTGCCTTCCTCGTCGACGAGCTGCACGTTGTCGAGCAGCCATGTGAGCGCCTTGGCCTTCCTCTGTTCCGAGCGTACCTCGCCGATCCGTCCGCTGCGGTCGAGCTCGTCGCGCAGCCGCTTGGGGGTCACCTGCAGCCGCTCGGCGCTCTTCGCGAGCTGCTCTTCAAACTCGTCCGCGTCGACCTGGAGGTTCTCGGCATCGGCCAGGGCACGGAGCGCGAGGTCGGCCTTGACGGCCCGCATGGCATCGACCCGCAGCTCGGCGAGTAGTCCCTCGGGATCGCGACCCGTGGCCTCCAAGAACTGCTCGAGGCCAAGGCCCTGCTCCTCCAGGCGGTGACCGAGGTTGTGCACCCGTTCACGCAACTCCTCGTCGACCAGCACATCGGGCACCTCTTCGTCGTCGACCAGCTCGGCGAGCGCGCCGATGCTGAGCTCGCGCCACGCGAGACGCGCCTGGAGCAGCTTGATCTCCTTGATGCGCTTCTCGATGTCCGCCCTCAGCTCCTCGAGGGTGGCGAACTCGGAGTTCTCGGCCACCCACTCGTCGGTCGGCTCCGGGAGGCGCTTCTCCTTCACGTCCTTCACCAGCACCGAGAACCCGAGCACCCCTTCGCCACGGGAAGGAATGGCGGCGTTGAAGGCGAGCACGTCCCCGGGGGATGCACCCCGGAGCTGGTCATCGAGCTCGGGGACCACCGTGGCACTCCCGACCTCGTACAAGAAGTCATCCGCCGCCACGACCTCCTCCCCGTCGACGGTCTTGGCGTGCAGGTTGATCGTGACGTTGTCCTTGTCCCGGGCCTTGCGCTTGACCTCGACGAGCTCACCGTCGCTCTCTCGCAGGCGGTCGACCTGAGCATCGACCTCCTCGTCGGCGACGGTCCAAGAGGGGATGGTCACCTCGAGGCCTGCGTACCCGGGGATCGCGACGGTCGGACGCACCTGGACCACCGCGTCGAACTCGACGGCGCCGCTCTCCTCACCGGCGGTGATGTCGATGTCGGGCGGGGCGATCGGGTCGACCTCGGTCTCGGCGACCGCGCGGGCGTAGAACTCGGGGAGGGCCTCGCGAAGGGCCTCGCTTCGAAGGCTTCCAGCGCCGCCCATCCGGGCCTCGAGGACCCGTCGGGGGACCTTGCCCGGACGGAAGCCCGGCACGCGCACTTCTCGCGCGAGCTTGCGGACGGTCTGTTCGAGGGCGTCGTCGATCTCGGACTCGTCGACCTGAACGGACAGCCGGATCTTCGACCCCTCAACGGCTTCAGCGGTGGCACACATAGCGGGAGGTCACACTCTACCGGTGGGCGCGTCTCGCCCAGCGACCATCACGCGCTCAGATCATGAAGTTCATCGCACGGACGATGCTGGCGCCGAGCGCAGCGTCCCCTTGGAACGCGACACCCCCCGCCGCCAGGACGTCGTCAGGCGCCTGGCGCCCGCAGGCCAGGCGAACGAACTGCTCCGCAAACAGCCGCAGCCCGACCGTGGGCGAATCCGGGGGCCCGTCGAGATCGACGGCCCGCGTGCCTTCCATCTTCAAGGCGAGCACCCTCGGATCGGGTCCCTCGATCTCGAACACCACGGTCGTGGCGGCGGGCGGTGCGACCTTGCGGCCGACGACGTAGCCAACGCCCGCGCTCAACCGGTCGAGGGCGATCCGCTCGCCCCCTCCGCCCCGGTCGCCCGGCCGATGCAGCCTCCAGCGGATGTCCTGGCCATGGACCCAGCAGTCCATGACCCGGATCAGCATGAAGGTCTCGTAGGGGGCCTCGCCGACCGGGCTCCACCCGGGCAGTGTCCACTGGTCGGGCAACATCGAGCGAAGCTGCGCCAACCGCCGTGCGGTGACGTCCTTGAACTCGGCCGCGAGCTCGTCGCCGGGCACGTCGCGGCGGGCGGCGATCCACGCCTCGTTGCCCTCGCCGATCGGATTGCGCACGTAGCCGGGCATGGGATCCGGTGGCGGCGGCGCGGGCGTGCCGAGGAGCCCGTGCTCGGTGCCGATCATGTGCGAGACGTGGTCGCGCACGACCCAGCCGGGACAGTCGGTGTCCAGCTCCCATGCGTCGGGGGTGAGCGTCTCGCAGAGCGCGGCGGTCGCCGACCAGGTCTCCTCGAGCGCTGCGATGATCTCATCGGAGCGTGGCGTAGGCACGCTCCGGATCGTATGTCCAGGTCTTTTGACGCGTGCTCCTAGCCCTCATCAGGCCCCTTTCAATGTCTTTCATGTATTTCCAAGTACCGGGGTCCCCCCGCACCTCACGACCCCCCACTAGGTTCATGCCGTCTCACGCCTGGGTCCGCCCAGGTCAGAAGGGGACCCGATGGTGAGGAGGAGTCGCAATGGCTTCGTATGAGGGGTATTGCGTGAAGTGCCGCGAGAAGCGGACGTTCGAGGGGCAGGAAGTCGAGCTGGCCAACGGGCGCCGCGCCGCGCAGGGCACCTGCCCGACATGCGGCACCAAGATGAACCGGATTCTCGGCAAGAAGGCGTCCGCCTAACGAATCCGTCGGCGCCGGTCGGACCGTCCCGGCGCCCGAGGCACCCCACTGGCGGGCCTCGCGATCACGCCCGAGCGGCGAGACGGTCGTGCATCCTCGGTCTGGCGACGATGCGCGCCCTCGCTCGGGTCGTTGCGTGCCACACGGCCCTTTCGTCTGCGCCACGATGGAGGACGTGACCGGGGAGTGGCGCAGTAGGTAGCGCGCCTGCTTTGGGGGCAGGAGGCCGGGGGTTCGAGTCCCCCCTCCCCGACCCGGACCCTTCCGAGGGAACCGCCGAGGTCAGACTTCCGAGCGTGGCCCCTCCGATCGGGTCTCAGGCTTCGTCGCGCTCGACGGGCACCGGCACGAGAGCACCCTCGGTGGCCTCCCGCCGCTGGCGCCTCGAGCGCACCAGGTGGAAGCCCACGAACCCGACGGCGAGCACTGCCACCACGACGTAGGACCAGACTCCGATCGTGTGCAGCGCCTGCTGATAGGCGCTGCCCACGGCGTAGCCGATGAGGGTGTAGAGCGTCGCCCACACCAGGCCCCCGGCCACGTCGTAGAGCGCGAAGGTGCCGAGCCGCAGCTCGCTCGAACCCGCCAGCGCGGGCATGACGGCGCGCACGACGACCACAAAGCGGGCAAGGAAGATGGCCGGGCCCCCGCGCTCGGCCAGCTGCTCGCGAGCGCGCTGGACCATGGGATGTCGCCCGAAGCGGGTGCGCTCGAGCACGCGCGGCAGGATCGCCCGGCCCACGCCGTAACCGATCAGATAGGAGCCGATCGCCGCAACGACGGCCACGATCACCATGACCACGATGTCGACGCGGTGCTCGCGGGCGAGCACGCCACCCAACACCATCGAGAGCTCGCCCGGCACGAAGAATCCGACGCCAAAGCCCGATTCGGCGACCAAGAGCCCCGCCACGACCAGGTAGATCACCGGGCCGTGGAATTGCGACAAGAAGGAGGTCATGAACGCCGCCTGGCTCCTCGGACCCAAACGCTGAGCGGGTCCCCTTCGCATCCTAAGAGCCAGGGGTGCTCCGAGCGCTTCGCCTGCCCCTTGGCGGCACCCAAGCACCCGAGCACGGCCCCGGCCCCGTGAGACGGTGCTCGGCCCGCGGCCCCGGTACGCTCGGCCAGCTGGGCAAGCCGGACCGAGAAGGGGGCACCGTGGCGGAGGCAGGCGGCATCCAAGGGACCTGTGACGAGCGCTTTGAGGGGGTCCGTGAGGCCTTCGCCAAGAACTTCGACGAGGATCGCGAGGTCGGGGCCTCGGTCGCGGTCTACGTCGAGGGTGAGCCGGTGGTGGACCTGTGGGGAGGCTGGGTCGACGAAGCCCACAGCGAGCCCTGGGAGCGCGACACCATCACCAACGTCTGGTCGACGACCAAGACCATGACCAACCTGTGCGCACTGATCCTCGCCGACCAGGGCGAACTCGACCTCCACGCCCCCGTGTTCAAGTACTGGCCGGAGTTCGGCGCGAACGACAAGGAGCGGATCGAGTTGCGCCACCTCCTCTCGCACACCGCCGGGCTGTCGGGCTGGGAGGAGCCGATGACGGCGGAGGACCTCTACGACTGGGAGAAAGCGACGGGGCTACTCGCCGCCCAAAAGCCGTGGTGGGAGCCGGGGACGGCATCGGGGTACCACGCGCTCACCCAGGGCTATCTCGTGGGCGAGGTCGTCCGGCGTGTGACCGGCCAGAGCCTCGGCACCTTCTTCGCCAAGGAGGTCGCGGGACCGCTCGGAGGCGAGTTCTTCATCGGGCTGCCCGAGACCGAGGACCACCGGACTGCGCGGGTGGTGCCCCCGAGCGAGAACATGCTCGATGCAGTCGAGATCGACAATCCGCTGCTCCTCAAGACCTTCACCAACCCGGTGATCAGCCCGACCATCAGCTGGGAGGACGCCTGGAGGCGCGCGGAGGTCCCGGCGGCGAACGGCCAGGGCAACGCCCGGAGCGTCGCCGCGATCCAGTCGATCGTGTCGAACCACGGAGAGGCGCGTGGTGTGCGGCTCCTTTCGGCCAAGGGGCTGGAGCCCATCTTCGAAGAGCAGTCGAACGGGACGGATCTCGTGCTGAGCGTGCCGATCCGTTTCGGGATCGGCTATGGGTTGGCCGGCGAGCTGATCCCCCTCGGCCCCCGGGGCTGCTTCTGGGGCGGCCTCGGTGGCTCGGTCATCATCTCGGACCTCGCCTCCCGGCTCACCATCGCCTACGTCATGAACAAGATGGAGGCCGGGCTCGTCGGCGACACGCGGGGCATCTCGCTCGTCGTTGCGGCGGCGCTCGCAATGGCCTGAGCTGGCCACGGGCCCGCCCGCTCCGGCCTTGACCGGTCGAGAGGCGCGCTACTCGACGCCGAGCGCGCGCACCTCGTCGTGGGCAAGCGTGGCGAGGATCGACTCGGCGAGCGTCCGGGCGGAGTGCGCGTCGAGCTCGACCGACACCCGCTCGCTCGGGTCACCGCCACCAGCGCGAAAGTCGATGCACAGCGCGTGCTCGACCTTGGCCTCCTGAGGGTGGTCGAAATAGACGACGGCCTGGGTGATGGGGAACCAGCCCCTCGCGCCGAGGCCGGTGCCCTCGACCTGCTCGGTGGTGGTGAGGTACGTGCACACGGCTCAGCTCGCCAGATGCTTGCCGAAGAACTCCCAGATCCGCTGCCACCCCTCCCGGGCGGCCTCCTCTCGATAGCTCGGCCGTTCGACCCAGAAGAACGCATGGCCGGCGTTCTCGTAGGTGTGGAACTCATAGGTCTTGTGGTGCCGCTGCAGCTCTGCTTCCATCCGCGCCACGTGTTCGGGTGATGGGCTGGCGTCCTCGGCGCCGAAGAGGCCGAGCATGGGACAGCGAAGGTCCTTTGTCATGTCGATGACGGCGACCGGGCGTTCCGGCGTGAGCTGATCGGGGGTGGCGACGATGCCGCCCCCGTAGCAGACGACCGCTGCGTCGACGTCGAGATTGCACGCACACAGGTACGTCTGGCGCCCTCCCGAGCAGTAGCCGATGACACCCACCTTGCCGTTCGCACCCTTCTGCGATCGGAGGAACTTCACTGCGCCGCCCACGTCCTCGATGCACTGTGCGTCGGGGACCCCGCCAGCGGCACGGGCCGCCGCTGCCGCATCGCCCGAGGACGCACCGGGGGCGTAGCGGTAGAACAGGTTGGGCACGACGGCGCTGTAGCCCCTCGAGGCGAAGCGCCGGGCGATCTCCTTGGTGGACCAGTCGTAGCCGGGCATGTGGTGGATCACCACGACGCCGCCGTGGGGCTCCGCCTCGAGGGGAAAGGCGTGATACCCCTCGATCTCGTCGCCCTTGTCGGATCTGAGCGTGATGGTCCCGGCTTCGATCCTGTCGCTCGGCATCGGTTCCCTTTCAGCTACGCAAGGCCTCGGGTGGACGAGCGCGACTCGAGCGCCGCCTCGCCCAGCCTCGCGGCCGGGGCAGGCGCAAGGCAACCCGGTCGCGTGGCCGCTCTCTCAGGGGGGTCCGACGACCGCCTCGGCCTCGATCTCGACGCGCCAGCGGGGATCCAGCAAGGCGGCCACGACCACCATGGTCGCCGCCGGACGGACACCACCGAAGACCTTGGCACGGGCCGCCCCCACCGCCTCGGCATCCTCGGGCCGGCAGATGTACATCCGGGTACGCACCACGTCGGCCGCCTCCGCCCCGAGCTCGCAGAGGGAGCCGAGGACGATCTCGAGGCATCGTCTCGCCTGGAGCAGCGCGTCTCTGGACACGATCCATCGGGCCACACCGGGGCGGTGCCCGACACGACCACCCGCTCCCCCACCCGGAGGGCCCGGCTGAAGCCGATCGTGGGCTCGTAGGGCGAGCCCGAGGCGGCCCGCCTGCGGTCGCCGCCGATCAGGACCCCTTGAAGTTGGGCTCGCGCCGTTCGCTCGACGCGCGCACCCCCTCGGCGAAATCGGCCGTCAGGCGCAGGCGGTTCTGGAGCTCCTGCTCGAGGTTCGTCGCCTCGCGGATCGCGTCTGGGAGCCCGCTGCGCATGGTCGCCCGGATGGCCCGCACCGAGAGGGGCGCGGAGGCCGCGAGCTCGGCCGCCATCGCGCGGGCCTCGCTCCTGATGGCCCCGGCCTCGACCAGGCGGTCCGCCATGCCGAGCGCATGGGCCTCCTCGCCACCGATCCGGCGGCCGGTGTAGAGCAACCAGTGGGCGGCCTGCCGGCCGATCACCTGGGGGAGCGTCACGGTCAACCCGAACCCATGGTGGAACCCGAGGCGAGCGAAATTGGCTGCGAAACGGCTCTCGGGGCTGGCGACGCGGAAGTCCGCCGAGAGGGCGAGGCCCAGCCCGCCGCCGATCGCAGCGCCCTCCAGCGCTGCAACGACCGGCAGTTCGGCCGCGAAGAGCCGGACGGCCTGGTCGTAGAGGTCGCCGACGGTGCGCTCGGTGCCGCTCGTGAGGTCGGCACCAGCGCAGAAGTGGCGACCCTCGGCACACAGCACGATGGCTCGGCACTCGGTGCCCTGCAGCTCCTCGTACGCGTCGGCGAGCGCGGAGATCAGTGCGACGTCGAAGAAATTGTTGGGCGGTCGGTGCATCTCGACGACCGCCACATAGTCGTCGCCCAGCTCGGTGGTGACGTCAGGCATCGCTCTCCTCCCTGGCCAACGGAGCGGCGACGACGCTACCGGGGCGCGGCGCGCGCATCCAAGCCGAGCCGTTCACGCGCGCCGTGCGTTCGTGCGGACCTCGCGGAAGGGAAGCTGGCTGTCGACCGACGGTTCGCGGGGCAATCCGAGCGCCCGCTCGCCGACGATGTTGTGCTGGATCTCGTCGGTCCCACCGGCGATCGAGCCGCCGGGCACCGAGACGAGGACCTCCGCGATCAGGCCGTCGCGTAGCGCGTCGGCGCCCGTCAGCATCCCAGCGGCTCCGGCCATCGACCCGTGCGCGGCGGCCGAGCGTCGAGCGATGTCGCTCCCCGCCAGCTTGGCCACCGAGCCCTCGGGTCCCGGTGTTCGTCCGGCCGCACGCGCCGCGCGCGTGCGCTCGACGTTCCACGTCGCCACCCGTTGACGGGCCACGACGTCTGCCACCGCCTGGCGCTGAAAGGCCGAGGCCCCGACCTCTCGGGCGATCTCGGCCAACAGGTCGGGACGCCCGGCACGCTGGGGGTACCAGGCGTAGGTGCGCGAGTGTTCGGTCGCCTCCTCCATCGCCTCGCTCGAGGTGCGTCCGGGTTGCCAACCGTCGCTCACCACGAGCCGGACACCACCGAGCCCACGCTCGTGCGCGAGGGTCGTGAGCGCGGCGGCCCAGCCGTCGTTGAGCGCGCCCACCACGTTGTCCGTCGGCACGCGGGCGTCCGTGAAGAAGACCTCGTTGAACGAGGCATGGCCGTTCATCTGACGCAGCGGCCGCACCTCGACGCCCGGCTGATCCATCGGGAGGACGAAGTAGGTGATGCCCCGGTGCTTGGGGGCATCCCAATCGGTGCGCGCCAGCAGCATCCCGTATGCCGCCGTGCGCGCACCGGTCGTCCAGACCTTCTGGCCATTCACGACCCACTCGTCGCCGTCGAGCTCGGCCCTCGTCGTGAGGCCGGCGAGGTCCGAGCCGTTGCCCGGCTCGGAGAACAACTGGCACCATCGGTCCTCGCCGGTCAGGATCCGACGCACCAGGCGGCGCTTCAGCACGTCGGACGCGTGCGCGAGCAGGGTCGGCGCGGCGAGGTTCATGCCCGAACCGATCGGCGGGCCCACCGCCCCGAATGCCTGGCGCTCGGCGTCTGCGATCCGCGCCAGCTCGACCGACAGCCCGCGTCCGAACCACTCGCGGGGCCAGCCAGGCGATGCCCAGCCCGAGTCGGCGAGCAACCCTCTCCACTCGAGGAGCGGGCGCTCGGAGTCCCAGTGTGCCTGCAACCACTCGCGAATCTGGCCCCGGACCTCCGCCGGGGTCGACGACACATCGCTCACGTCCACCCCCGTGCCGGGCCACCGTGCTGCCCGGCTCGGCACAGAGGCTACGTCTCGCGCCGCTCCTCGTCGGTGCGATGCGGGTCGTAGCCGACCGCCCAGTCGCGTTCGGCGACGCTCCACGACACATCGTCCGGACGCTCCACGACGAGTAGGAGGGCCCCAACGTGAGGCAGCCCCCCGTGCCAGTGCCATTCGCCCTCCTTGACGAGGACCGTCTCGCCACGGCTCACCACGCGTCGTCCGCGCTCGTCGGCCACGACGGCCTCTCCAGCCACCAGGTGGATCAGTCGACCCGAGGCCGAGACATGGGGACGGGAGCGAGCCCCCGGCTCGAGCCGGACGAAGCGCACCACGATCCCATCCCCGAGCGAGGTCGACACCGAGTGGAGGAGGGCGTCGCCCACGTAGGCCCGCGGAGGCGGGGCCTCCAAACGCGACGCATCGGGACCATCTATGACCTCCATCGAGCCCACCTCTCCTTTGCCAATTGCCTTGGCCGGCGGCCCTCCGCATGGGAGAGTTCGACCGTGCCCGCCCCCGCCTGCAAGGCGCTTGTCTTCGACGTCTTCGGAACGGTCGTCGACTGGCGAACTTGTGTGATCAACGAGGCCAAGGACGCGGCCGGCGTCCGAGGGGAAGGCGTCGATTGGGGCAGGTTCGCGGACGAGTGGCGCCGGGAGGGCTACCTCGTGCCGATCACCGAGATCGTCATGGGGCGACGGCCCTACGAGGAGGTCGAGCGGCTCCTCGAGGCGACGCTCGGAGCGCTCCTCGACCGGCTCGGGGTCACGCTCGCAACAGAAGAGGCTCGGCGGCTCGCCTCGGTCTGGCGCCGCCTCGATCCGTGGCCCGACGCCCGTCGTGGTCTCGAGCGCCTGCGTGCGGACTTCGTGCTCGCCCCGCTCTCCAACGGGAGCTTCGCCCTCTTGACCGAGATGGCAAAGCGGGCGGGTCTGCCATGGGACTGTGTCATCTCGACCGAGCTCTTCGGCGCCTACAAGCCCGACCCGCGCACCTACCTCGGGGCGGCCCGCCTCCTCGGCCTGGAGCCCGAAGAGCTCATGCTCGTCGCGGCGCACCCGGCCGACCTGCGGGCCGCCGCCGCCTCTGGGCTCAGGACCGCCTACGTGCCGCGTCCGAACGAGTGGGGGCCAGGCGCACCGGCCCCCGCCGACCCGGACCCGGACTTCGACGTGGTCGCGACCGACTTCGAGGCGCTCGCCGATCGGCTCGGCCCGAGCGGGCACAGCGCCACATGACCGAGGGCTTGTCTGATGCCGAGCGAGCCTTCCTCGCAGCGCAGCCCCTCGGCCGGCTCGCCACGGTTGACGCCGTTGGGCTGCCCCACGTCGTGCCGGTCGGGTTCACCTACAACGAGGTCACAAAGACGATCGACATCGGCGGGTTCCACATGTCCTCGACCGCGAAGTTCCGCCATGTCAGGCGATCCGGCGTCGCGGCGTTCGTCGTCGATGAGGTGCTCGAGCCATGGCGCCCGAGGGGCATCGAGATCCGGGGGCGCGCCGAGGCGCTCGACGCCGCTGCCGATGCCCCCTCCGGGCTCATCCGGATCCATCTCGACGCCGTCCGCACATGGGGGGACGGCCTGGTGCGCCCGGGCGACGACGGCCGTTGACGTGGTTCGACGCTCAGCTGCGCGAGCGCCGTTCGCCGTAGGCATCCCAATAGGTGGTCTCCTCCACCGGCCGCCGCATGGCCTCGCCCCAGCGGCCAAGCGGATAGCCCACCGGGATCATCGCCCAGGTCTGGACGTCCTCGGGGATGTCCAAGACGGCCTTCACCTCGGCCTCCTTCAGCCGGTGCACGGTGGTGAGCGCGGTGCCGAGGCCGAGCTCGCGCGCCTTGAGGAAGGCGTTCTGACACCCCGGGTAGATGGACGCCGGGTCGCCGCCGCGCGAGCAGGGGATGAGGATCGCGGGGGCCTCGCCCATGTGGGCGGCGAGGTGGTCGGCCGAGGCCAGGATCGGCGAGGGCGCCCCGTCTCCCTGGTCGGCATAGACCTGGCGCACCGAGCCCCACGCCTCGCCGTAGAGCCGGCCGATCTTCGCCCGGCGCTCGGGGTCACGGACCACCAGCCAGCGGGCGACCTGTCGGTTCCCGCCCGAGGGAGCCCTGCTCGCCGCCTCGAGAATGCTCCACAGGTCCTCGTCGGAGACGGGTCGGTCGGGGTCGAGCCTTCGCATGGCCCGGGTCGTGCGGATCGCTTCGCTCAGTTCCATCGGCCGGGCATAGCACGATCCGCTCTTCGCCGCCCAGGCCGGAGCGCTCCGACGAGCGGCGTGCGGCGCTTGCAATGCGCCCGGCCGTCCACAAGCATCGCGGCGTGACGTCGGGGAATGGCCGTCGGCCGGTCCAGCTCCGCGACGTCGCTGCTGCCGCGGGCGTCTCGATCTCGACGGCGTCGCGGGTGCTCACCGGATCGGGCCGCTGCTCGGCGGCCGCCCGGCTTGCCGTCGAGGAGGCGGCGCGGCGCCTCGCCTACGCCCCGAACAAGATCGCCCGCGCCCTGCGCGCCCAGAGCACCCGCAGCGTGGGCATGACCGTGCCCTGGCTGCGCAACCCCTTCTACGCCGAGCTGGTCGAGGCGGTCGACGTGTTCTTGGAGCGCGTCGGGCTCGATCTCGTGCTGGCCGACGCCAGGGGCTCCTGGCAGGACGAGGCCCGACGGGTCAACGCCCTCGTCTCGAGGCGCGTGGATGGGCTCATCGTCGTCCCCACCGACCACCAGGAGAGCGCCGCTGCGCTGGCGGAGGCAGCCCGCCACATCCCGGTCGTCCTGCTCGAGTACGAGGTCGGCGAGCTCGAGGCCGACTACGTGGGCATCGACAACGGGCTTGGGATCGAGCTCGTGCTCGACCATCTGTGCGACCAGGGGGCGACGAGCGTCCGCTTCTTGTCGTCGGCGATCTCGAACTCGGCCAGCCGCTCGCGCCTCCAGGCGTTTTGGAAGGGCACCGAGGAGCGGAACCTCGAGCCGGGCGAGCCCATCCTCGGGCGCTTCACGACGAAATTCGGCAAGGAGGCGGTGCTCCGGATCATCGAGGAGGGCCCGATGCCCGACGCCATCGTGTGCGCGTCCGACGTCGTGGCGCTCGGCGTCATGGGCCAGCTGCGGGCCGAGGGGATCTCGGTGCCCGACGACGTCATGGTGACCGGCTTCGACGACATCGTCTTCGCCGAGCTGTCCGATCCAGCGCTCACGACCGTGCACCAGCCGCGGCGACGCCTGGCCGACGTGGCGGTCTCAGCGCTCGTCTCGCGTATCGAGGGGGATGATCGCGAGCCCACGCGGGTCGAGCTGCCGCCACACCTCGTGGTGCGGCGCTCGTCGCTCCAACCGCCCCGGATCGTCGAGGCATCGAGTCCCGCCTGATCAGCCCTCGCCCGGGAGGTCGACGTTCTGGAGACGGAGGCGGCCCTGCGCGACGGTCTTGCCGTCGGCCCGGGTGAACTCCACCGCCCAGAGCTGTTGGACCCGGCCCTGGAGGATCGGCGTCGCGACGACGTCGATGCGGCCCTCTGCCACCGGGCGCAGGAAATCCGTCGAGTTGTGCGTGCCCACCGCGTACTGGCCGCGGTGGGCGACGGCGGCAGCGGCGCCGAGTGAGCCGGTCGACTCGACGATCGTGGCGAACACGCCGCCGTGCG
>DAHUZM010000142.1 GCA_027306525.1 Acidimicrobiaceae bacterium
GCCGACCCGTCCCAGTCCCTGGACCCGGGCAGAGCCATGCCGGATCAGCTTAGGTCTGGACCCCCCCGAGATTGGGGGACCATCGGGCGTACTTTTCCGCAACGACCAGGAGGTTCGCGCCGCTCGACGGACGGTACAGTCACCCGGGTGGAGACCACCGCCACCAGGGTCCTGGCGACGGTGTGCAGCGGGACGCTCGGGCTCCTCATCGGGTCGTTCTTGAACGTGGTCGTCTACCGCCTCCCGAGGGGCGAGTCCGTCGTCCACCCGCCCTCGCACTGCACGGTCTGTCAGACCCGGCTCGGCACCCTCGAGAACGTCCCGGTCGCGTCCTGGCTGGTCCTGCGGGGCCGCTGCCTCCACTGCAAGGCGCCCATCTCGCCGCGCTATCCGCTCGTCGAGCTCCTGACCGGCGCGCTCTTCGCCGCGTTGGCCCTCTCCCTGCCCACCGTCGCGTCTGTCGCGCCGCTCGACGCAGTCGTCGCCGGGGTGCTCGCGACCGCGCTCATCGATCTCGACGGGCTCGAGGTGCCGCCGTCGATCGGGTGGGCGACGCTCGCCTGCGGCGGGACGCTCGTCGCGGTCTCGGTTGCGACATCGGACCCCCACCGCCTGGGGTGGGCGGCCATCGACGCCGGGGCCGCCATCGCCGCCTGCGGCCTGCACATCGGCACCGGGCGCATCGCGCGGGGCGACCTGCAGGCGGCTGCGCTCGCGTCGAGCGCGGGGTGGGGGTTCGCCGCCGGCTGGGTCGCCCAGGGCGGCGGGCTCGCGATCGGTGTCGTGTGGGCCCTCCTCGCGTTGGCCGGCTGGCTCAGGGGCGAAGGCGCGCGCCGCGGGATGATCGCCGATGCGGGGGCCGTGTCGATTGTGACGATCGTGGCGGGGGCCATCGCCACCCGCTAGCAGGCTAAGAGGTTCAGCGAATAGGGACGCATCCCGGTGACCACCGGTTGCGCCAGTCGATCAGCTTGGCGGTGATGATGAAGACGACCGCCAGGGCGAATTGAGCCAGTCGGTGGGCGATCGTGCGGTCGGTGTTGCGACGAAGCTGGCCGAAGTTGGAGAGCCAGGAGTTGGTGCGTTCGACCGGCCAACGCAGGCCCATGGGGACCTTCAAGGCGGTGGTCCCTTGACCTCGGTTGCGGCACTTGGCGATCACGGCGTCGGTGACCCCGAGCCCTGCGAGCAGGCGCCGCACAACCCCGTTGTCATAACCCCGGTCGAGCCAGATGGTCTCGATGTCGCGCACCAGACCGGCATTCAGAGCTCCGGCCATGGTGGCCTCCAGGAGCACGCAGTCGTTGCGGTTGGCTCCCTCAGCCGTCCAGGAGATCGGGATGCCGCCTCTGTCGGTGAGCACCGACCACTTCCACCCGAGCTTGGCTCGGTCGGTCGGGTTCTTGCCCGTTCCCTCCCCTCCAGCTGGGCATTTGTGGAGAGAGCCGTCGACGGCCACCTCGGAGAGATCGAGCCCGACGACCTTGTCGTAGGCGGCGATCGCCTCGGCGGCGATCGCCTCGAACACCCCTGCCACGATCCACTCGTCCCGGCGGGCCCGCACTGTCGTGTCCGAGACCTTGTTCCCGCAGAGCCGCTCGGCGTCTTCGAAGGAGCACCCCGTGACCAGGCGAACCAGCATCACCTCAAAGCAGATCCGATCCTCGATCCTCTTGCGATGGCAGCCGAGCGGATGGGTCTCGGGATGGGCCGGGAGCAGGGCTTCGATGGCTGCCCAGACGGTATCGAGCACTTCGGGCTCGAGCGCGCGCATGATGGTGGGGCACCTCCGTCAGTCGTTGGGTTTGGGGAAGCACCCCGATCATCTCGGGGCCAATGTCGACGACGGTGGATGGTCAGCGGACCTGGAGAGCGAATGCTTGACAGGCCGCGCCCCGGCGCCTATCCGCGCGGCCTCTAAGCCACGCCCCCGGTGCGGACGAGGCCGCGTCGCTCCAGGACCACCCGCAGGTCGTGGGGGTTGGAGGCACCCTCGAGCGCCTCTTGCAGGGTGATCACGCCCTCCTCCATCAAGTTGGCGAGCGATTGGTCGAAGGTGCGCATCCCGTAGTACTCACCCTCGGCGACGATCGTCTCGATCTCGGCCGTGACCTCGGCGTCGAGGATGCATTGGCGGATGCGGCCGTTCGCCACCATGATCTCGAGCGCCGCGACGCGCCCGGCCCCGTCGGCCCGCCGCACGAGCCGTTGGGCCACGGTGCCACGCAACGAACCGGCGAGGGACACCCGGATCTGCTGCTGCTGGTGGGGAGGGAAAAAGTCCACGATGCGCGTCACCGTCTCGGTGGCGTTGATCGTGTGCAAGGTGGTGAGGACCAGGTGGCCGGTCTCCGCTGCGGTGAGCGCCGCGAAGGCCGTCTCGCGGTCGCGCATCTCGCCGACCAGGATCACGTCGGGATCCTGACGGAGCACCACCCGCATGGCAGTGGCAAAGGAGTCGGTGTCGAACCCCACCTCTCGCTGCTCGATCGCGGCGAGCTGGTCGCGGTGCAGGTACTCGATCGGGTCCTCGATCGTGACGATGTGACAGGCGCGGCTGCGGTTGATGTGGTCGACCATCGAAGCGAGCGTGGTCGTCTTCCCCGAGCCGGTCGGGCCGGTCACGAGGACGAGCCCCCGCTGCTCGGAGGCGAGCTCGTAGACGACCTCGGGAAGCCCGAGCTCCTGGCGGGTCGCGGGGGCCGCCCGCACCCGCCGGAACACGAGGGCGACCGTGCTGCGCTGGTAGAAGGCATTCACCCGGAAGCGGGCCAGTCCTGGGATCGAGTACGCGAAGTCGACCTCGTGGTGGCGATGGAAGGCCTCGGCGACCCGTGGCGGCGCGATCGCCGCCACGACCGCAGCCGTGTCCTCCGGGCTGAGTGGAAGCTCGTCAACGAGCGTGCGCAGCTCGCCGTTGATGCGCATGCGAGGGGGAGCCCCCGCCTTCAGGTGGAGGTCCGAGCCGTCCCATTGGTCGAGGAGCGTGAGGAGGCGCTCGAGTTCGGCGGGACCCACAGCGGGTTAGCTTAGGTCGCCCTTCCTCTGGCACCGAGGGACGGTCGGCGCGCCGCGCGCACCCACGCGGCACTCAGGCCACGCGCCGGTGACGATCGGATCAGCCGAGCGCCGCGGCCTGCAGCTCGTCGAGCGATAGCTCGGCCGTCGCCTCCCCACCGCACTGCGGGCAGTGCTCGACGTGGCGCCACGAGCGCAGGAGCCGGGTCCCCTCGGCGTTCAGCATGACCACGAAGGACTCCGAGTATGGGTCGAGCTCGAGCCCGAAGTACGGCCGCCACGCCGTCGAGGCGCTTGGGGCGTCGAGGTTGAGTCCCTTCAAGATGCGGCGGAAACGCATCCTCGTCGTGTCGAAGAGCCATGTGCTGTGGCACGACTCGAGGACGAGCGGCACATCAGGCGTCTGTTGCACGATTCGATCTTGCCTCCCGGGCACGACAAATCGACCTCGGGCCCATTGCGGTTCGATGACGGTCCCCAAACACCCAGCTCAAGAGGCAATTATCGGTTCCCGCGCGCTCGTCATGCCTGGTCACCGGCTAATTCGAGCGCTCCCCCACCGGAAGCTACATGGGACCTGCGTCATGCTTGCGTCCGACCAGGCGTTCTCGCCGGCTGGCCACGTTCTCGAGGGCCCGAGCGAGCTCCCGGCGGGTGTCGGCCGGGTCGATGATCATGTCGAAGTAGCCCCGCTCGGCCGCCTCCCAGGGGGCGAGGAACCGCTCGGCATACTCCTCCTCGCGTTGGCGGCGCTCCTCGTCGCCCGCCGAGCGGTGCAGGATCTGGACCGCTCCCTTGGCGCCCATGACCGCCGGCTGGGCACCGGGCCAACCCATGCACAGGGTGCTGCCGATGCCCTTCGAGTCCATGACGATGTAGGCGCCGCCCATCGACTTGCGCAGCGTGATCGCGATGCGCGGCACGGTCGCCTCGGCATAGGCGAACACCAGCTGCGCGCCGTGGCGGATCATCCCGCGCCACTCGAGGTCCTTGCCAGGCAAGAAGCCGGGCGTGTCGACGAAGGTGACGATCGGGAGGTTGAACGCGTCGCACAGGCGGACGAAGCGCGCCCCCTTCTGCGAGGCGACGATGTCGAGCGTCCCGGCCAAGGAGCGGGGTTGGTTGGCGACGACGCCCACGGCGTGCCCGGCGACGTGGCTGAGCCCGGTCACGAGCTGGGGCGCCCAGCGCGGCCACAGCTCGAGGAGGTCGCCGTCGTCGGCCACCGTGGTGACGACGTCGCGCACGTCGTAGGAGGCCGTGTCGCGGGCCGGGACCATCCCCCGCAGCTCGGGCGCGAGCCGGTCCGGGGGGTCGTCGGTCACGAGGACCGGCGGGGCCTCGTCGGTGTGCGCGGGGAGATACCCGAAGATGTCGGCGATCGCCTCGAGGGGCGACTCGGACTCGAGCGCGCACAGCCCGCTCGATCGGGAGTGCACGCCCACCCCCCCAAGGTCGTTCACGCCGACGCGGACGCCCGTGAACTGGGCGACCATGGAGGGTCCCGAGACAAAGGCGAAGGCGTCGGCGTTCATGACGACCGCGTCGCAGAGCCCGAGCATGAGGGCCGGGCCCGAGAGCACCGGACCCGTCACCCCGGCCAAGACGGGCACCACCCCCGAGAGTCTGGCGATGGCGGCCGCTGCGAGCCCCCAGCCGTGCAGGGCGTCGACGCCCTCGGAGACGTCCGCCCCGCTCGAGGAGAGCTCCACCCCGAACGGGGTGCGCTGGCGCAGCGCCAGCCGTGCGGCGGCGGCCAGCGTCTCGCCGTCCCGGCGGCCGAGCGCGCCGCGGCGCCGGTTGGACGACGAGCGGGCCAGCACGACCGGCCGGCCGCCCACGTCGGCCATCTGGACGTCGATCGTGCCGTCGACGCGCCCGCGCATGTGGACCGACGCCGTGGTCACCGGTTCGTGCACCGCCTCGGGCTCATGGGTTGGCCCAACGTTATCGACCTCACCATCCGCGGTTTTCTGCCTGGTCGCCGATAGCGTTTCGAGCCGTCGCCGAGCGGGCGGCCGACCGCAAAGACGAACAGGGCTCGCCGATCGGGAGCCGGATGGCTGGCCTTCCGGTCGTGGGACCCCGGGAAGACCCCGAGGGGGTTGAAAGGCCGGATGGCAAACCAGAGCATCGGTCTGGACATCGGCACGAGCGCCGTCCGCGCCGTCGAGCTGCACCTCGACGAGGGGCGAATCCCGTTCATCGAGAACTTCGGCCAGGTCGGCCTCCAGCCGGGATGCGTCGTCGCGGGGGAGATCCGGGACCAGGACCAGGTCGCCGACGCCCTGAGCCGCCTCTGGCGGGAGGGGCGCTTCGCCCACCGCCAGGTCCGGGTCGGCCTCGCCGGCCTGCGGGCCATCATCCGCGAGATCGATATGCCGCTCCTGGCACCCTCGGAGCTCGAGTCGGCGGTGCGGTTCAAGGCCGACGAGGTCATCCCCTTCTCCATGCAAGAGACGGTGCTCTCCTCCAAGGTCATCGCCCAGGTGGCGAGCCCCGAGGGCCCCCCGCAGCTGCGGGTCCTCGTCGGGGCGGTCCATGCCGAGGCCGTCGAGGCACTCGTGGCGACCCTCGAGGCGGCCGGGCTCGAGCCCGTCTCCATCGACCTGCAAACGGCCGCTCTCGCGCGCGCGGTGTGCGATCCGAGCTTCCAGGCACCCGAGGCGATCGTCTCGATCGGCGCCGGCCTCACGATGATCGTCGTCCACCTGATGGGGAACCTGCAGTTCGTCCGCACGCTCGACACGGGCGGGGAGACCATCACCTCTGCGATCGCGAGCGCACTCGACATCCCTCACCGCGACGCGGAGGCGGCCAAGCGGCGACTCGGGTACCCGGGCACCCACGACGCCCTGGCGGCCGGTGCCTGCGATCGGGCCGTCAACGAGCTCGTCTCGGAAATCCACAACTCGATCCGGTTCTTCTCCTCGCTGCCCGGCCGCCAGCCGATCGGGAGGATCCAGGTCACCGGGGGCGGCGCTCGCTCGCCGGGCCTGCTCAAGCTGATGCAGGCGAACGCCGGGGTGCCGGTCGCGCTGGCATCTCCGCTCTCGGGGGTCGACCTCTCCGAGATGCCGCTCACCCCAGAGCAGGCGACCGATGTCGACACGGTCGCGGCGGCGCCGCTCGGCCTCGCGCTCCCCGACCCGGGCGGGCACCCCTTCAACCTCTTGCCCGAGTCGGCCCGCACCCGGGCGCTCGAACGGCGCGTCCACCGCTACCTCGTGCGTGCGGCGGCCGTGATCCTCGTCCTCGTCGTCGGCCTGACCACGCTGCGGTTCATCCAGGTCCACAGCGCCGAGAACCACCTGAGCACGATCAGCGCCGAGAACGCGACGATCCAGAACGTCGAGATACCGAAGTACGACAAGGCCCTGGTCCTGCGGGACCAGGTGGTCAAGCAGTCGGCCCAGGTGGTCCCGACGCTCAACAAGGAGGTCGACTGGCTGGTCGTCTTGAACCAGATCGCCCAGTTCATCCCCTCCAACGTGACGCTCTCGAGCATCACGTTGACGGCCGACTCCAACCCGGGCACCTCGGGCTCGACCGTCAGCGCGCCGATCAAGGGGCAGATCGGCACCGTCTCGACGAGCGTCGAGGCCAAGCAGCTCACCGACGTCACCGCTTGGGGCCAGTCGATCGTGCAGTCGCCCGTGCTGAAGGACGCTGTCCTCGCGTCGGGCGTGTCCAAGGGCAGCTCGGTGGCCTTCAGCGCCACGCTCGACGTGCTGAACGGGGCGAAGTCCCAGCGGATCTCCGAGTACTCGGTGCCCGGATGAGCACCGAGGTCCTTGCCATGCTGCGCCAGCGCAGGGTGCTCTTCGCGATCGGCATCGCGTTGGTCGTGCTCTTGATCTGGCTGCTCGCGGTCTTCAACCCCGAGGGGCACAAGCTCGCCGCGGTGAACGACAGCGTCCAGCAGGCCCAGAGCCAGCAGAACGCCCTCGATGCCCGCCTGGCGCAGCTCAAGGCCTACTCCAAGGAGTCGGCGACGTTCCAGGCCCTGAGCAGCCGGTTGAGCTCGGCGGTCCCGGCGACCTCGGACCTCTACAACTACATCACCGAGATCTCGAACGCGGCGAGCGCGACCGGCGTCTCGGTGCAGAACGTCAACCCGCAGACGCCGGTCTCGGAGGGCAACGTGGCCGTGATCCCCCTCACGGTCTCAGTGAAGGGCACCTACGACCAGACGCTCGCGTTCATGAAGGCCCTCTACGCGCTGCCGAGGCTCACGGTCATCTCGAGCGTGCAGATCTCGGGGGGAGGCAACAACACGAGCCGGAGCACGCCCTTGTCCGGCGAATTCGACATCGACATCTTCGCCCAGCCCGCCGCGGCGCAAAGCGGCTCGAGCGGCTAGATGCGACGCCACGCACGATCGGCGAGGTTGCTCGGCCGCCTGGCCGCGGTCGCGCTCGGGGGATTCATGCTCGCGGCGTGCGGGTCGGGCGGTCCCTCGGCCATCCCCCCGGCGGCACCGAGCGCGGGCCACGGCACCACGAGCACGACGATCACGCCGTCGACCACCACGACGATCGCCGGGTGCGGCGCGACCCGTGATCCGCTCGATCCGACCAACGCGAGGCCTCCCGCGGGGTCGCCAGCGGTCTGTTGACCTCTCGATGGGGGCCGGTCGGGGACCCGCGCCGGCCTAGGACGTCGAGGCGACCTCGACCATGGCCCCTTGGCGCTCACGACGCGCGGCGGTGGCACACAGGCGCAACAGGGGCACCGCGGCCAGGGCGAGCGCCGGGAGCACCACCACGAGCTGCACGAGCACGGGTTGGGCCTCTTGGACCAAGACGAGCGGGTCGAACCGGACGGGGTACAAGGCGCTGCAGGCCACGATCCAGCAGATCGTCTCGAGTCGAACGCGTCCGAGCGCGGCGTCGAGCACGACGAGCACGACCGCCGTCGCGAGGAAGTAGTAGCTGAACAGGCTGACCTCGAAGACGAGGCGTAGCACGAGGGACACGGCCACGAGGGCGACGAGCGGGCCGGGGTCGACCACGGCGTCACCGAGCCGGGATCGGGCCCAGAGCGCGAAGGCGGCCGCCCCGAGCAGCGGGAACAGCCGGGCGACCACCGTGATGGCCACGGCGTGGAGCCCGAGCCGCCCGACGAGGGCGCTGCCGACGAAGGTGGGGGTCGCGTCGACCCCCCGCATGACGCCGATCATCCCGCTGCCCATCGCGAGCCAGAGCGGCACGAGGATCGACCCGGCGGCGAGGACCCCGCCCAGGCAGTAGCGCAGCCTCCCCGAGCGCGGTGCGGCCACGAGCAGCGGCACCGCCGGCAGCAACGCGAACTGCTTGAAGCAACATGCCGCGCCGATCAGGATCCCGGTCACCAGCCATCGGGAGCGGAGGGCTGCCGCGAGCGCCACCAAGATGAGGGCCACCGAGTAGATGTCCTCTGGATGCAGATACCGGACGAGCGCCGATGCGAGGGGCGGCAGGCACGCGAGGAGGAGGAGCACCGCCGCCTCCCAACGCGTGTGACGCTTGCCGAGGGCGGCGAGGAGTGCGACGGCGCCGAACGCGAGGATCGGCCAGGCAAAGGCGCCGATGACCACCAGGGGCAGGACGGGGATCACCGCATGTCCCGAGTTGGGCACCCTGCACGTGCCGGGGGCGAAGCGCACCGTCTGGGCGTCCGCCCTCCCGACGCCCGTCGCCGCCATGACCCCCGAGGTGAGCGTCGGGTAGAGCGGGGGGACTGCGCTCCAGATGTTCGGCGGATACGCGCACTGGGGCTTGCCCTGCACGAGCGCGATGGTCGGGATCGCGCTCTCGAGCACGTCGCGCACGTCGCCCGAGCGCTGATACCAACCCACGAGGGAGAGCACGAAGATCACCGACGCGGCGACCCAGACGAGGACCCGGCGGTTCGCAGAGAGCGGCACATCGAGGAGCGCGGCTTGACGGGCCGTGTCACCGAGGAGGGGACGTCGCGCCGGGGGCGGCGATGCCCGGCCGGATCGGTCGGGCCCGGCCCGATCCTCGGGCGCTTCCGGATCGGCGACGATCGCGCTCATCGAGCGCCCACCCTCAACGGGGGTCGCTCGGCAAGGAGGTCCGGCGCCTGATCGTGCGAAACGCTGTTGCGCGGGCGCGCGAGCAGTACCGCCGCTGCAAGGAGGAGCGTCACGGGGAGCCACCATTCCCACGGCCCGGCGTGGCGGTAGCTGTACCAGGTCACGGCGGTCGCTAGCACCGAGGTCGCCCCGAAGCGCCAGCGGCTGCGAGCGGCCAGCACGAAGGCGAGCGCCAGGGGGGGCCAGAGGTAGTAGGGGTCCATCACCGACTCGAACACGCAGCGGAGCGCGAGGGCGACCGCGCACAGCCAGACCACCTGGGTCGGGCTGGGTCGGCGCCGGTACACGTAGATCCCGAGGCCGATGCACAGCGCGACCGCGATCAGGCGCCCGGGACCGGCCGCGACTGTCTCGCCGCTCACCGTGTGCAGCGCAGTGGCGGTGAACCGTTGCCTGCCGTCGGCCGCGGTCACCATCGAGAAGTTGCCGATCACCGCGGGGTGACTCCTCGAGAGGATTGGAGCGAGCGCCAACCAGGGCGTCGGATGGTCGACCGTCGGGTAGTTCGGTTGCTGCAAGATTGCCGCCGTCGTCTGCTTCCACGATTGCCCGAGGGGGATCGCGAGCAGGGCGAGGCTCGGAAGCGCGCCGCGGAGTGCCAACTTCGGCCATTCGCGCATCGGCAGCATCGCAGCCACGACGGGCGCGACGAGCACGACCAGGGGCTGGGTGACGAGCGCGAGGCCGATCAGCCAACCGGTCGCCCGCCAGCGACCGTCGAATGCGGCCTGCAGGGCCAAGAGGGCGAAGGCGAGCGCCAGGGGGTCCTCCGGGTGGCCCCACAAGACGACCACCGGGAACAAGACGACCGCCTCTGCGACGAGCGTCGCGGCCCTCGCCGCGGGACTCAACCCGAGGCGACGCGCGAGGCCGTCCAGCGGCACCAATACGACGCTTCCGATCAGCATCGACGCCGGTCCGAGCAGGTACCAGGCCGTCGGATGGGCGAGCGAGAACGGGAAGCCCACGACCATCGAGAAGTGGTCGACGACGATCGCGACCGGGGCGAGGATCACGCTGATGGCGGGGAACGTGACGAGGGCGGCACCGGAGTTGTACACGTCACCGATGTCGCCCCACCCGACGAACTGCGCCGTCCGGAACGTCCCCCAGAGGTCTCGGGGGGTGATCCAGTAGCTCTGGTGCCGGACGACGGGTCCCCAGAAGAAGCTGAACGCCATCCCGGCGGCCAAGAAGAGCGCCATGCAGGCGATCGGCATCCAGCGACGGCGCAACCAGGCGCCGATCGCCGGGGAGGCGTGGGCCCGCTGGGCGCGGGTCCCTATCACAGCGTCAACCATCTCCACCTCGCATCGAGACGTCGAGACACCGGCGCGAGGAGGGTCCCGCAACTGGGCGGGACCCTCCTCGAAACGCTGGCGCCTGTCCTAGGCCAGCGGCCTAGTGCAGGACTGGTGTCCGATTACGGGTTGGACGGGTAGGTCGCCTGCCAGCCGACGGCCCCACTCGGGGCACTCGACCCCGTAGCGGTGCACGTGGCGCCCGACGTCGCGGGCCACGCGTTGTAACGAACGCCCCCCGAGCTGTCGCCGAGGAGCGAGTCGGTGCCCGCATTGTCATTCTCGGAGAGCGCCCAGCAGTTGTTGCTCTGCGAGTAGCCGACCAGAACGATCTGCTCGCCGTCCGAGGCCACGTTCACCGAGATGGTGTTCGGACTCGCGGTGGCGATGGAACCGGTCTGGAACGTCAGGTTCGGCTCGGCCGAGCTCAGGTACGAGACTTCTGCCGATGCCGTGGCAGAGAACGACCCGGCAGACGCGTACCCGGCCTTGGCCGAGGTGAACGCGTTGGTCAGGCTGCTCTGGATCGCCCGGTCCTGGGCGCCGCTCTTCACCC
The DNA here is from genome assembly GCA_027306525.1 of Acidimicrobiaceae bacterium. Taxonomy (GTDB): domain Bacteria; phylum Actinomycetota; class Acidimicrobiia; order Acidimicrobiales; family RAAP-2; genus Palsa-461. The sequence goes on from DAHUZM010000142.1 coordinate 10,976, forward strand.
CGAGGACGGTCGGGATGGCGATGGCAAGCAGGATGGCCATGATGAGCAGCACGACCATGAGCTCGATGAGGGTGAAGCCGGATTCGGCCCCCTCACGCTCGGCCAGGCCGCTCTTCCGGTCATAGGCCGCGCGCAGCGCGCGCGCGACCCGCGGGCATTTCTTGATACTCATTGTCGGAATCCTCCCTGTTGGATTACCGCTCCGTATATGGCAATGAATCACGAGCCAAATCGACTCGCCCGAAAAACGTAACCTCCCCGACATCTCAATTCGCGGATGGTCGCGGATCGGGATTGATCCGCTCTTACCAGGGTCGTTTCCCCACGGAAAGCCACGGAATCGGCAGGGGGGTCCGGTACGCTGCGCGTCAGGTCGACATCGCAGACGTCAGGTATGCCCAAGCCTGAGCACCTGCGCCAGGGTTGCCGACTGGCACGGCGGACGTCGCGGGCGGGCGTCGGGAGGAACCGAATTCGATGTCGATGCAAGACCTGCCGATGGGGCGGCGGAGGGATGACCACACCGAGGTGGTCCAGTCCTCAGGAGTCGCCATGTCACCTTCATGGGACTCGATCCTCGATCGACTTGCGAAGCTCGAGCGCTCGCACGCCGACCTCGCCCGGTTCGTGGCAAGCATCCACGAGGCGCTCCCGCCCGAGATCGCCGCCGCGACGGGACGCACCCTTGCGCTTGGGTCGCCGATCGACTCCGTGGCGCCACCAGCCCACGCACCGACCGCG
>DAHUZM010000144.1 GCA_027306525.1 Acidimicrobiaceae bacterium
GCTGACGCCGGTGGCGATCGCCGACCATCCCGGCAGTTCCGGCGGCTCGCCACCGCGCTCCTTCCGCCAGGTGGGGCTCTTCGGCCAGCCGAAGCGCCGGTAGCCCCAGACCGCGAGCGGTCCGAAGTAGAGGGCGGTGACGGGCCAGACCACCTCCATGATCCCCATCTGCTGGCGGTGCCCCCGCAGCCAGATGTCGGCGGCGATCCACAGCGCCGAAACGGTCGCCAGTCCAATGGCGAGCCAGCTGAGCACGGTCAACCATGCCGGAGGCACGCGGTCGGCCCTCCCTTTGTCGAGCGGATCATGGGCCTGTACCCCTTCCGGGCAACTGACACGTGCACACAGCCGACGTTCAGGCCGGTTGGTGCTGGCGAGCTTCGCGGGGCTCCGGAAGCGGGCCCGCCCACGACCGGCACGCACCGTGGGGCCGGGCAGCCAGACGGCGGGACGAGGTCGCGCCGGGAGCGCTCGGCCAACACCCAGGCGTCGATCCGGCGTGTCCGCGCGTCCGCCAGTCAGGCGAGACCGCCCTCCGGGGCAGCCTGGCCACGTGCGGACCGCCCGACCGGCGCCGGGCCGCTCATCGAGTCCGCCCTCCACGGGGCTGGTCAGGCCGCCGACCTGGACTCGAACTTCGCAGACTGCCGCCTCGGCCTGGTGGGCCGTAGACACTCGTATTCGAACCTGCTGGACGTGCGGCAACGCCTCGACCGCCTACGCTCGGTCGCTGAGATATAGTCTTAGTTATGGTCATCCCCACTGCCGAGCAGGTCACCTTGGCGGACGCCAAAGCGCATCTGTCCGAGGTCGTCGAAGGCGTCGAAACCCAGCACCGTCGCGTCGTGATCACGAAGCACGGGCGACCGAGCGTCGTCGTGCTCGCGGTCCAGGACCTCGAAGCGCTCGAAGACACCCTCGACCTGTTGTCCGATCCGACCGCGATGGCAGATCTCCGCGAGGCGGCCGCCGCTCGCGAGGCAGGTCAGACGATCGGGCTGACCAAGGAGCAGGCCTTGGAACGCTGGACCCGTGGATGAATATCGACTCCGGTGGTCACCACCTGCTGTTCGCCAGCTTGACCGTCTCGCAACGACTTCACCACGCGTCGTCGGAGCCATCGTCGAGTTCTGCTTCGGTCGGCTGATCGCTGACCCTCGCCGGATCGGGCATCCGCTCGGTCGCGAACTTGAAGGTTGGCACGCGGCACGCGTAGGCGCGTACCGGGTCATTTACTGGATCGACGAGGGCGATCGCATCGTCTACGTCGACCGGGTCGATCATCGAAGCGACGTCTACCGCCCGAAGTGACCGGCCAGGTGCGGGCACTCACCGTTCGAATAGCGACCTACGGTCGCACACTACTGCGTACGTACGTGGGCGCTGAGGGACTCGAACCCCCGACCTGCTGGTTGTAAGCCAGCTGCTCTCACCAGCTGAGCTAAGCGCCCGGTCTGACGGACCTGAGACCCGAAGGGCTCTACTCGACACGTTCCTTCGGACACTTCATATGATGCCAGCTCACATGCGTGTCGACGTTCTTGTTGTCGGGGCTGGCAACGCGGCCCTCTGCGCTGCAATTGCTGCGCGCGAGCTGGGTGCGTCGGTCGAGGTGCTGGAATGCGCCCCCGAGGCCGAGGCCGGCGGCAATTCCGCGTTTACAGGCGGAGCCATGCGGGTCGTCTACCGCGGCATCGACGATCTCGTGAAACTCATGCCCGAGTTGACAGAGGAAGAGCGGCGTGACGTGCAATTCGGGAGCTACCTGCCGGTCGACTTCTTTGAGGACCTGGTGAGGACCACTGACGCTCGCGCAGATCCCGATCTCGTCGAAGCCCTGGTCGAAGGCAGCCTTCCGACCCTGAGTTGGATGCACGACCGTGGTGTGCACTTCCAACCCTCATATGGCCGGCAGGCGTTCAAGGTCGACGGGCGATTCCGCTTCTGGGGCGGCCTTGCGGTCGAAGTCAATGGCGGTGGCTCGGGGCTCGTCGCGCAGCTTACGCGTGCCGCGACGGCCAACGGGATCCCGATTCACTACGAACATCGAGCCGTGAGCCTCATCTTCGATGGCCACGCCGTACGTGGTATCCGCGTGCGAACTCCCATCGACTCGTATGACATCGAAGCCACGACGGTTGTCCTCGCTTGCGGCGGGTTCGAGTCGAACCTCGAATGGCGGACCAGATACCTCGGTCCGGGCTGGGACCTCGCGAAGGTGCGCGGAACCCGCTTCAACCTCGGCGACGGTATCCGGATGGCCCTTGAAGTCGGTGCAAGCCCCGCAGGTCAATGGTCCGGATGTCACGCCGTGGCGTGGGACATGAACGCCCCCGAGTTCGGAGACTTGCGCGTCGGCGACGGCTTCCAGAAGCACAGCTATCCCCTGGGCATCATGGTCAATGCCAATGGACAGCGTTTCGTAGATGAGGGTGCTGACTTCCGCAATTTCACGTATGCGAAGTACGGGCGGCGCATCCTCGAACAGCCGGGTCAATTTGCCTGGCAGGTCTTCGACAACAAGGTTTCCAACCTCTTGCGTTCGGAGTACAGAATTCGACAAGCCACCAGGGTCCAAGCAGACACGCTGGAAGAACTGGCTGCGCGTCTCGAGGGGGTCGACGGCACCGAATTCCTCCGCACTGCGACGAGGTTCAATGCCGCAGTCGAACATCGGACACCGTTCAATCCAAACGTGAAAGACGGCCGCCGCACGATAGGGATCGATCCTCCAAAATCCAACTGGGCGAACTCGATCGACCAGCCGCCGTTCGAGGCTTTCATGGTGACGTGTGGGATCACGTTCACCTTTGGGGGGCTCCGGATCGAACCCGACGCCAGCGTGATCGACGTCTATGGGCAGCCGATCCCCGGTTTGTACGCGGCGGGTGAGCTCGTCGGCGGGATCTTCTACTTCAACTATCCAGGGGGGACCGGTCTGACGAGCGGTGCCGTGTTTGGCCGCCGCGCCGGGTCGAGCGCAGCACGCCAGGCTCTGGGGAAAATGGACGTCTGAGGCTCGCGCTACGCGGGGTCTGGCGAAACGAGTGCCTGCAAGAGTGCAAGAGTGGCGGCGGCAACGGGCCGCCTGGGTTCGGCCGTCGCAACCCATGGGTCCTTTCCGTCGCTCTCGGAGATGGCCGCGCCCGCCTCCACGCACAGGAGCAGACCGGCAAGATAGTCCCAGGAGTGCAGCGTGACGCCACGCCCAAGTACGAAGCCGTCAAGGCTTCCCTCGGCCACCTCACAGAGTTCGAGCGATGCACAGCCGAGCGTCCGGTACTGCCACGCGTGGAGACCCGGCATGGGCCCAGAGAGGCTGAGGATCGAACCGGCAAGGCGTTCACACGCTGAAGGCGAGATGCGCTTCCCATCACGCCACGCGCCCTCGCCCCGGATCGCGTGATATCGAGTGCCCGTCAGATGGTTGACGACGGTGCCCACCCACGGACCGGCCTGATCAAACACGCAGATGCTGGTCGAGTACGCGGCGATCCCTCGATGCGCGTTGGTGGAACCGTCGATGGGGTCGAGCACGGCGAGGAGAGGGAGCTTCCCCGCCGTGTGCCCCGACTCCTCCGAGAGGACGGCGAGCCCCACCCGGCTCAGCACCGCCAGTGCGGCGGCGTCAGCGACAAGGTCGAGTCTGTACTGTCCAGGCCGCTCGCCGCTCGGGCCCCAGTCCTCGAGACGATCGAGCGCATCTCGGGCGGCCCGAGATGCGTCGAACAGGACCTCTACCAGGGAAGAGTCATCCACAAAGTGACGTTAGCGGCGGAGGGACCGCCCCTCGGTGACCACTAGGCTCGCCGGTTGTGGCGGCTATTGACGTTGCCGGCTACGTGGCCGATCTCAAAGACCATTCTGTCGACCACGGCTTCCATGTTCATGACGAGCGGCACTTCGTCGAGACCTACTCGCTGCGACAGGTCTGGGAGGTGGACCTGCATCCCGAGGAGGGCTGTGGCGGGCCGCTCGACCTCCACCTGGCGCTGGAAGTCGATCCTCGAGTGCTTCTCTCGTTCGAGGATGCTGTGCTGGCTCTCGCCGAGGATGAAGAGCCCCGCGACGAATATCACTTCCCGCTGACCTTCACTTGGGCCCTTCCACCGTTACCCCCGTCACCCAAGGGCCCAGACCTGTTGCGCCTCGCCATAGATCTGGCCGGCGTCGGCGGGATGGAGTTGCCCCTGGAGGTCTCGGCCATCGACTCGTTCGCCTCTGCGACCGACGGACCGGAACGACGTCTGAGCGTGGTCGCAAGACACGAGGTCTCATTGGCGAAGGTGCTCGCCGGCGAGGAACTGCTGTGTGAAGTCTTTGATCGGAGCCTTGCCGTCAGCCGGTTCCTCCTCGAGGCGGCGGGCAGCTGGCTGGGTTGACCACGTGAGATTGCGGACGCTCGCGTTCCCCGCTGCGATCACCGCTTCGGCTATTGCCCTGTCTTCATGCAGCTCGCAATCGGCTCTTTCGCTTGCCCGAGAGGCCTGTGCCAAGGTGCACTCCTCGATCGTGGCCTACGACGCGGCCCAGGTAGCGACGGATTCAGCTGTTCGGGCTCGAGACATGAGGGCAGCGGCCAATGACCTCAACGTTGCCGAGCCACTTGCGGCTCAGGCGACCTCTTCTGACGGCCGGTGGAATGCACTGATGACGACGCTCAATGAAATCGGCCAGGTCGACGAGGGCCACCTCATCTCGGCGTTGCGGGCGCAATGCGGCGTTGCGAACAGTCAAGATCCAGCGCTTTCGAACTGAGAGCCAATCCCGGCTCTTCTCGCGCGTCCTAACACCCAATGCCGGCGGACCCTGGTTAGGAGAGTCCGCTGGCCCAGGCCTGATCCGCAACTCCTTCGGAGATGAGCCGCTTCGCCAGCCACTCCACAGCGCCGGGTGTCGACATGGCCGCTTGCCAGCCATCGAGCACGTGCTCGAGTTCGTCTCGGGTCGTGATGTGCCCGACAACGAACACGGCCATGCCCGTGACCGGCGCGCTGTCTCGGACATTCACGTGCAGATCGCCGAAGGGACCCTCCCACTCGGGCGGAGGCGGCTCCATCATCACGTAGAGCTCGCCGGTGTCTTCAATCCAGTTGAGCTCATAGCGAACACCGCCGGCGTCTCGCCACTCCGTACCCAGTTCGACCTCGGACGACTCCCGGCGTCGTTCGTCAGCGTCATAGAACTGCTCGATATCCACGGACTGACTGTATCCCGGGTCGCCTGCTACTAATCAGTAGCCAATCCGATCTTGAACCTGGCCCACTCCTCATCCCCAACCAAATCGCCCCGTCGGTGGGAGGTATGGGGGGAATGGTCTTTCCCACGATCCGCCGCATGCATGAACGCCTTCAACCAATCGATCAACTGACGATCGACTGGCGGGCCGTCGGTCGCGGCGCAGAGTCGGAGCTGGCGATCAGGGTGCTCTCCGCCCACGAACCGCTCATCGACGCCACGAAATCTCGAGACCTCCACGATCTGGTCGGCAAACTTCGATTGGCAATCGGAGACGATCGAGCCCTATGGGCGCCGGCCGTGGTCCAGGCGATGCTTCGATCGGCATCTGTTCACCCGCTGATTCCCAGATCAATCCTCCAGGCAATACTCCCTGGCTTGGTCACGGTTGCACGCAGGCTCTCGTGGGGATCCGGAGGTGAGTGGGTCGATGGTGGGGCCTTCTTTTCAGACCTGATCACCACGACCTGGGAGGTCATCATCGAATGGAGCGGTCAGGACCGGCCCTACGCGTTATTAGACCTCCTTTCGGCCATCCGGTGTCGTATGCGGCGTCAGATAGTGGGTGGCCGAATGACAAAAGAAAGGCCTTCGACACCCGACGTCGAGCAACGGGCAACAAGCAGCTCGTGGACCGGGCTCACAGATCTCGATGTCCTAGCCCGAGCCATACAGGAATTCTCAGGCACGGAGCTCGATCCAACCGATGCTGCGGTTCTCTACGGTCATCGGGTCTTGGGCTTCTCCATGACCGAGCTCGCCAGAATGACCGGACGCAGTAAACGATTTCTTTCTGACCGTCGGAGGCGGGCCGAGGAGTTCCTCTGCGCGTAGAAGGCGGACGTGACAATCTACGCCCGGTGGCTTTCCGATCGCGTCGCAGACCTGCCGCGGCGCAGGACCATGATCGGCCGACGTGGTGGATGCTGTTGACGATCGCACTCGCAGTCGTTGCGATCACATTTGCGCATATCGCCGGGTCGAAGAACGAGAGATCACGCTCCGACTCCAAGTCTTCGATTCCGAAGATACGAGACGTTCGCCCGGCGCCGATCGTCCCGCTTACGAGACACGCGTCACAAACAACGGTCGACACGACCACCTCGACGACGGTGGCGTCCGCAGCCTCCGGGCAACCCACGGCTCCGATCCTGGTGACGGCAAGTCCTCCATCGGGCGCCGCATCGCGAACCGCTCCCAGCGCCACGGACACCAGCCAACCGTCCGATTCGAGCACCTATACGGGCTATCTGAGCTACCCCGACGATGTCGAGAGCCTTCTCAGCGTTCCGCTCATCGTTGGATCACTCACTGTCGAGGCTTCCTGGACGGGCGGCAACCCCCTTCAGCTGACGCTGACCTGTGCCTCGTTGCGCCAAGCGAGCGTGGGAACGGCCGAGGTCTCTGTGACGATGTCGGACGTCGACTCTGCCTGCACCGTTCGGTTGCTGGAGCAAGTGCCTGCGCAAGCTCCGGTCTCCTACAACCTGAACATCACTCACTCGTGACCAAGGGGTAACGGCCGTCGTGAAGGGGGGGTGGAGGGCTTCAACGTCTGGCGCGGCCAATGGCGTCGCGTTGGGTCTCGCGCTGATCGCAGTTCCGCCCACGCTCCTGGCTGCCGCCGGCGACACCCCGCTCCATCGCATCCTCCGAGCGCCTCGCCTCTCGTGGTCCTTTGCCCTCAACGTTGCCGTCTTGGGGTCCTGGATCGCGTGGGCGGGCTGTGTCTTGCCGATCGCCCGTCGCGTGGTGAACCGACTACGCGCCGCCGAGCCCGGCATGCCACACACCGAACGAGGGTGGGATCGTGCCGCGTCGCCGATCGCTGCGGCGCTCTTTGTGCTCGGTTCGACGATCGGACCGATCGGCGCTCGCGGCGTGCTCGCCGGTCGCCCGAGGTTCGATGGTCCCTCCGGTGTCGTCGCGCTAGTCAGCTCATCGGAAGCTGCCAACCGACGAACGCGGCGCGTTGAGGTCACCCGACTGCGACACGAGTCCGAGCCGGGGTCTCAGCCGAGCGTGGTCGGGACGGACCTCACCCGAATTGCCCGGGCGGACGGCGCGGCGAGGGCGCGGGCCCTGGAGGCAGGCACCACTGCTATCGCACCTGCTCCTGGCACCGTCGATGTGCCAGCGACCGTGTCTGATCTCGCCACCGTCGCGCTCTGCTGCATGGGCGTGGCAGCAATCGGGCGCCGGGTCCAGCTGCGGAGGCGCCAACAGCGAAGGCCGACTGGCCTCTCACCCGACACGAGCGAGCTCCAGCTGATGCACGCGGCCACTTCCAGGCTCGAAGTGCTCCTTCGAGACATCGACTCACGTGTCCCGCCAGTGCAGCTGATCCGAGTCGGCTCGGACGATCTTGAGCTCTTCTTGCAGTCGAAGATCGACTGGGCACCCGTTGGCATGCGATTGAGCTCGAACGGGAATTCTTGGATCTCCTCCCATCAGGCCTGCCACGCAGCGACCTCATCGGCACCCGAACCCGCTCGGCGTTGGCTGGTGATCCCCATCGGAAGCGACGCTTCCAACTTCTGGGGGGTACTGCTCGAGATCGGCGCGTCCGTCGCCGTTCTTGGCCCGAGCGCACATGAACTCATTGCCTCGTTCGTCGCACCGATGTACCAGCCTCCCTTGACCGAGTGGATCCGCGTGCATTCCTCCGAACACGGTGTCGACTTCGAGTGGGCCGGATCCCCCGCCACTGGGGCTCGAGCGCAGGTGACCACGCAACCGAGCCTCCGAGCAGACCTGACGATCGTCGTCGATGAACGTGCTATCACGATCCATCCATTTGGCGTGACGTTGCTGCCACTCGCCGCCTCGTCACAAAGGGCCGATGTCGCGGCGCCAACCCAGGACGTCCATCCCGTAATCGTGTCGGAGGCGATCCCCGCCAGGGAGCACACAGCGGGGCTCCTTGAAGTTCGACTGCTCACGACCGTTCCTCGGATCGACGGTCTGACGAACCCGCTACCCGCCAAGCGTGCCCGACGCGTCATCGAACTCCTTGCGTACCTTGCGATCCACAATCCAGACCCCGTCAGTGGAGATCGGTTGCGCACGCGGGTCTTGGGCACCCCGGATGCGGACGCAGCTGCCAAGACGCTCTTCAACACCGTCGGTGCTGCCCGCCAGGCGCTCGGGATCGATCCCGATGGAAACCCATACCTTCCGAGCGCGTCTCGACAGGGTCACTACAGGCTGTCCGACCTGGTGGGCATCGACGTGCTCCGCGCCCTTCGCACCTTTGAGCAAGCCCGCGAGTCGGACCGGCCCGACGTCTCCCTGGCCCTCTACCGAAGCGGCCTGGATCTCGTCGAAGGTGAGCCGCTGGCCGGGGTCCTCTCGGGCTATTCGTGGTGGCGGTCCGAGGGTCACGAGGCCAGGCTGACCGCTGCGGTCGTGGACGCGGCCTGCAACGCGGTCCGGCTGGCCATCTTGTGCGGCTTCTTCGACATGACCACCTGGATCCTCGATCGTGCCCGCCTCGTCGATCCCTACACCGAGATCTTGAGCCGTGCCGCAATGCGAGCGGCCGCGGCCGCAGGCGACCAAGCCGGGCTGCGACGGGAGTGGAGTGAGTGCGTTCGTCGGATCTGCGAGCTCGATCCCGAGGCAAGCCCGTCCCTCGAGAGCTTCCGACTGTTCAACGCGCTCGTCAGCCGGTCGGACGGCTCTGCACCTCAGGCCAGCTTCGACGCGATCGACGAAGCTCCCTGAAGCACACTGCCGTCAGCGCCAGCGGTCTCGAACCGCCGTCGGGGGACCGACAGGGCCTCGGTGATCAGATCGGACAGGAGCTCGTGGAAGCTGACCGGGGGGTCGATCCACAAGTAACGGGCAAGGGACCCAGGAATGGTGTTGATCTCATTGACCCAGACCGTGCGACCATCACTGAGAAAGTCGAGCCGAGACAGGCCACGGAGGCCGTGCCGCTCGCCAATCTCGCGTGCGCAATCGACGATGACCTCCCGAAGCGCCTCTGGGATGACCGCCGGGAGCTCACGAGGTGCGCTGACCATCCCTTCGCCGCCGACGTACTTGTCTCGATAGCCGAGGATCTCACTCGACCGCTCCGATGCGGAGGCCGTTCGAAGCGGTCGCTCGATCGCAGAGACCTCGACCCGTGGCCAGGACCGAATTCCGACCTGTAGATCGAACAGCTCGGGCCGGTAGGGCTCGATCACCGCGCCACGCGCCAAGTGCACGCTCGTCGTCGCGAGAGCGCGTGCCGTCTCGAGGTCTGCGACCACTTCGATCCCGATGGACGATCCCCCAAATCGCGGCTTGACGATGTAGGGCCCGTCAAAACCCACGTCCTTCGACGAGCCCGAGAGCAATCTCCTCGGCAAGGCCGGGAGATCCGCGTCTCGGACGACACAACCGAAGGCGTACTTGTCCATCCCGAGCGCGGCACCGGCGACCGAGGGCCCGGCATAGGCGATGCGCGCGAGATCCAGCACCGCCTGCAAGGACCCGTCTTCACCAGGCCCGCCATGACAACAGACGAGAACGACGTCAATCCCCAGGCGCTTGACCTTGCGCCCCGTCGTGAAGAATCCCCCCTCGGAACCCACGGTGAGCTGCAGGGGCGAGGCGGATCGCGGTCGTCCCTCGAGGAAATCCTTGGCCTCGGACAACGGATCGACCTCGAACCATTCGCCTGACTTGGACCAGAAGAGCCCTCGAGGCGTATATCCGGGCATCTGGGTGAGCTCACGCGAGGCCTGGAGACCGGTCAAGATGCTGACGTCGTGCTCCGGTGACGGTCCCCCAAAGATGACCCCAACCTCAGGCAACCCGCACTCCAGTTCCGATCACGATCCGAGGCACCCGGAGGCTAAGGGTAGTGGTCCGGAAGGTCGTTCTCGTACAGCACGGCGTCACCCGGATGGAGGTTCTGGCGCACCCAATGCACCGCTTCCTCCCTGGTCCGCAGGCAGACACAGGCGTGGGGACCACGCCCCTCGCGCAACGCGCGCCGGTTCGTCCTTCCGACGACGATGAGGTCGGTCGCCACGCCGATCGACCGTTGCGCAAAGGCGCGATTCTCCAGGGCCTGTCGCGATCCGAGCTCCACCATCCCCGGCGTGACGAGGACGCGCCTTCCCTCGGCCCCCACGGATGCGAGGACCTCCAGGGCGGCGCGGGCGCCGGCCGGATTGGAGTTGAACGTGTCGTCGATCACCACGACACCGCTCGGGGCAGACCCGACCGCCAGGCGGTGCGAGACCGTCGGCAGGTCGGCGAGTCGACCCAACAGGGTCTCGGTCGGCACGCCGAACTGCGTGGCGACGCCGAGTGCACACGCCACGTTGGTGGGTTGGGCCCCCGGCGGCAAGATCGCCCTGCCGCGCGCCGACCCATCGATGATCACGTCGAAGCCGTCGGAGCGCGCAACGAGGCGAACGCTCCCCGCTGGGCTCGCGACCGAGCAGCGGAGCACCCGGGGAGGCGTTGCTCGCCCTTCGAGCTCGCCGGCGAAGGCGAGCAGCCGCTCATCGTCGACGTTCAACACCACCACCTCGGCGGGCACGGTGATCTCGGACTTGGCTCGAAGGATCGCCTCCTCGCTGCCGAACCGCTCGAGATGCACCGGACCGATCGCGGTGATGACGGCGATCTCGGGCGGACACCACGAACAGAGCTCGGCGATCTCCCCCGCGCCGTAGGTGCCCATCTCGGCGACGAAGACTTCGGTCCCCTCGACCAGATTCTCGTTGACCGCCCGAGCCAGTCCCGCCCGGTTGTTGAACGACGCCGGGCTGGCCACGACGCGAAGTGAGCCAGCGAGCAGATGCGCCACGTAGTTCTTGGTCGAGGTCTTTCCGTAGGACCCGGTGATCCCCACGATCCGCGGGCTCACGGATCGAAGCCGCGTGCCGGCGGTGGTCACATAGCTGGAGGCCAAGCGGTCCTCGATGGGGGCCATCACGAGGCACGCGAGATCCACGGCGGGCGCCGCGAGCAGCACCGCGATCGCCGAGACGAAGACCGGCCGTCCGACCGCGAACCCGACGACTACCAACCCGGCCTCGAGGACGAACCAGACTGCGGCCAACGAACGAGAGCGCCGAGTCCACGCGAGCGGCGATGTCCGCCCGCGCGGCGCGAGGCCGATCGGTCCGAGGATCCCGACCGCCGCGCTCACGCAGGCGACGAGCGCGTACTTCCAGGCGACGCCGGCGGCCACGCCCGCGAGGACGACGAGCGCAAGGTTGGTCCGCACGCCGAGCCACCACCGGAAGGCGAAGCGGTCGACCGCTCCGGGCAGGTAGTGCTCCCGCTGGGCGACCCGCAGCCAGCGGAGCCCTGCTGGGACCAGTCCGACCCAGCACGACGCCGCAGCGGCCCAGCCAGCAGGGGTGAGATCGCTCATCCTCAGCCGGTCGCCGAGGGGAGCAGCGCCACGACGGCGTCTCGGATCGCACTGGGGGCGGCCATCGGCGCCAGGTGACCGATGCCTGGGAGCCCGACCATCGTCGCAACGGGAAAGGCGCTCAGCGCCTCTCTCGCAACGGCGATCGGGGCCACGTCGTCATCCTCGCCCCACACGAGGACGACCGGACAGCGGACCGCGCGCATCTGGTCCTCGTAGGACTCGTTCACGATCCTCACGAGGACCTGGCGCATGACCCCCTGGGCGGCCTTGTAGTCCGACGACCCGTAGCGCTGCCGGAGCGCCTCCATCCTGGGCTCGGAGACCACGCCGACCCGATGAAGCGCTCGGCCGACCCGAAACGGGAGCGGCGGGCGCGCACGGTCCCGCGCCGGCCGGCGGAGCGGGACGCCCGTGAGGACCATCCCGGCGATGGCGTCCGGCCTGCTCGAGGCGAGATGGAGCGCGACTCGGCCCCCGAAGGAGTGGCCGAGAAGCACGACCGGCCGGCGCATCTGATCGAGCACACCCGCCACGAGCTGCGCGTACTCGGGGCTGCCCCAGGGTTCTGGAGGCGGCGGGCTTGCGCCGAAGCCGGGGAGATCGAGGGCGATGGCGTCGAGTGACGACGCGCCCTCGGGCGACAGGACAGCGAAGAAGTCGCGACGCGAGCGGCGCCAACCGTGCAACGCGAGCACGGTCGGTTCTCCGGCCCCGAACGACTCGCCCATGAGGGCGCCCTCAGCGAAGGCGCGCAGCATCGCCACCCCCTTGGGTGTCCGACACGCTTGGCGCCGGCAAGGGGCGCTGTGCTCGGGGTTCCAATCGACGCCGTTCCTGGTCGGGGTCACCATATCGAGAGCGGCTCGGGGCACCGGGGGACATCCCGCCCGCCGTGACACCCCATCGTTACCGTGGAGGGCGATGGCGAGCGCCACCGAGCCCAGTTTCCTGGTCAAAGGTGCGTTCCACGGCGTCCCGCCCACCCTCACCCCCGCTCAGAGCGAGGCCGTCATGGCCGACGACCCGGTCGTCTGCGTCGTGGCGGGCGCGGGGGCGGGCAAGACCGGCGTGCTCACCTTCCGGGTGGCGAGGCGCGCCGAGGACGGCAGCGCCCCCGCCAGGCGGACGCTCGTCTGCACGTTCAGCAGGAAGGCCGCCGACGAGCTGCGGTCCCGCCTCTGGCGCCTCGGCGTCTCGGGGGTGAGCGCTGGGACCATCCACCGCATCGCGCTCCGGCTGCTCCGCGACCGCCACGAGCAAGGCGCGTCGCGCGCGCCATCGGTCCTGGGTGACCGGGGGCGCCTCATCGTGGCGGTGCTCGGCGAACGCGCCACACCCCAGAACGTCGCGAACCTCGAGGGGGAGATCGGGTGGGCCAAGGCCCGCCTCGTCACCCCGGGCCAGTACGCAGCGGCGGTCCGCGACGCTCGGCGCAAAGTTCGCCTCCCGGCCACGATCGTCGCGGACCTCTATGAGGGCTACGAGCGGGAGCGGCGTCGGCGGGGACTGCTCGATCTCGACGACCTGCTCATCGAGGCGGCCCAGGCCATGGAGGGCGATCGTGAGTTCGCCGAGGCGATCCGCTGGCGGCACCGTCATGTCCTGGTCGACGAGACCCAGGACCTGAATCCGGCGCAGTTCCGCTTCCTCCGATCGCTCCTCCCCGAGCGGCCCGACCTCTTCGTGGTGGGCGACCCGTCGCAATCCATCTACGGATGGAACGGCGCCGAGCCGGGGCTGCTCGCAGAGCTCCCGGCGCTCTTCGCAGACGCGAGGGTCATCCGGCTCGACGAGAACCACCGGTCTGCGCCAGCGATCGTGACCCTCGCGTCGGCTGCGCTCGGGGCGGGAACGGCGGCCGAGGCCACGAGGCCCGCCGGCGCGCTGCCGACGCTCGCGAGTCACGAGGACGACGCCGCCGAGGCGCACTGGGTCGCCCGCCAGATCTGGCTGGCGAGGAGACCCGGACGGCGCTGGTCGCATCTCGCCGTCCTCGCGCGGACGAACGCCCAGCTCGCGCTCGTCGCTGACGCGCTCGAGGCCCAGCGGATCCCGTTCACCTACGCGGGCCGGGATCTCGGGCCAGCGAGCGACCTCGGCGAGCCCACGGGCGACGGCCTCCTCGAAGAACGCGACGACGACCCGACAGACCGAGCGCCGGCCGACGGGGTCGTGCTCAGCACGGTTCACCGGGCAAAGGGTTTGCAGTGGCCCTGCGTGTTCGTGATCGGCCTGAGCGAGGGCCTGATGCCGCTGCACTCGGCACGCACCGAGTCCGCGCTGGCCGAGGAACGACGACTGCTCTATGTCGCGATGACCCGGGCGCAGGACGAGCTGTGGTGCAGTTGGGCGCAAGGTGACGAGCGAGGCGCTCGCCGCCGTTGCCGCTGGCTCGACGAGGTGCAGGCGGCCCGCGACCTGCTCGAGGAGGAGGAGGCACCCCCCTCGAGGGAGGCCATCTCCGCCCACGTCGAGCGCCTCAAGGCGCTCGTCTCCTAGCGAATCGGGGGGCGCCCGGCGTCAGCCGAGCTCGACCAGCACCGGCGCATGATCGGAGGGCTTCTTGCCCTTCCTCGCGTTGCGATCGATCGTGACCGACGTCGATCGCTCGGCGAGCGACCGGCTGAGGAGCACGAGGTCGATGCGCATCCCTCGACCCTGGTGGAAGTCCCCGGCCCGATAGTCCCACCACGAGAAGACCCCGTCCTCGTCGTGATGACGGCGCCACACGTCCTCGAGGCCCCACGCGAACAGCGCCCCGAGCGCCTGGCGTTCCGCCTCGCTCACGTGCGTGGCTCCCACGAAGGCCGCGGGGTCCCAGACATCGCGGTCGTCGGGGGCGATGTTGAAGTCCCCACACACGGCCACGTCGGCGCTCGGGTCGCACGACTCGGTGAGGAAGGAGGCGAGGCGGGCGAGCCATGCCAGCTTGTAGCCGTACTGCTCGTGGTCGAGGGCACGCCCGTTCGGGACGTAGACCGAGTGGACCCTGATGCCGCCGCACGTCGCCGCCACGATCCGGCAGCCGTACTCGTCCTCGACGCTTGCGAACCCCCGAGTCGGACGCTCGAGCCCGACCCTGCTGAGCAGCGCCACGCCGTTCCAGCGGCCGTCGCCGTGGTGCACCGACTCGTAGCCGAGCGCCGCGAACGCTGCCGTCGGGAACGCCGCGTCGGCCTGCTTGGTTTCCTGCATGCACAAGATGTCGGGGTGGTGCTCGTCGATCCAACCGAGCACCCTCTCCATCCGGGCCGTGAGCGAGTTGACGTTCCAGGTGGCCAGCAGCACGTCAGGCGCCCCGGTCGACCAGGACGAAGAGCAGGTCGGCCTCGCACGCTGTCTCGCCTGCGACGTGGGCCCGTCCGTGACCGGTTCCCGCACGCGCGGACAGCCGCCCGACCGTCACCTCGAGCTCGAGCGTGTCGCCCGGGACGACCTGGCGGCGGAACCGCGCCTTATCCACGCCGCCGAACAGCGGCAGCCGGTCGGCGTAGCGAGGGTCCGACAGGACGGCGATCCCCCCCAGCTGGGCCAGGGCCTCCACCATGAGGACTCCGGGCAGGGTCGGCCGACCGGGGAAGTGACCCGCGAAGAACGGCTCGGCGCCGCTCAGGACCCATCGGCCCACGGCGGCCCTTCCGGGATCCACCGAGACGACCTCGGTGACGAAGAGGAACGGGTCTCGATGCGGAAGCACGTCCGCCGGCTCGACGCGTGGCACTGAGCGGGCACGCTAGCCCGCCGGTGCTATCTGGCCGCCCGCTTGCGCTTCGTGGCGGCCGGTGCCAGGGCGAGCTCGGCCATCCGGCGCGGTGGATCGAGCGAGACCAGGCTGAAGGACCGGCGCTCCCCGCGCGAGAGCACCTCGCGGGCGGCCCGGGGCGCCGGTGAGCCGAGCCCGGCGAGCGGTGCATAGCAGTGCAGCACGCCGCCCTCGTCGAGCTCGACGTCGACCATCGCCCCGTGCGAGGTGAACGAGGCGACGATGCCCTCCATGGTCGATCCGAGCGGGTGGGCGGCCACGAAGTTGATGAAGGCGAGCGGCTCGTTCACGGCCGGCGGGGGTGGGACGCGCCGCCGGCGCCTGGCCTTGGGGGCGTCGCCATCGCTCTCGACCGGGCCGACGCCGTCGGTCGGGGCGAGCACCTCCTCGGTCGCACGCTCGATCGCGACCCGGAACTCGACCGGGGCAGCCAATTCGGCCGGCGCCTTCTTGGCCTTCTTCTTCGCTCCGAGCGCCTTCTCCTCGGCACCCGCCCGGGTGCGCTTCGCAGCGGCGACCGCCTTCTTGGCCTTGGCGGCCTTGGCGGCCTTGGCGGACGGTGCCCCCGGTTGGCTCTCGGTCCTCGGCTCCTTCTTCTCGGCCTTCTTCGCCGGCGCCTTGGCGGCGGCCCGGGCGCCGGTCGCCTCGGCCGCCACCACTTGGGCCTTCTTCGCCGCCTTCTTCGCCGGCTTCTCCCCGAGGTCCTTGGCCGTTGCGCCCGCCTTCTCCGCCTTCTTCTTGGCCGCCTTCTTCGCCGGCACCTTGGGCTCCGCCTTGGCCCGCCCGGCGGCCGGCTTCGCCACCCGCTGCAGTGCCTTGGCCACCTCGGCCGCCTTGCGTGGGGCCGAGAGGCCCTCCTCGGGCGCGGCCGCCTTGGCGGCGGACCGCTTGGACTTCGGGCCGCGCACCGGCCGGCGGGGCGTGAAGATCCACCCCACGCCGGGCACCGGCTTGCCGCCCATCAGCCGGCCCTCGTCGAAGAGCCACGGGTGCTCGTCGTGGAACTCTTGGAACGAATCGTTCGACAAGACGATGGCGCCGGTGCGCTCGGCGATGCGCAGCACGAAGGCGTCGCCCCGCCCGATGGCGCCAGCCGGGGGGGCCACCACCTCGCCGTGCAGCTCGGCCGCCTCGAGCTGGGGGCGCTCCGAGGGGTCGATCCGGTGGCTGAAGGAGGCGTCGACCACCACGACCACCTCGGCCGAGGGGTCCTCGGCCAAATACGAGCGCACCGCCTCGTCGAGCTGCGCCAGGCTGGGGGTCGTCCGCCCCTCGGTCGCGAGATTCGAGCCGTCGACGACGACGTGGTGGACCTCGGGCATGGCCCTCAGTCAACCATCCGGGCACACCGGCGGTCCGCCTTCGGGCTGCTCAGCCGACCGCCCGGGTGAGGATGTCGGCCTGTTCCAGCTGGTGCTGGGCGGCGCTGCCGGTGGCCGGGCTCGCCGACTCGGGCCGGCTGACGTGGGTCAGGCGGTAGCGGTCCCTGAGCACCCGGTGCAGGCGGGCGTGCACGAAGGACCAGGCGCCCATGTTCTCGGGCTCCTCTTGCAGCCACACGACCTCCGAGGCGTTGGGATAGCGCTCGAGGATGCTCCCGAGCGCGCCCTCGGGCCACGGGTAGAGCTGCTCGACGCGGACGACGGCGATCGCCTCGGCCCGGGGCCCGCCCCCCGCCGGCGGCTCGCCCATCCGGGCGCCCCGCCGGTCCGTCGCCTCGAAGGCCACCTTGCCGCTCGCCAGCACCACTCGCTCGACGGCGAGCGGATCGGCGACCGACGGGTCGTCGATCACCTCGCGGAACGACCCGTTGGCCAGCTCGTCGAGGGACGAGCGCGACGACTGGGCCCGCAGCAGCGACTTGGGCGTGATCACGATGAGCGGGCAGCGCTGGGCCCCGAGGGCCTGGGAGCGCAGCAGGTGGAAGTACTGGGCGGCGGTCGAGGGCACGACGACGCGGAGGTTGCCCCGCGCGCACAGACTCAAGAACCGCTCGTAGCGCGACGAGGAGTGCTCGGGCCCCTGTCCCTCATAGCCGTGCGGGAGGAGCAGGGTGAGGCCCGAGCGCTGGCCCCACTTGTCCTCGGCGGCCACGAGGAAGTTGTCGATGATGATCTCGGCCCCGTTGACGAAGTCCCCGAACTGGGCCTCCCAGGCGACGAGCGCATTGGGTGACTCGACCGAGTACCCGTACTCGAAGCCGAGCGCCGCGTACTCCGAGAGGAGCGAGTCGAGCACCGTGAAGCGGCCCGGGCCGCCCTCGTTCCCATTGGAGACCGAGTCGACGTGGGCGAGCGGCACGTACTCCTCGCCGGTCGCGTAATCGACGAGCACCGCGTGACGTTGGGAGAAGGTGCCCCGGCGGGTGTCCTGGCCACTCAGGCGGACGTCGATGCCCTCGACCAGCAGGCTGCCGAGCGCCAGGGCCTCGCCGAGCGCCCAGTCGACGGCGCCCTGGGCGACGAGCTGGTCGCGCTGGGAGAACTGGCGCTCGAGCTTCGGATGGATCGTGAAGCCCTCCGGCACGCTGCGCACGAGACGCGCGAGGTGCTCGAGCACGGAGCGCTCGACCCCGGTCGCCGGCTGGGCGGAGGGCCGAACCGGCTCGGTCGCGACGAGCGTCGCCGGATGCGGCGGCTCGGCCCGCACCTGATCGAGCGCCGACTGCAGGCGGGCGTTGAAGTCGTCGAGGGCCTTCTCGGCCTCCTCGATCGTGATGTCGCCGCGCCGCACGAGAAGCTCGGTGTAGAGCTTGCGCACCGAGCGCTTGGCGTCGATCCGCTTGTACATGAGCGGCTGGGTGTAGCTCGGGTCGTCACCCTCGTTGTGCCCGTGCAACCGGTAGCAGACGAGATCGATCACGACGTCCTTGTGGAACGCCTGGCGGAAGCCGAAGGCGAGGCGCGCCGCGCGCATGCAGGCTTCGGGGTCGTCCCCGTTCACGTGGAGGATGGGCGCCTGCACCATCTTCGCGACGTCGGTCGGGTACACCGAGGTGCGCGCCGCCTGGGGCGCGGTGGTGAATCCGAGCTGGTTGTTGATGACCACGTGCACGGTGCCGCCCGTGCGGTACCCGGCGAGGCCCGACAGGTTGAGCGTCTCGGCGACGACGCCCTGGCCGGCGAACGCGGCGTCCCCGTGCACGAGCACGGCGAGCACCGGGTAGTCCTCGGGGTCCGAGGTCTCCGAGGTCCCGTCGCTCTGGTTGGGGACGATGCGATCCTGCTTGGCCCGCGCCATGCCCTCGACCACCGGGTCGACGGCCTCGAGGTGCGAGGGGTTCGACGACATGGAGACGGCGAGCGGGATGCCCGAGCGAGAGACGAATTTGCCCGCTGCCCCCTTGTGGTACTTGACGTCGCCGGTGCCCTGGACGGACTCGGGGTCGAGGTTCCCCTCGAACTCCTCGAAGATCTCCTCGTAGGACTTGCCCACGAGATTGGCGAGCACGTTGAGGCGGCCGCGGTGGGCCATGCCGAGCACGACCTCCGAGCAGCCGGCGTTGGCCGCCTCGTCAACGACGGTGTCGAGCAGGACCATGGCCGACTCGGCGCCCTCCAGGCCGAAGCGCTTCTGTCCCACATAGCGCGTGTGCAAGAAGCGCTCGAAGGCCTCCGCCGCGTTCAGGCGGTCGAGGATGTGGCGCTGCTCCTCGATCCCGAGCGACTGGTCGACCCCCTCGACGTGCTCTTGGATCCAGCGCTTCTGTTCGGGGTCGGGGATGTGCATGTACTCGATGCCGAGCGTCCGGCAGTACGCGTCGCGCAGCACATGGAGGATCTCGTCCAAGGTGGCGACGTCGAGTCCGGCGAGCCCGTCGGCCACGAAGCGGCGCGAGAGGTCCCAGATGCTCAGTCCGTAGGTGAGGGGGTCGAGCTCGGGATGGAAGCGCGCCGGTTCGACCTCGAGGGGGTCGAGGTTGGCGATCAGGTGCCCGCGGACCCGGTACATGTTGATGAGGGCCTGCACGTGCACCTGCTTCACCAGGCGCTCGTAGCTCGCATCGGCCATGTCGAGGCCGGCGCTCGTGTCCTTGCGCCAGCGGGCCGGCTCATAGGGGATGCCCATCGACTCGAACACCGAGTCGTAGAAGCGGTCCTTGCCCTCCAAGAAGTCGACGACCCGCCCGAGGAACAGCCCGGACTCGGCCCCCTGGATGATGCGATGGTCGTAGGTCGAGGTGATCGTCACGACCTTGCCGATGCCGAGCTCGGCCATGACCTGGGGATCGGCCGCCTCGAAGCCCGGCGGGAAGCCGAGCGCGCCGACGCCGATGATCGCCCCCTGGCCAGGCATGAGGCGGGGCACCGACTGGACGGTGCCGAGCGTTCCGGGGTTGGTCAACGAGACGGTCGTCCCGGCGAAGTCATCGGGACCGATGCGGTTGGTGTGGACCTTGCGGATCAGCTCCTCGTAGGCGAGCACGAAGGAGCGGAAGTCGAGGGTGTCGGCATCCTTCACGCACGGCACGAGCAGGGTTCGCGAGCCGTCGGACTTGGCGACGTCGACGGCCAGCCCGAGCCCGACATGGGGATGGCGGATGATCCCGGGATTGCCCTTGCCGTCGGCGTCGGGCACGAAGCTGGCGTTCAGAGCGGGCACCTCGACGAGCGCCCGCACGACCGCGTAGCCGATGAGGTGGGTGAAGCTCACCTTGGCCCCCGAGGTCCGGGCGAGCTGGTTGTTCAGGATCTGCCGGTTGATCTCGAGGAGGCGGGCCGGGACCGTCCGCACGCTCGTGGCCGTCGGCACGCCCAGGCTCGCCTCCATGTTCCGCGCGATCAGCGAGGCCGCACCGCGTAGGGGCACCGGCTCGACATCGGCCCCGCGGACGGGCATCGGGGTGGTGGGCGGCGCAGCCGTCGGTGGTGCGGACGCAGGCTCGGCCCCCGAGGGCTCCCGCGGCGCAGCGGCCGGGGCCCGGCTCAGCGCCGGGGCCGGAACCGGCGCCGGGTGGTAGTCGGCGAAGAACTCGCGCCAGCTCTCGCTGACGGATCCCGGATCGGCGAGGAAGCGCTCGTACATGTCCTCGACGAGCCAGGCATTGGGCCCAAAGGACCCCGGCGCACGCTCGGCGGCCCGCCCGACCTGCCCGTCCGTGGCGCGCTCCGAATCGGTCGCGTCAGCCATGGCCCCACCCTACCGGTGCGACACTCGCGCCCGGTGCGACCAGGAACGATGTTGCAAGCAGGGAGAGGGCCGACCACCGACCGGTAACGTTGCGCGCCGTGAGCTACCCCCAAGGCCTCTTCGTCATCGACCGTCCGGCGCTGTCGGGGTACCTCGAGGACGAACCGGCGGCCGACGGACCGGTCGTCGTCCTCGTGCACGGCACCTTGGACAGGGGGAACAGCTTCCGTCGCACGATGCGCCGGCTCGAGGACGTGCGCGTCGTCACCTACGACCGCCGGGGCTACCAGGACTCGCGGGGCACCGAGCCCCCGGTCGGGGTGGAGCGCCACATCGAGGATCTCCTCGGCATCCTGCGCGAGATCGGCGGTTCGCCGGTCGTCGTCGGCCACAGCCTGGGTGGCGTGGTCGCGCTCGGGGCAGCGATCGCCGAGCCCGGACGGATCGCCGCGGTCGGCGCGTTCGAGCCGCCGATGCGCTGGATCCCCGTCGAACGACCCCCCGAGCGGCAGGGCTGGACCGACACCTCGGACCCCGACGCCGCCGTCGAGGCCTTCTTCCGCGCCCGGGTCGGCAACGAGGCGTGGGATCGCCTCGAGCCAGCGGCGCGGGCGGATCGCCTGGCCGACGGGCCCGCCCTCGTGACCGAGCTCGCCTCGCTCGCCGGCCCACCCATCTTCGACGTCACCGAGCTGCGGGTTCCCTCGGTCTTCGGGGGCGGTGGGGCCTCCGACGAGTTCCACAAGGAGAACCTGGCCTGGCTCGGAGCCCACGTGCCGGGCACCCAGTGCATCGAGATCCCGGGCTCCGGCCACGGGGCACACCTCACGCACCCCGACGCGTTCGCCGACTTCGTGCGCTCCACGATGGCCCGGGCGGCCGACGGGGACCCCCTCGGCGCTGCGGCCGGAAGCGCCGACGGCTGAGGCCGCCGACATAGCGCCACGGCAGGCCCGGCTCCGCCGGCTCCGATGGCTGGTCCTCACACTCGGAGCGGCCTGCGTCGCGATCGCGGCGGCGAGCGACGGGCGCGCCGCCGGCCAGGCGCTCGCGCAGGACTGGCCGGCCTTCGTGCTCGTGACCGGGTTGCTCCTCATCGGGCGGGTCGCCCGCCACGAGGGCCTCTTCGAGCTCGGTGGCGAACTCGTCGCCGGGGTTGGCCGCGGGGGTGCCTCGTTGCTCGTCGCCACGGCGGTGCTCGTCGCGCTCGTCACCGTGACCCTCAACCTCGACACCTCGGTGACCTTCGTCACCCCGGTGGTCATCGCAGCGGCCCGCCGACAGCGCCGCGACGTCGAGCCCTTCGCCTATCTCGTCTTGGCGATGTCGAACACGGCCTCGCTCCTCCTCCCGGGATCCAACCTCACCAACCTCATCGTGCTGAGCGAAACGCACGCGTCGGGTCACCAGTTCGTGCGTGCCCTTGCGGCCCCGTGGGCGGCATCGGTGCTCGCGACGACCGCCGTGGTCGCCGTCGTCTTTCGCAGGCGGATCGCGCGCCCAGCGCTGGGCGCCGAGGCAACCCCGCGGAGCGGCCGGCCGCTGTCGCGCGTGCCCGGGACCCTCGCGGCGGTGGTCGCCATGATCGTGCTCCGGCCCGGCGCGGCGGCGATCGTGGTCGTGGCCATCGGGGGGGCGCTCGGCCTGCTCGACGTCGCCCGGGCCCGATCGTCGGTCCCCTCCACGATCCGGGACCTGAACGCGCCGCTCTTGGCCGGCCTGCTCGGGCTCGCGTGCGCGCTCGGGACGCTCGGGCGGGCCTGGTCGGGCCCGGCCCGGCTGCTCGGCCACCTCGGCTCGTGGGCCACCGCTGGCATCGGGGCCCTCGGGTCGCTCGTCGTGAACAACCTCCCAGCGGCATCCCTCCTCGCGGCGCGGCGACCAGAGCACGCGTCGTCGCTCCTCATCGGGCTCAACCTCGGGCCGAACCTGGTGCTCTGGGCGTCGCTCTCGGGCGTGCTCTGGTTCCAGACGGCGCGGGCGTCGGGGTGGCACCCCTCGCTCCGGCGGACGAGCGCTCTCGGCCTGCTCATGGTCCCGGTCACGATGGCAGCGTCGCTCGGCGCGCTGACCCTCGCGCACTAGGACTCGAGAGGTCAGCCCCCGGCGGTCGATGGGGGCAGGATCTGGGGCGACTCCCCCCCGGCGTCGTGCAGCGCGCGCCAACGCAGGC
The DNA here is from genome assembly GCA_027306525.1 of Acidimicrobiaceae bacterium. Classification (GTDB taxonomy): domain Bacteria; phylum Actinomycetota; class Acidimicrobiia; order Acidimicrobiales; family RAAP-2; genus Palsa-461. Next base: position 22,693 of record DAHUZM010000144.1, read on the forward strand.
TGAGCAGACCCTCCTCGGACTCGGCGCCCTTCACGCCGCGGACGAGCCGGGACCGGCACAGCACGAAGGCGCCGGCAAAGAGGACCAACAACGAAATGGCCTCGAGCGGGCCCCAGGCGCCCCTCGTGCGCAGCTGATCGCCGAACAGGCTGACCCCGATCAGGATGCTGGCCAGCGGGTCCACCATCACGAGCGTCGACTGGGACGCCGCGATGGGCCCAGCGTGGAAGGCGTTCTGCGCAAGGAAGAGCGACAGCGCGCCGCACGCGGCGAGCGCGTAGGTCTCCCAGTGCCGCACGATCGAGGCCCAGTCCTGCGCGGCGTAGGTCGAGACGACCTTGGTCAAAGAAGCGGTGAACGCGAACCCGATCGCGCTCGCGGTGCCGAAGAGGGCCGCCCGGCGCCACCTCGACCCGCTCCTGGCAAAGAACACGGCGATCACGGCCGCGCCCCCGCAGGAGAGCCCGACCTCGAGCCACTCGGAGCTCGTGGGCACCACGTTGCCGCCACCGGGCGCCGCGAAGATGAGGAACCCGGCGAGCCCCCCGGCGACCCCGGCCGTGCCCAGCCACTCCCGCCAGCCGATGCGGAACCCGAACGAGGAGCCGAGCAATAGCACCAAGAAGAGGAGCTCGGTGGTGAGGATCGGCTGGACCTGGGTAAGCCGGCCGAAGTGCAGGGCGACGGCCTGCATCGCAAACGAGGCGATCATGAGCGCGAAGCCCCCGAGCCAGATGCCGCGCTTGAGGGCATGGGCGAGCAGGCTGAGGCGGAGCGAGGCGCGCTCGGGCGCATCTTCCACCGCCATGCGCTGGAAGATGCTCGTCAGCGCGTTCGCGAAAGCGGCCCCCAGAGCCAGGACGTAGACCACGGCCACCT
>DAHUZM010000149.1 GCA_027306525.1 Acidimicrobiaceae bacterium
ACCGGCATCTCCTCGGGCGTCGTGACCGCGACCACCCCGGTGCGTTCGGGGTCCGACAGCATTTCGATCATCCAGTCCGTCTGGGTGCGGATCTGGCCGACCTTCACCAGGTCGTTGATGGCCTGGGGGGCGCTCAACTGGCTGATGACGTGGCCGGTCGCCGGGGCGTCGACCACGACCATGTCGTAGTGCCGCTCGCGCACCTCCCAGCAGAGCTTGCCAACCGTGAGGATCTCGCGCACCCCCGGCGCCGCCGTCGCCACGAAGTCGAACGCCTTGGCCAGCGGCCCGATGCGGCCGGTCAGTGGCACGCGCAGGCTGAGCTTCAGGTACTCGCGGAGCGACGCCTCGGTGTCCATCGACATGGCCGAGACCCCCGGGGCCACGACGCTCGGGGTGAAGCCGACCTCCCCCACCTCGAACATGGCGGCGAGCCCGCCGCTGGCGTCGATGTCGCAGGCGAGCACCCGCTTGCCCCCTTGGGCCGCGAGCTGTGCGAGCGAGGCGGTGATCGTGGTCTTGCCGACGCCGCCCTTTCCGGTGACGAAGAGCAGCTCGTGGCCGAACAGGTTGGCCGCGACGGGTGCGGACGGCGGCTCCGGGGGGCCGGTCAGCTCAGCGCTTTCCACCCTCGCCGGATCAGGGTGCCCCGAACCCGACCCGCCGCTCGTTGGACGGGGCGCCCACCTCGACGTAGGCGATCTGCGCAGTCGGCACGGCGATCCGCCGCCCGCGGCGATCGGTCAACCACAGGACGCCGCCCTTCTCGAGCGACGATTCAATCTCCTTGATAACCGCATCCCGGTCGGCCCGGTCCCCGAGGTCGATCTCGACCTCCTTGGGGGTCTGCACGATCCCGATTCGCACTTCCAACTGCGGACTCCTCTCTCGGTCGCCTCGCCGCGGGCCGCAGGAGGCGTGCGCCGGCATGCCGCCTGCCCGACGTTACCCCTCTCGGGCATGCTCATAGCCATGAGCGAACCCTCGAGCGAGGCCGATCGGGGCAACGAGCGTTCCATGCGCTGGGCGGCGACGATGGGTGGCTTCACCCCTGGGGGCCGGGGCGACGGGGACCCCGGCGGCCACGAGATCGCCGGGGTTCGGGTCGCCCACAGCGACTCGCGGGCCGAGACCGGGGGACCGCCCCGTCTGGTCGCCCCCTCCGCGACGATCGTCGCTCGTCCGAGCAGGGAGGCGGCCGAGGCGGCCGCCATGGCACCGGGCGCGACCCGTGCCTTGGGGGCGGGCACTCGGGCTCGCGAAGAGGCACCCGACGAATGGCGCACCTGCTTCGAGCGCGACCGCGACAGGATCCTGCACTCGACGGCGTTCCGGCGCCTCGCCGGCAAGACCCAGGTGTTCATCTTCCCCGAGGACCACTCGCGCACGAGGCTGACCCACGCGCTCGAGGTCGCCCAGGTCGCGACGTCGATCGCCCGCGCCTGCGGGCTCAACGTCGCCCTCACCGAGGCGATCGCCCTCGGGCACGACTGCGGGCACGGGCCCGGGGGCCACGCGAGCGAGGACGCGCTCGCCCCCTACATCGACGGCGGCTTCGACCACGCGCACTGGGGCGCCGAGGTTTCCCTCGCGTCGTTGAACCTGTGCGCCGAGACCCTCGACGGCATCGCGAACCACAGTTGGTCGCGTCCTGCACCCGCGACCTGCGAGGGCGAGGTGGTGAGCTGGGCCGATCGCATCGCGTACGTATGCCACGACTGGGAGGACGCCCTGTCCACCGGGATCGTGAGCGCAGGGTCACTCGATCCCTACGTCGCGGCGCGTTGCGGGACGCGTCGAAGTGAGCAGCTCGGGACCTTCATCGAGGCGCTCGTCCGCACGACGGCGGCGTCCGGTCGGATCTCGATGGACGCCGAGACCGCGACGGCCCTGGCCCGCTTCCGGGCGCTGAACTACGAGCACATCTACCTGCGCGATGCGTCGCTTACCCAGGCCCGCTCGGTGGTCGCCATGCTGCGCGCGCTCGTCGAGCACTTCTCGGACCGTCCGAACGCGATCCCCTCGGTCCGCGAGGCCGGCGGGCTCGGCGCGGGTGCGCCCGCCGCCGTGCGCGCCGCGGTCGCCTACGTCGCTGGCATGACCGACCGGTTCGCGTGCCGCCAGGCGGTGGCGCTACTCGGGTGGGATCCGGCCAAGCTCCCCCACGCGATCGAGGCCTGAGCCGGCCGTTGGCTCACCCGAAGAGCAGCTCAAGACGCTGGTCCAACGCGCCCCGGGCCATGTCGGGGTGGGTGAGGACGTAGAAGCGATCGTCCTTCACACCTTGGACGACCGCGTCGGAGACCTCGGCGGCCGGGATGCCGGCCGACATGACTGCGCTCTGCAGCAGGTCGCCGTCGGGCTCGTCGGTCATCTGGCGGATCTGCTCGGGCATGTTGCGATGCGAGAGCGCGATGCGGGTCTGGACGAAACCGGGGCAGAGCACCGACACCCCGACCCCGGAACCCTTGGCCCGGAGCTCTTCGAGCAGCGACTCGCTCAACCCGACGACCGCGAACTTCGTCGTGCAGTAGACGCCGAGAATCGCATTCCCCCGCAACCCCGCGACCGACGCGGTGTTGACGACATGACCCTCGTCCTGAGCGACGAGGGTCGGCAAGAACACGTTGCATCCGTTGATCACGCCAAAGAGATTGACGCCGAGGACCCACTGCCACATCTCGATCGGGCTCTCGATGACGGAGCGGCCGACCACACCGGCGTTGTTGCAGAGGAGATGCACCGCGCCGAAGGCCTCGAGGGTCCTGTCGTGGAGCCTGAGCATCGAGGCGTGATCGGCCACGTCGGTCGGGACGCCCACGACTTCGGCACCGGTCCCCCTCAGCTCGTCGACCACCTGGTGGAGCACGGGCTCTTCGATATCCGCCAGGACGAGGCGCATGTCCTCGGCGGCGAACCGCTTGGCCATCGCGAGCCCGATGCCGCTCGCCCCCCCGGTGATGACGGCGACCTTCCCCGCGAGATCCTTCATGGGCGCGGCCTCCTCAAGCGCGCGAGCTGAGTGCGAGCTCCCGACGGTAGACCCGGGCCGGTCCGAGCGCCACGACGCGCTCGGCCAAGGCGGAGAAGGCGCGCGCCGCCTCGCCGTCGGGCTCGCTCACCGTGACCGGCGTGCCCTCGTCGCCGCCCTCGCGCAATGCGGGGACGAGCGGGACCTGACCGAGGAGGGGAACCCCGAGGTCATCCGCCAGCCGGGCGCCGCCACCGCTCCCGAACAGCTCGTAGCGGGTGCCGTCGTCGCCGGTGAACCAGCTCATGTTCTCGACCACGCCCCGAACCGCCAGCTTGAGCTTGCGGGCCGCGAACGCCGAGCGCTGGGCGACCCGCTGGGCCGCCGATTGGGGGGTCGTCACCACCAGGATCTCGGTACGCGCCATGACCTGGGCGAGCGACAGCGTCACGTCGCCGGTGCCCGGCGGCATGTCGACGAGCAGGAAGTCGGGCTCTCCCCAGTAGCAATCGCCCAAGAACTGCTCGATTGCCTTGTGCAGCATCGGGCCGCGCCAGATGACCGGTTGGTCCTCGGGCACGAAGAACCCCATGGAGAGGCAGCGCACGCCGTGGGCGCTGCTCGGGATCACCATGTCGCCGAGGATCACCGGGTCCCGGTCGGCGCCGAGCATCTTGGGCACCGAGAACCCGTACACGTCGGCGTCGAGGATGGCGACCGAGTGGCCGCTCTGCGCGAGCGCGACGGCCAGGTTCACCGTGACCGACGACTTGCCGACTCCGCCCTTGCCCGAGGAAACCCCGATGACCCGGGTGCTCGACCCGGGCCGGAGGAACGTCGGCTCGGGTGACCCGTGACCGTGACCGTGCTCGTCGGCCTGTGCCGGGCCCTCCATGCGTTGGCGCAAGGCGCCGCGCAGCTCGAGGCGCGCTTGGTCGTCCATCGTCGAGTTCGCCACCTCGACCTCGCGCCCGGCGGCAGCCCCCAGGCGAGCCACAAGCTCTGCGCGATCGGGCCAGTCGGCGACCGGCAGGGCGAGCTCGACGGTGACGCGGCCGCGCTTCACCCGGGCTGCTCGCAGGATCCCGGTCTCGGCCAACGGGAGCCCGAGGACCGGATCGACCACGCTCCCGAGCGCCTCGACCAACGCTCGTTCCTCGGAACCCATGTGGCCTGCCTTTCCAACCGGCGCGGGTCGCGCCCGAACTCGCCCACCGCGGCGATCGGCGCAATGGGCGCTGCGAGCGTCTCGCAGGGAGCCGTTCTCGAACCCCCAGGTAGACTACCGACCGTGCGTTCGGGCTCGAACCCGGGTTCCGTGGCGACGCCAGCGGCCGACGACGTCGAGCACACGACGGCCGACGCCCGCTTCGCCTCGGTCGTCTCGGCGGTCACCGGGGCCTTCGGTGACCCGACCCGGCGCGAGATCTTCCTCCACGTCCGCTCGCACCCCGGTTCGAGCGCAGCCGAGGTGGCGGCGACCTTCTCGCTGCACCCGAACGTGGCGCGCCATCATCTCCACCGGCTGGTCGCAGGCGGCTACCTGCGCGTAGCCATGGACCGGGGCGCCCCGGCAGTGGGCCGCCCCGCGCGGCGGTTCTTCCCCGTCGACGACGATCCGGTCGGGGGCCTCCTCTCCAAGCGCGACGACCTCCTCGTGCTGTTGTTGCGCGAGGCGCTCGAGCTTCTCGGCCCCGAGGAGGCCGAGGCGATGGCGGCCAAGGTCGGCGAGGAGTACGGGCGGATGCTCGCGACGCGGATCTCTCCAGAGGAGGGGCAGCGTTCGGTGCGCGCCGCCATGCGGACGATCGCCCAGGCGCTGACCGCGCACGGCTTCGCGGCGCACGTCGAGGATCACGGCGCATCCACTGCGGTGGTCGCCGAGCAATGCCCCTTCGGCGATGCCGCCTCCACGCCGCCGGTGCTCTGCGCCGTCGACCGCGGGATGGTGAAGGGGCTCTTGGCGGGGCTCTGCGGTGACCCGAGCTCGGCCCCCTTGCCGGTTGTCCTCTCCTCGCGCGCCCGCGGCGACGAGACCTGCGCCGCGACCGCCTGAGGTCGGTGGCACGCCACTACCTCGACCACGCGTCGACCAGCCCGCTTCGACCCGAGGCCCGCGCCGCGATGGTGGCCGAGCTCGCAGAGGTCGCCGGCGACCCCGGGCGGGTGCACGAAGAGGGACGTGCCGCGCGGGGACGAATCGAAGCCGCTCGGGAGCGCGTCGCGGCGCTCCTCGGCGTGCGACCGCGTCAGGTCGTCTTCACCTCGGGGGGCACCGAGGCGATCAACGCAGCGGTCTTCGGCGCCGCCCGCAGCGCCCCGGGTCGTCCCATCGCCTGTGCGGGGGTGGAGCACTCCGCCGTGCGCGAGGCTTCGGCCCGGGTCGCCCCCGTCGTTGAGCTCGCCGTCGATCGGAGGGGACGGATCGAGCTCGCATCCCTCGAGGAGGTCCTGGACGACCGGCCGGCGCTCGTCCACTGCCAGTGGGCCAACCACGAGGTGGGCACCCTTCAACCGGTGCGAGAGGTCGCCGAGCTGTGTCACGCCGCCGGCGTCGCTGTGCATGTCGACGCCTGTGCGGCGCTCGGGCATGTCCCGGTCGACCTCGGGGCGCTCGGCGTCGAGCTGGCCTCCATCAGCGCGCACACGTTCGGCGGCCCGGCCGGGATCGGGGCACTCGTCGTGGGCGCAGGCAAGCGCTTCGACCCGATGCTCGTGGGCGGCGAGCAGGAACGGGGACGCAGGGCGGGGCTCGAGAACGCCCCGGCCATCGCCGGCTTCGGCGCGGCCGCCCAGCTGCTGTGTGACCCCGGCCGGCTGGAGGCAGAGCTCGGCGCGGCACGCCGACTCGTGGCCGGCCTCACCGAGGCCGCGTGCGCGCTCGAGGGGGTCGATGTCGTCGGCGACCCGGATCGGGAGGGGCGACTCCCCCAGCTGGTGTGCCTTGGCGTCGAGGGCGTCGAGGCGGAGCCCGTCGTCATCGGGCTCGACCGGGCCGGGATCGCCGTGCACTCGGGCTCGGCGTGCTCCTCGGAATCCCTCGCCCCCTCCCCCGTCCTCCGCGCGATGGGGGTCGACCCGGAACGCTCGCTGCGGCTCTCGGTCGGGTGGTCCTCGACCGACGCCGACGTGGAGGCCTTCGGCCGATCCTTCGAACCGGTCGTCGCCGGGCTGCGGGCGCTGCGGAGCTGAGGGGCACCCAACGCCCCCCAGCGCGGGGCTCCCTCGAGCGGACGGCCGCCTCGGCGCCGCCGGGGACCTGGGTCGAGGTCTTGCGCCTTCGTCCCACCAGAGCCCCGGCCCTGGCCGCCAGTCAGCCGAAGGGTCACGCTCGAGGTCACCGCCGCACGGCCCAGCATCAACGAGCGCTGAGCTGCCTCCGCACCGTCAGCCGAGACCGGGCGGGTCGCTCTGGCCGGCCTCGGCGAAGGCCTGGCGGATGAGCGCCGCGGCACTGGTGACCTCGGCCTTGGGCGGCTTCTCGGCCAAGAACAGCCGATACTGGCCGACCGCCGCCACCGGGTCGTGCTCCTGTTCGAGGTCGATGGTCCCCATGAAGAGGTGCGCGGCGAAGTCGTCGTGCTCGACCGCGATCGAACGCTGCACGAGCGTGCGGCCGGCGTCCTCGAGCGCAGTGTCTCCTCGCGCGTGGCCGGCCTCCCACTCGAGCCAGCCGGTCTCCGCGAGGGCCTGCGGCTGACGCGGGTCCTCGGCGAGCACGCTGCGATAGACGCCGAGCGCCTCGGCGAGCGATCGCTTGGTGCCCTCGTCGACGAGGAGCGAGGCTTCGCCCAGCTGCATCTCGATCCTCTTCGGGACGCTCAAGGCGATGCTCCCGGTCGGCGGCTGCCCGGGAAGGCGAGGTGAGGCCAGGTGGACGGCGAGGAGGGTGGCCCCGGCGCTCAAGGCGACGACCCCCACCACGGCCAGCCAACGCCGGCGGCGCCGGCGGCCCTTGGCCCCGGGTGCCGCGGTGGGCTCGGGCGGCCCGTCGAGCCTGGCGCGCTCGGCGGCGTCGAGCGCCTCGAGCTCGGCGCGGACCGACGACAGGCGCTCGGTGTCGCGGGCCGCGAGCACCTGGAAGTCCCGCTCGTCGATGTCTCCCGCGTCCCGCTCGGCTCCGAGGTCGCTCAGCGACCGCTCGAGAAAGTCGAGCTCGTCCTCGAGCCGCCACCGCCGCTCGGCGTCAGCGGGCGCGTGCTCGTCGGTGGCCGAACGCCTCGGGGTGCTCACGTCTCACCCGAGCGGAGCCGCATCAGGTCGCGCTGGCGTCGCCAGAAGAGGGCGCCGAGCGCGCCGAGCGCGACCAGGCCGCCGGCGAGTGGGAGGACCCAGACGAGGGCCCCCAGTCCCGAGGACGGCGGGACGAGGAGGATCGAGGGTCCGTAGCGATCGACGAAGGACCGCCGGATCTGGGCATCGCTGTCGCCCGCCTCGAGCATGCGGGTGATCTGGTGGCGGGCTGCGACCGCCGAGGAGGCCTGGGACTGGGCGACGGAGATGTCCTCGCACGAGGGGCACCGGATGCCGGCCTCGAGTGCGGCCGCACGGGCCGAGAGCGTCGCCCGGCCGCCGCTGGCGAGCCCGCTGCCGATCGCGAGGGCGACGCCGAGCACGACGACCATCGCCACCGCCGACGCCGGGCCGGCGAGGACCCCGCGGCCCCGACGGAGCGCCGGCACGCGCATGGCGGGTGCCTCAGCCACCCCGGGCCGCCGCGAGCACCGAGTTGAGCTGGGCATACTGCACGGGACCGGCGAGTGCCGCCACCACGGTGCCTGCAGGGTCGACGAGGAAGGTCATCGGCGGCGAGCCCACCCCGTATGCCGCCGCGTCCTGGCCGGCCCGGTCGGGCAGCGCCGGCCAGCTGAGCGCGAAGTCCGAGACGAAGCGTCGGGCCCCCGAGGTCGAGTCGTCGATGTCGACCGAGAGCATGTCGACCCCGCTGTGGCGCTGCTGCTGCTCGAAGTTGAAGTGCACCAGGCTGGGCTCCTCGGCCTGGCACGGTGGGCACCAGCTCGCGAAGAAGTTGACGACGACGAAGTGCCCCCGGTCCCCGAGAAGCGACACCTCACGACCGGCGAAGTCGCGCCCCGAAAGGTTGGGCGCGCGGTGGCCGATCAGCGGGCTCGCCACCGCGGTCGCCTGGCTGGAGGGTCGCGTCGCGGCGACCACCGCGACCACGATCAGCACGATCACGACCCCACTCGCGATCCAGCGCGCCGTGTGTCGCCGCCGTGTCGGGTCCGCGCGGGTCTCGCTCACGCGCCCGACGTCCCGACGGGCTCGAGCGCAGCGGCGTCGGTGGGCCGGGGAACGCCCGGCGTCGCCGCCTCGAGCGGCGCCCCCGATGCAGGCTCGGTCGGTCGACGGCGGCGCCCGGGCGCGAGTGCGAGCAGGCCCCCCAGCCCGATCAAGAGGCCCCCCGCCCAGATCCAGGCGATCAGGGGTTCGACGACGACCCCGACCGCGACCGCGCCGTTGGGCAGGTTCGGGAACTCCTGGGCGGCCGTCGCACCACCCGACCCGCCGACGGCGTCGAAGGTCATGTAGACGTCGCCGGTGAAGCTCGAGTCGATGGCCGGGGTGCCCACCGCCTCCGAGTTGGCCCCGGCGAACTGGGTCACCGCCGGATGGAACACGCCACCGCCGTCCACCCGAACGAGTGCCTCGGTCGCGCTGCGCGACGGCGAGCGAACGGTGCGGGTTCCCTCGAACACGAAGCTGTGCCCGTCGAAGTGCGCCGGCACATCGAGGCGCAGCGCGAGCTCGCTGCGCTGCGCGAACGAGGTGGAGGCGGCGATCCCCATCGCGATCACCACCACACCGATGTGCACCACCATGCCGCCGTTCGCGCGACCGAGCAGGCCGCGCAGCACGCCACGTCCGTGCCGGCGGCTCGCGAGGACGGCGAGGGCGATGGAGCGCAGGGCCGATGCGCCGGCGAAGGCCCCGAGGCCGAAGGCGATCAGCGGCACGAACCCACGGACTCCCCCGATCACGCAGGCGACCACCACGAGGGTGGCGGCCCACGCGGCGGGGGCCATGCGGCGCCACAGGACCCCGGCGTCGACCGTCCGCCACGAGAGCGCAGGCGCGAGCGCCATCAGCACGAGGAGGGCCAGGCCGACGGGGACGGCGACCGCATTGAAGTACGGCGCCCCGACTGTCACCGCCTGGCTCTTGAGCGCCTGGTACAGGAGCGGGAAGAGCGTGCCCAGCAACACGACGAAGGCGAAGCCGACGAAGAGGAGGTTGTTCACCAAGAAGGCGCCCTCGCGCCCGAGGGGGGCGTCGATGCCCCCGGGCGAGCGGATGCGGTCACCCCGCCAGGCGATGAGCCCGAAGCCGGCCACGGCGACGAGCAAGAAGAAGGCGATGAGCACCGGCCCGAGCGTGGAGTCGCTGAAGGCGTGGACCGACTCGATCACGCCCGAGCGGGTGAGGAAGGTGCCCAAGATCGTGAGGGAGAACGTCGCGACCGAGAGCGACAGGTTCCAGACCCGGAGCAGCCCCCGCCGCTCTTGGACGAGCACCGAGTGGAGGTAGGCGGTGCCACACAGCCACGGCAAGAGTGCGGCGTTTTCGACGGGGTCCCAGCCCCAGAATCCGCCCCACCCGAGGACCTGGTAGGACCACCACGCACCGAGGACGATCCCGACCGAGAGGAACGTCCATGCCACGAGCGTCCAGCGACGTGTCTCGATCTGCCATCGTTCCCCCACCCGGCCGGTTGCGAGCATCCCGATGGCGAACGCGAAGGGCACGGTGAAGCCGGTGAAGCCGAGGTAGAGCATTGGCGGATGGATCGCAACGAGCGGGTTGTCCTGCAACAGCGCGTTGGGCCCGGCGCCCTGGGCCGGCGCCGCCCCCACCACGTGCTCGAATGGGTTCGACGGACCGACCATGAGGCCGATGAAGAAGGCCGCCACCACGAACATGACGAGCAGCGCCCAGGCGACCACCGGGTCGCGTGCCTCGGCCCGGAACTTCCAGACGACCGCGCAGAGGAAGACCGCGAGCAAAAAGCCCCAGAGCAAGATCGACCCCGCGAGCGCCGACCACAGGCCGGTGATCGAATAGAGCAGCGGGGTCGCGCGGCTGTTGTTGTCGGCGACGAAGGCGATCGTGAAGTCGTGGGTGATGAGAGCGTGCTCCATCGCGCCGAGCGCGATGACCATTCCGGCGAGCACGACCGGAGCGAGGAGGCGACCGTCGAGCCGTGCGTCGGGCGTGCGACCTCCTCGCGCGCCGAGCAGCGACCCCCCCATCGCGAGCGCCCCCACGATCGCGCCGGCGAAGCCCAGCCAGACACCGAGGGTGCCGATCGCCGCGTTCAACGAGGAACCCGCCGGTTCAACGAACGGACCCGTTGGGCGCTCGGACCCGGCCCGGATGGGCGGCGATGTAGTTCGCAGAGTGCTTGACCATGATCTCGTTGGCGAGGAACAGTGGTGCGCCCCCCGAGGCGAAGTGCCCGACGACGACGACGGGGATGTTCGGCTGGAAGAGCTCGGGCGGCGAACCGACGTCGTGGACCACGACACGGCTCGAGCCCTGCGAGACGGAGAAGTCCGTGCCCTGCGAGGTGCGGTGGATGCTCCCGGGATCGACGAGGCCCTCGAGCCGGAAGGTCGAAGTGCCGAGGCTCCCGCGGTGAGCGAGCGCCTGGTCGACGGTGTTGAAGTAGTCGAGCGAGCTGCCGAGCCCCTCCACGAGCAAGAAGACGAGCGCGCCGACGAGCACGGCCGCCACGACCCATAACCGCCGCTTCGTGCGCCGCCTCGTCGAGGAGTCGACGGGCGTGGGTGGTCGCTCGGTCGCCGGCGCCTCGGTCACGGCCCGCTCGTGGGACCGGGCTCCGCTGCGCCGTCGAGCTCGGGGGAGGGCGACAGCTCGATCCGGCGCTCGAGGCTGCGGCGACGCAGCACGAGACCGATCGAGTAGGCGAACAACACCGAGAGCCCGATGGCGTACCCCGCGTCGACGTAGCTCACGAGCGCACCTCGCTGCTTGTGCGCAACGTGGTCGGGTCGCCTCGCTCGGTGCCGTTGGCAAGGGCCGCGCCCGTCTCTCCCTCGGCCCAGCGCTCGGCGAGCGAGATCTCGAGCTGCTCGGCCCCGGTCCGGTCGGCCAGGACCTCGATCCGGTAGCGGACCGCCACCATCCAGACGAACACGAGCGTGAGCGCCACGAAGCCGAGCAGCAGGGTCCAGGCCATCGAGCCGTGGATCGTCGGTGACAGGTTGGCGTTGAGCACGGTCGCGCCCTGGTGGAGCGTCTGCCACCACACGACCGAGAAGTGCACGATCGGGACGTCGACGAACGCGATCAGCGCGGCCACCGCGCAGCGTTTGGCCCGGACCTCGGGGTCGGCCGGGACCCGCCGCAGGGCCAGGTAGCCGAGGAAGAGGACGAGCAACAGCGCCGTCGAGGTGAGCCGGGCATCCCAGGTCCACCACACCCCCCAGGTCGGCCGGCCCCAGATC
>DAHUZM010000152.1 GCA_027306525.1 Acidimicrobiaceae bacterium
CACCTGGAGGACGACGCGCATCTCCTCGGAGTCGGCCGACGCGGGAGCCGGCGAGGCACCGGCCTTCTCCGCCTCGACGCCGAGGTGGACGAGCAGCGTCGCATCTCCTCCGTCGTCGAGGATCATCGTGGGACCGGGTTCGCCCGGCCAGCGCAGCGCTTGCTCGGTGCACCACCAGTACTCCTCGAGCGTCTCGCCCTTCCACGCGAACACCGGGGCGCCCCGTGGGGCGTCAGGCGTGCCGTCCGGTCCGACGACGACCGCGGCGGCCGCATGGTCCTGGGTCGAGAAGATGTTGCAGCTGGCCCACCGGACCTGCGCGCCGAGCGCGACCAGGGTCTCGATGAGCACCGCCGTCTGCACCGTCATGTGGAGCGACCCGGTGATCCTCGCTCCGGCCAGCGGCTTGGCGCCTCCGTACTCGGCGCGCATGGCCATCAACCCGGGCATCTCGTGCTCGGCCAGCTCGATCTCCTTGCGCCCGAACTCGGCCAGGCCGAGGTCGGCGACCTTGTAGGGCGGACGCTCCTGGGCAGTCATGGAATCTCCTCGGTGGAAGCGGGGCGGTGGTCGTCGGGCACGCCGGCGCAAGGCAGCGTGGACGTCGGGCTTCGCCAAGGATAGGTCGGACGAGGCGGCCCCCCTGACCTCCGTCGCGCCTGGGGAGACGAGCGCCGAGGCCGATCCCCTGGTCGAGACCGCTGAGCCAATGGCGCGAACCGGCCAAGGTCGAGCGAGGACCCGGGCCTTGGCATGCCGTGTGACCCGAGGAGCGGCGCTGTCCCCGCGTCCTCGCAGCCCCGCCCCGGCCCGTGATCCGGGCCCGCGAAGCCCTCGATCACGGCGGTCCGTATGCGGTCAGCTCGATGGCGTCCCGGACCCGAGCTCGCCCGACGCCGTCATTTGTGCCTTCAGCGCGGCGAGCTCGGAGTCAATGTTGGACTTCGAGCCGATCTCGTCGAGCTCCTTTTGGATGTCGTCGTCCCCGCCGCCGACATCCTCGAGCGCCCCCGATTCGAGCAGCTCGTCGAGTGCTCCCGAGCGAGCCTGCATGTTGGCGATCTTGTCCTGAGCCCGCTGGAGCGCCGCGCCCGAGTCGCCGATGGACTTGGAGATGCCGGCCACGCTCTCGTCGACGCTCGACATCGCCTTGGACGCCGTGTACTGCGCCTTCAACACCTCTTTTTTGGGAGCGGAACTGATTGACCCGTTGCTGGAGGGAGGCCAGCGTGTGCTCGAGCTTCTCCTCCTCCTCGCTCAGCTGTTGATGCTGGGGCTCCATCGTGTCGATCTGCTGCTGAGCGGCGGCCTTACGGGCAAGAGCCTCCTTGGCGAGGTCGTCGCGATTCGCTGCCAGCGCCGCCTTGGCCTGGTCTTGGAGATGGTCGACCGAGTGTTGGAGCTGCTGCTCTTGGAGCTCGAGCGCCTTGCGCGAGGCCGCGATGTCGACGAGTGACCGCTTCACCTGGGTGATCTGTTCGAGCATCTTCTCGTAGGAGAGATCGAGCATCTCGTCGGGACGCTCTGCGGCGTCCAACGCCTTGTTGGCCTTGGCCTCGACGATGTCGTGGGCTCGCTGGAACAGTCCCATGGTTCCTCCTGTCAGGCCCGCCGCCTGTCGACAGAACCTATCGCCGGCGACCGGCTTGCTCACCAGCCTCCCTGCGCCGGAGCGCACTGAGTCCGGTCGAGCCTGGGTCAAGCGTGATCGATGCCCGTGGCAAGCCCTAGGGCCAAAGGTCGCTTCTCGCCGCACCCGGGTTCGGCGACGCCCCAACAAGTGACCGTGGTCCCTGGCGCCGTGACGCCGATCGCCGCACGCTGGTCCCATGGCGCTTGGACGTCGGGCCGTCATCGCTGCGGGGGTCGCAGCCGGGATCTACCGAGGCTTGGTCCTCCCTCGGTTGATGCGCTGGGGCGCGACCGACGACGAGGTGACGGGCCCGTTTCCCGGCGCTGACCTCGTTCCCGGGGCGAAGCGCTCGGCGACGATGGCCGTGACAATTGACGCGTCGCCCGAGCAGGTGTGGCCGTGGCTCGTGCAGCTGGGTTGGGAGCGGGGCGGTTGGTACTCCTGGGACCTCCTCGACAATGCCGGCCGACCGAGCGCCCGTGAGGTCCACCCTGAATGGCAGGACCTCGCCGTGGGTGACCAGCTGAGGTACTGGGCTTTCGGTCGTGTCGCTGATGCCTTCCGTGTCGTCGTACTCGAGCCGAACCGATTCCTCGGGCTCTACGGCTACACGGACTACCGGGGTCGTTGGCTCGACCCAAGGGCGCCTCGCCCGGCCGCTTACATGGAGGCGCTGTGGGGGTTCGTGCTGAGCGCACTGCCCGACGGGCGCACGCGCCTGGTCACCGGCGGCTATCAGGCCTTTCGCCCACGATGGGTCGAGCGCGCGTTCGTCCCCTGGCTGCCGATGCTCGTCGTGTGGCCCATGGAGGCGCGCATGATGGCGGTGCTCAAGCGCAACATCGAGCGAGCCAACGCCCCCGTGGTGCGGGCAGCTCCGGCGACACGGGGCTTCAGGTGTCTGCAGCGCCCCGCCCGGTTCCGGGCCGCCGCTGCCGCGACAGGAGGTGAGCCATGAAGGTGCTCGTGAGTGCATCGTCCCGGTACGGCTCGACGGCCGAGATCGCCCAGGTGGTCGCCGAGGTGCTGCGATCCGACGGGCTCGACGTCAGTGTGGTGGAACCCGGTGCGGTGGAATCGCTCGAAACGTTCGATGCCGTGGTGCTCGGGAGTGCTGTCTACACGGGGCATTGGCTCGCTCCTGCGATCGGGCTCGCCGAGCGGGTGGGCAGGGAGATCCCGGGACGACCGGTATGGCTGTTCTCCAGTGGACCGGTCGGTGACCCTTCTCGCAAGCTCGTCCAGCAGATGGGGGCGGACCCGGTGGACCTCCCCGCGCTCTTCCAAGCGACCCGGGCGCGGGGACACAGAATGTTGGCCGGCAAGCTCGACAGCCACAAGCTGCGCGGGTTGCAGCGGGCCGCCCTCTTCATCATGCGGGGCATCGAAGGCGACTTTCGCGATTGGGACGCGGTGAGGAGCTGGGCGCAGTCCATCGCAGACGTCCTCCTCGCGACACCGGCAGCACCTCGCTCGCGCTGAGACGCTCAGCGCGAGCGGGCCGAAGGGGCCGTTTGCCCCTATCGCCTGACCACGGCGTGGCCCACGCTCCAGGTATGGCCGCGAGGTGTGCACACGAGCACCGAAGAGGTCACGCAGGAATTCGGTGCGCAGCGCTTGGCGCGGGAGCGCTGGCGGCTTCGACGGGCGCCCTGTGGAACTGGGGCTCGACGCATTCCGAGCGGGCGATGGTGCTCCCCGGAGACGAGCTCGTCCCCGACCCGGCGGACATGCACACCCTCGGGGTGGGCATCGAGGCGCCAGGCGAACTCGTCTGGCGATGGCTCGTGCAGATCGGGCAGGACCGAGGCGGCATGTACAGCTACGACTGGCTCGAGAATCTCCTCGGACTGCACATTCACTCCGCCACCCAGACGCGCGAGGAGTGGCAGCAACTCGTGGTTGGCGACCGGATCCGTCTCGTTCCCAAGGGCTGGCTCGGGATGAAAGAGGGGCTCGCGCTCCCGGTCGTGCTCGTCGAGGCACCGAGGACGCTCGTGCTGCGAGAGGAGCCACCCGAGGTCCCCTGGAACGCGGTGTGGTCCTTTCACATCCTCGTCCACGACCCTTCGTTTTGCCGGCTTGTCTCGCGCAGCCGGAGCGCCCACCAACGCACGTCGGCCCGCGTCGCTTCGGCGCCGCTGGACGTCGTCAGTCTCGTCATGACCCGAAAGATGCTGCTCGGCATCAAGGTTCGGGCCGAGCGCCAGATCCCGTCGCAGATGGAGCAGGTCGCGTGAGCGACCTCAGGAGGTGATCTCTATGACACCGGCATACCCCGCCCGCCTCGAGGGACGGCTCGACGAGCCTGTCAACCGACTGCTTTGGCTCGTGAAGTGGGTTCTTCTCGTCCCGCATTTCGTGTGCCTCTTTGGGCTCTGGATCGTGATGACCCTCCTCACGATCGTCGCCGGGTTCTCGATCCTCTTCACGGCGCGCTATCCGAGGCCCATCTTCGAGTTCAACGTGGGGGTCATCCGCTGGACCTGGCGCGTGGCCTTCTACGGCATCGACGCCTTCGGCACGGACAAGTACCCGCCCTTCAGCCTGAAATCCGACCCGGCGTACCCGGCGGACTTTCATGTCGACTATCCCGAGCGGCTCTCGCGGGGTCTTGTCCTCGTCAAGTGGTGGCTGCTCGCCATCCCGCAATACATCATCGTGGCGATTCTCGCCGGCGGTCTGGGCTTCAACGCCAACGGCGCATGGCGGATCGTGGGCGGCGGAGGCGTCATCACGCTTCTCGCGCTCGTGGGCGCGCTCGTTGTCGCTTTCACGGGAAGCTATCCGCGGCAGCTTTTCGACGTGACGATGGGCTTGAACCGCTGGTGCTACAGGGTGCTCGCCTACGTGGCGCTCATGCGAGACGAATACCCGCCCTTCCGCTTCGACGGAGGTGGAAGGGACCCGGGGTCTCCGTCGGAGGGGCAGGGCGAGCTACCGCTCGCTGCCTGAAGTGTCCTCGCCAAGAGATGCCGACACGGTGAGTCCATCGCCGAGGCCCATTTCGCGCAGTTCGCGACGCGATCTTGCCGCTTCGCGTATCGGGGTTCGGGACGCCTCGGCCTAGGGCGAGAGTCATGCCCATCCTCAGGCCCGACTGTGAGCGTGCGATCCGCGCCTCGGGGGGCGGATGGCAACTTGCCGGGTTGACCAGGACCGGCGCGGAGGCACCCCTCGGCGCAGGGCGCGGCGACGTCGAGGGCACCGATCGGCAATGCCACCGACGCCTCCTGCCAGCTCGCCGTCGCGCCGAGAACGGTTCGTCGAGTGGGCTTCCGGTGTAGCACTTCAGCAAGAGTGCTCCACCTGCCTGGGTGCCCACCGCCCGTCGTCGTCATGTCATCACCGAGACCGACGAGGTCCGCCGAGCGCTCGACGCCGCAGCGAAGCGTTGGCCAGAGGACCGGGACAGGCGGGCCAAGCTGGTGCTCCGCCTCCTCAGCGAGGGCTATCGGGCCCTGGGCGAGACCGCCGGCGAGGTGGCTGCAGAGCGAAGAGTGGCGCTCCGGCGCACGAGCGGCGTGCTCACCGGCGTCTACGGACCCGGCTACCTGGAGGAGGTGCGCCAAGACTGGCCCGCGTGATCGTCATCGACGCATCGGTATTGATCGCCCACCTCGACGCCGATGACGCGCATCACGCCCGAGCCGGAGCCCTCCTCGAGGCAGCCGGCGCAACCCCTCTGACGACGAGTCGGCTCACGCTGGCCGAGGTCCTCGTCGGACCGACGCGGGCTGGCAAGCTCGAGGTGGCGATGGCCGCACTCGCTCAACTTGGCATCGATGGTGTCGGACTGAACGCGGATGCGCCCGTGCGCCTCGCCGGTCTGAGGGCCGCGACCCGTCTCAAGATGCCGGACTGCTGTGTGCTCTCGCTGCCGAGCAGGTGAACGGACAAGTGGCAACCTTCGATGCCTCGCTGGCCGGTGCCGCTCGAGCACTGGGGTTGGACATCGTCGAGACGTAGGGGCCAGACCCAATTGCAGGTACGCCGCCCTCTCCCGGGGTAGGTGACGCGCGAAGAGTCGACGTGGCTGAAGGACCTGAAACGCGGCTCTGCGCGCCCGCCGGCTGAGCCGATCGCCGATATGCGCTCCTCGACGCGATGCCTCGATGAACCCAGACGTCCCGCTGGGAAGCCATCGTCGACAGGGAGGTGTCCGCTCGCCTGTGGTTGTCCGACGGAGAACCTCTTAAGGCGTTGGGGCGGAACCCTCGTCCAGATCGCACAGAAGCACCGCACGTGAGCGAAGGAGCCGAAGCACTGGCTGCTCTGTGTCGACGCAGAGGGACGGCCCATCCGAACGAGGTCGTGGCGGATCGCAGTGCCGGCCACGAGGGCAGTCCAGCACCACGCGTGCCCCTGGCGCTGCAGAAGGGCCCGGTGGCACGATCCCGCCGGCCCGAGGTGCGAGACGGCCCGCGGGTAGGCTCCGGGGTCGCCCGGAGTTGGCACAGGAGTACGTAGCAATCCAATTAGCCATCCGCCGCCGCGGGCCCCGGTAGCTCAGGGGATAGAGCAGCGGTTTCCTAAACCGCGTGTCGCAGGTTCGATTCCTGCCCGGGGCGCCGATCGCGCCAGCGCACGAACCTTCGGGTTCGTTCGCGCCGCCTGGCCGCGCATCGACGGCACGACGCGGGTGCGACTCTCGACACGGATTTCATGGACGGATTGGAGGCGCACCTTGCGAGCGGACACCGCAGCGGTGGTGGAGGGCGTGTGCGATTGGCACCGCAGCGATCTCACCGGGATCGGGGCGCTCGCCAAGGCGTGTTCACGGGTGCAAAGGGAGAGCTGAGCGTTGCTCCCTGTCGGTGGCAGTGGGGTGGACTGAGTTCTCTCCGCGAGCCCGGCGCCGCCTCCGCCGACGCCACAGGGTCGGTGGCCGAACTTCGAGCGGACTCAACAAGGGTGTCCGCGCAATCGCGTTCGTTGACTCATCGGGAATGCCCGGCAGCACCGGACCTGGTAAACGCCAAGGAGGCGGCTAGTGGAGTTCGAGCCAAATCACCTTGCCGCCCGGGCGCAGCTCGTTGCCCCAGGAGGCGGCGACGCCTTCGACGAGGAGCAGACCTCGTCCAGACTCCCCGTAGTCCTGTGGTTGTCGCAGGACGGGCGGCCTGGCGCTGCAGTCCTCGATTCCCACCCGAAGTGTGCCAGCGGTGTAGGTGGCGCTGAAGGTGATCGGACCCGAGCCGTGCAGCACCGCGTCGGTCACGAGCTCGTCGACGATGAGTTCCGCGGCGTCAACGAGGTCGGTCCGACCGGCTCGGGCAAGGAGCTCGCTGATCTCTCGGCGTGCCCGTCGAGGGGCGCGGGCCGACGACTCGAGCCGGACCACACGTGCAGGGTCCCGCTTCCCATAGCGCGGTGCTTCTAATACCCGGCTCGGGCCGTCGGGACCCTCGCTTGGTCGGTTTACGTCGGGGCGCTTCACGGTAAGGATTGTTCAAGTATCCGGAAGCTTTCGTCGAGGTTCTAGAGAGGCGATGGGGCGGGACTGGGAACCCGGAGAGGACCTGGTGGTGACGGTCGTGGAGGGAGACCCGACCGTCGTGCGGGTGGTGGGGGAGATGGACATCGCCAGCTCCCCGGGCCTGACGGCGGCCCTGTCCGGGCAATGCCGGGACATCGAGCTGGACTGTTCGGGGGTCACCTTCTTCGGTGCGGCCGGGGTGAACGCTCTCGTGGCGGCCCATCGGTCCTGCGCCGAGCGCGGGGGCAACCTGGTGCTGGTCGACCCCAGCCCGTCGGTGCGCAGGGTGCTGAAGATCTTTCAGCTCGATACGGTGCTGACCATCCGACACGATGCCAGCAGGTCGTCTTGAACGACCAGCGTCGAGGCCGCACCCCGATGGATGCGGCCACCCCCTCGCGATCGGGGGCGCGGCCGGTGTACTCGATTGGGGCTGTGGCGCGGATGCTCGACGTCGAGGCCGCCACGATCCGGGCATGGGAGGAGCGTTACGGCGTCGTCCTCCCAGCACGGAGCCGCGGGTCACAGCGCCTCTTCTCGCGTGAGCAGGTCGAGCAGTTGCGCTTCGTGCTCCGGCGCATCGAAGAGGGGTCGAGCCCGGCAGACGCGCATCGCCTCCTCCAAGAACAGCTCGGGGGCGGAACCGGGCCGGTTCTTGGAGGGTCCGGCCGGCGGCCATTGGTCCTCTTGGCCGAGCGCGACCGTTACACGGTCGAGTTGGTCGAGTATCTCCTCCGTGCAGAGGCGATCGATGTCTCGGTGGTGCGCAAGGCGTCCCGTGCCTCAGGAATCGTCGCGAAGTCCGAGCCCGACCTCTCGATCGTCGAGGTCGCGATGGCGAGCGGGATGGAGCTCTGCCGCCGACTCGCCGCCGGCGGCCGCTCGCCCGTCCTCGCGCTCTCCTCCCTCGACCTCGCAGATGCGGCGATCGCCGTCGGAGCGAGCGCCTTTCTTCGTAAGCCGCTCGAGCCCCTGCAGTTCGTCGCAGCCGTGGGTGACTTGCTCGAGGGCGCACTCACCGGCCCGGTTCGTACGTCGCCGTCGTGATCGAGCGCTTCTCTACGGGCAACGAGCGCCTCGACACGGTCCTTGGCGGCGGCCTCGTCCTCAACTCGATCACGCTGCTCTGCGGGGCTCCAGGCAGCGGCAAGACACTGCTCGCCGAGAAATGCCTGTTCACGAACGCCACATCGCAACGTTGCGCGCTGTATCTCTCCACGGTGTCGGAGCCGCTCGAAAAGCTGCTGCGCTACGGAGAGTCTCTGAGCTTCTTCGATCCCCGAAAAGTCGGTCGGTCGGTGATCTACGACACGCTCGGACCCGTCCTCGACGAGGGAGGCTTGTCCGGAGCCCTGGAGGCGATCGAGGAGCTCATCAGGGAACATCGACCGGGGCTCGTCGTGATCGACAGCTTCAAGGCGCTCCGGTCCTTTGCCGACACCGAACGCGACTTCCGGCGGTTCCTCCACGATCTCGCCGGGAGCCTCAGCGCCGTGGCGATCTCGTCGCTGTGGGTGGGCGAGTACGACGCCAACGATGCCATCGCTTCGGCGGAGTTCGCAGTCGCCGACGCCGTGGTGGAACTCGGCACGAAGCATCACGGCGAGCGGTCCATTCGATACCTGAGCGTCCTCAAGCTGCGAGGTAGCGACTTCGCATCGGGGCAGCATGCATACCGGCTCACCGGTGACGGTCTCGTCGTCTTCCCGCGGCTCGCTGACCCCGTCGATGCTTCGCATTACGAAAACGGCACAGACGCCTTGTCGACGGGGGTATCCGGGCTCGACGAGGCCCTGTCGGACGGCTACTGGCCAGGATCGACGATCCTGGTCGCGGGGCCCTCGGGCGCCGGAAAGACGACGATGGGACTGCACTTCCTCTTCGCCGGAGCAGGCGTTCGGCAACCGGGGATCCTGCTCAGCCTCCAAGAGTCGCGGACCCAGCTCGCCCGCGTCATCAAGGGATTCGGATGGCCGGCCGATGACCCGATGGTGACGATCATGGAACGCTCCCCGGTCGATCTGCACATCGACGAGCTCGTCTACGAGCTTCTCGATTGCGTCGAGGCGACCTCGGCACGGCGCGTGGTCATCGACAGCCTGGGCGATCTCCTCGTCGCGGCGCCCGAGGAACTCCGCTTCCGCGAGTTCCTCTACTCGCTCACCAAGCGCCTGGCCCGCGCCAAGGTGAGCGTGATGCTCCTGCTCGAACTTCCCGGTCTCTTCGGCGTCACCTGCATGAGCGACGTGGGCTTCTCCCACGTCGCCGACAACGTCGTGCTTCTCCAACACGTCCGCGTCGCCAGCGCGATGAAACGTTCGCTCACCATCTTGAAGACCCGTGGATCGGCCCACTCGACCCACATCCGCGAGTTCGACATCACCGCGAGCGGCATCACGCTCGGCGACGCTCTCGACCCGCTTTCGGCGCTTCAATAGGACGCTCGAGCGGCGCACGGGACAAGGCGCGACCTGGTCGCGGCGGTGCGAGGGCACAGCCGAGCGACCGATGGCTCGCGCGTCAAGCGGTCGTGTGTCAGGCGAGCTGGGTCCGCGGCGTCGAGACCAACCGTCCGTTCTGGCGCAGCTCGACGACCGCCGGTACGGGGTCGGGATCGGAGAACAGCCCCTCGTCGGCGTAGTCGGCCGGACGACCGGTCGGGTCAACGACCCAGCACGACGCCTCGAGCGCGATCCCGTTGGGGTCGGTGAAGTACACAGAGCGCAAGAAGCCGTGGTCGACAACGTCGGTGATCTCGCATCCCGCCGCCTTCAGGCGGCTGCGCAGGGCGAGCAGCGCATCCTCGTCGGGCAGATTGAACGAGACATGGTCGAACTGGATGGCCCGCTGGTCGGGGCTGCCGGCGGGCTTGGCGAACACCTCGACCGGGTGGTTCGTGTACTCGAAGAAGGCGATTGTGTTCTCCGGGCCGAGCTCAAAGAAGTAGTGCCGGAAATGGCCCGGCGCCGCGAGGTCGGCCACCAGCCGGGCACCGAGCACGCCGTGGTAGAAGCGCACCGTCGCGTCCATGTCATTGGTGATGAGCGCGAGATGGTTGATGCCGCGCCACCTCGGAGCCTCGTCGCTGGCGTCGTGTGTCGCGTCGGTCTCCATCGCCAAGAGCCTACCGTCGGCTCCCCGGTTCGGGTCCGGTGTCCTGGCGACCCAGCTGCACCCGCAGGCTCTCCTCGAGCACCGGCCGCCGGAAGCGGTGACCCAGCTCCTCGAGGCGTCGGGGCGTGACCCGTTGGCTCGCCAGTGCGAGCTCACGGGCACCCTCGGCGCCGAGAAGGAGCCGCGGTCCGAGCGTGGGCACGGGCAGCACCGCCGGTCGGCGCAGCACGCGCCCGAGCGTTGCCGCATACTCGGCGCTCGTCACGGGGTTGGGCGCCACGGCGTTGAGGGGTCCCGACACGCGGTCGTCGAGGAGCGCTCGGTAGTAGACGTCGGTGACGTCGTCGAGATCGATCCACGACAGCCAGCCGTTGCCAAGCCGCCCGCCGAGTCCGGCCCGATAGAGCGGGAGCTGGAGGCGCAGTGGGCCGCCCCTTGGCGATTGCACGATGCCGGTGCGTACGTGCACCACGCGGACCCCGGCCTCGGCTGCGGGGTCGGTCGCCCGCTCCCAGTCGCCGACCAGTGCGGCCAAGAAGTCCGACCCGACCTCGCTGCTCTCGTCGAGGAGCTCGTCGCCGCGCTCGGCGCCGTATCGGCCGATGGCCGAGGCGCACACGAGCACGCGGGGCCCGTCGCGAAGGCCCGCCATGCAGTGCGCGAGCCGCGCCGTGGGACCGATCCGGCTGTCTCGGACTCGACGCTTGTGCGCGTCGGTGAAGCGGCCCCCGATCGAGGCACCCGCCAGGTGAACCACCGCGTCGACCTGGGCGATGGCCGCCGGATCCGGCGACTCGGGATCCCAGCGCCGCTCGTCGGCCGCAACCGGCGCGCGCCGCACCAGCCGGACCACGCGGTGTCCGCCGGTTGTGAGAAGCGTGCGAAGCGCGTTGCCGATGAGGCCGCTCGAGCCGGTCATGGCGACCGTCAGCGTTCCTGGTGCGAGCCGTGCCATCTCGAGCTGGACGCCGAGATCGCTCGCGAGCTGGGCATGCCGGTAGGCGAACGTCGCACGCAGCACCCGGCCCGGCACCGGGGTCTCCACGCGATCGGTCACGCGCGTGCGGTCGCCCTCCTCGTCGAAGCGGTGCTCGTGGCGCCAGGGGATCGGGAGCGAGACGAGGCGGTCGACGAAGCGATGGGGCGGCGAGTATTCCGAGTGCTGGGCGACCCAGGGGATGCCCATGGGCAGCCGGAGCACGGCGCGGCCGCCGTCGAGGGTCGCCGCCTCCTGCGACACGGTGATGGGTTGCCACGGCGGCAGCAGACGGGCCACTGCGCCCGCGCGTTCATGCCAGGCGAAGACCTCTGCGATGGGCGCTTCCACCAGGCTCGTGTGCTCGATCGTCACGCCCCCAGCCTTGCCGCTGGACCCGCTTGACGCCCGATAATTGCAGTGTAATGATGTAATTATGGTATTTGATCCGATGAATTGGCCGAGGGGGCGACGAGGGGCCCGGATGGGCCCCGGTCCATGGGGACCCGGGGGCCCGCGGCGTGGTCGCGGCCGACGCAACGAGGAGCGCCCGACGGCCGAGCAGCGAGCGAGGGTTGCAGCATGGGTCCTCGGGCGGGTGCCGAGCGGTTGGTACATCGAGGCGCCCCAGGTCTCCCTCGATGCCGACGAGCTGCTGATCGTCGGGCGCCTGGCCACGGTCGAGTTGCCGACGGGCTCCTCGGCCGAGGACCGGGCCACCGCCGAGTTGGCCCGGATCAGCGGGCATCGCGAGGAGACTCGCGAGCAGCGCGTGCGCATCGCCCCGGAGGCCGAGCAGGAGTTCTCCAAGATCGTCTCGTGGGGTGCCCGTTGCGGCGACTCGCTCGAGATCTTCACCTCGGCGAGCGTGCCCGTCATGACTCGGCTGCGGATGCCCGAGCGCCACGTCCTCGACACCCTGATCGACGCCGGGGTGGCCCGGAGTAGGAGCGACGCCCTGGCATGGTGCGTCCGGCTGGTCGCCACGAACGAGGAGGCCTGGATCTCGGAGCTGCGCGAGGCGTTCGCGCACGTCGAGGACGTCCGGGCGAAGGGGCCCTCGCCGGAGGGCTGAGCGCTGCATCGGGGCCCGCGCTCGGGCACACTGGTCGCGTCGCGACGAAGGAGGCCCGATGGCGCATTTCCACGAGGTCCTGGACGACCTGCGAGCCCCGTACCGGGAGCTGCAGGAGTCGGTCCCCGGCGTGGTGTCCGGCTACACCGAGATGCACCGGGCCGCCATGGGCGAGGGTGAGCTCTCGGCCAAGATGAAGGAGTTGATCGCGTTGGCCATCGCGATCACCAGGGAATGCGACGGCTGCATCGCCAGCCACGCCCGGGGAGCCGCTCGGCGCGGGGCGACCGTCGCCGAGGTGGCCGAGATGATCGGCGTGGCCGTGCTCATGAACGGCGGGCCGGCGACCGTCTGGGGCCCCCGAGCGCTCAGCGCCTTCCACGAGTTCGCAGACAGCTGAGCCGCGCGGGCCGGTCCTGGGCCACGGCACAATGGAGGTGGCGGCGCACCCCGGCGCCGCCGCAAAGCGAGGTCCGATGGACGAGGCGACCAAGGCGGAGGCGGGCGGTGGCCCGCTCGACGACGCCGAGCGGGCCAAGCGGCTCGCCGATCTCCAAGCGCTCATCGATCTGATGCGCCCCGCCGTGCAGTCCGACGGGGGCGATCTGGTCCTCGTGGGCGCCGACGTCGAGACCGGGGTGGTCGAGGTGCAGCTGGCCGGGGCATGCAGTTCGTGCGCCATCAGCTCGGCGACGCTCCAGGGCGGGGTGGAGCGGATCCTGCGCGACCGTCTCGATTGGGTCACCGAGGTGATCGGCGACCTCGACGACTCGATGGACGACTACGAGAGCGCCGCCCTCGGGCGTGGCGCCTACGTACCGAGGTTCTAGTCAGGCGACCAGCGTGTCGGGGTCGATGACGCCGTAGCGGACCAGGGGCTCGAAGTGGTCGAGCACGGTCCGGTCCTCGACCAGCAGGCCACGAAGCAGCTCGTCCGCCAGCTTGCGTCGCACGAAGCGGGTGGCCACCGCGGCCTTCCGGGCGTCGGTGTCACGCTCGAGCGACCAGGCGGCCTCCTCGAGCAGGAGCGCCGCCTCGGCGGTGTCGGCCAGAAGCTCGGCCAGGCGCCTCGACTTCAAGAGCGCCTCGTCCTCGGGTGCCGCGGCCAGCACGTCGATGGCTTTCCACGCCTCGCGTCGCGTCCTTGCGACGACGTCCAGCGCCCCGGCGAGCACCGCGTGGGGCGAGGCCGCCTCGAGCGCCCGATCGATCCGGTTGCCGAGCGCGAGATGCGCGCGCTCGCCCCTGATCGAGCGTCGCACGTCGATGGCCAAGATGTTCTCGGTCCCCTCCCAGATCGTGTGGCACTGCGCGTCGCGCAGCTGGCGGGCGATCGGCCAGTCGTGCATGTAGCCGTTGCCACCGAAGATCTCGAGCGCGTTCGACGCCGCCCAGAGCGCGACCCGGGTCGTCCGCATCTTGGCCAGCGGGATGAGGATGCGACGGACGAGCCGCGCCTCGTCCTGATCGGCGGCGCCGCGCATGGCGCCGGCGCATTCGAAGGTGATCGCCATGCCCGCTTCGAGGTCGACCAGCAGGTCGACAAGCGTCTCGCGCACGAGCGGGTAACGGTCGATGCGTTGGCCCCACTGTGTGCGCTGGGCGGCGTAGATGGCCGCCTCGAGGAATGAGCGCCGGTGGATGCCGAGGCCCATGAGCGCCACGCCGAAGCGGCTGGAGTTGACCATCTCCATCATCCGGTTGATGCCCCGTCCGTCGCGCGCCGCTGACTGGTCCGAGGTCTGCGAGCGCCCGCCGGCCAGCCAGGCGCGGGCCCCGTCGAGGGTCACCTCGCCGGTCGGGACGCCGACGGTGCCGAGCTTGGGCTTCAGCCGCTTGATGCGAAAGCCGTTGGGCGCCCCGTCCTCTTGGCGGCTCGGGACGATGAAGGTGGCGAGGCCACGGGTCCCTTCGGGGGCACCCTCGGGACGGGCCAGCACGATGAAGACGTCCGCGTCGACGTTCGAGCAGAAGTGCTTGTCCCCGAAGAGGAGCCACTCGTTGCCGTCCGGCACAGCCCTCGTCGTGTTCGCGCCGACATCGCTGCCCCCCTGGCGCTCGGTGAGGAACATCCCGCCTTCCCAGGCCGTCTCGGGGTCGAGGCTCTGCAGGCGGTCGAGGTACAGGTCCCTGATCTCGCTCGGCGCGTGCCGCTCCACGATGTCGGCCGCCCCGCCGGTCATCCCCAGCGCGCAGTAGGCGGCGGTCTCGCACTGGCTGAGCAGGTACGAGCGGGCGGCGGTCACCACGGCGGGCACGCTGCGCCCGGCGTGCGCCTCGAGACCGACGAAGCCGGTCCGCACGAGGTCGGCCTTGTTGGCGGTCCACGTGGGGTGGTGCTGCACCTCCCCGACGTCGTATCCCCAACGGTCGTAGCGGTTGAGCACCGGCCCGTGCGCGTCGGTGATCTCGGCCCGTGCCCCAAGGATGCGCCCGGCGAGCTCGCCGTATTCGGCGACGTGCTCCTCGGCGAACTTGCGGTCCTCGTCATCGGGCAGATAGCGGTCGAGGAGGAAGGAAAGGTTCGGATCGAGCGAGTACCAGTCCAGCCCGATCGCCTGTTCGTATTCGGCGTAGTCGGCGAGCATGCGCTCACGCTAGGCCTCGATCGGGACCTATCCCAGCCGGATCGCCTTCACCAAGAGGAGGAGCGCCGCGAGGACCAGGTAGATCCGCAGTGCATACATCCCGACGAGCCGGCCCCGCGACCATTTGGGGCGGCCGAGCAGGTTCAAGGGCGGCATTCGCCAGTGCTCTCGGTGTTCGCGCACGGCCCCGGTCGCCGCCGCGTGGCGGCCCTTGGTCAGGACCCACACCAGCCCGACCAGGTAGCTGACCCCGAGGATCACGGCCAGCACGAGCGCGAGCGCCCGGACGTCGATCCTCGTGAAGACGGTGGTGACCATGAGGATGAGCGACATCATGAGCAGGACCGAGACGATCACAAAGGCCACGATGTTGAGCCACAGCCGGTTGACCCAGGGCCCAAGGACGTCCCGGTCGTTGCAGAGCAAGAGGAGGAACACGGTCGCGCTCGGCAAGAGCACGCCGGCGAGCGCCTGCACCGCGGTCGTGATCACCCCCAGGGGGGCGCCCGGGATGAGGACGATCGTGGCCGCCAAGATGACGATCCCGGTGAAGGTGCCATAGAAGAACTTCGCCTCCCGCCAGCCCCGGTGCAAGGAGTGCCGGGTGCCAAAGACATCGCCGAACGCGTAGGAGGTGGAGAGTGTGACCGACGCAGCGCCGATGATCGAGGCGTTGAGCAAGATGACAGCGAAGAGCACGCCGGCCGTGTGGCTGACGTAGTGGCCGAGGCCCCGGGCCACCCCGCCGGCGTCGGTGAAATGCCCGAAGAGCGCGGTGTGCTCGAAGGCGGCCGCGCTAATGGCGATGAGCAGTGCCGCAGCGAACACGGTGACGAGCGAGCCGAGGACCGTGTCGGTGCGCTCGTAGTTGATCCAGCGAGGCGTGATGCGCTTGTCGATGATGTTCGACTGCTGGAAGAACAGCTGCCAGGGGGCGACGGTGGTTCCCACGATGGCGATGATGAGGAGCACCGACGTCGAGTTGAACCCGCCGCGAACTCCGGGCACCACCAGGCCGTGCCAGAACGGTGTGGCTGCGGGGTGCCGGTAGATCGCGAGCGGGATCACCAAGAAGTTGGCGAAGATGAACACGACCATGAAACGCTCCCCGCGTCGGAAGCTGCCGGTGGCCGTCATCGCGATGAGCAACACTCCCGCGATGGGGACCGAGATGTACTTGCTCACCCCGAGATAGCCGAGCGCAAGCGATACGCCGATGAACTCGGTCGCGATGGTGAGGAAGTTCAAGATGAACAGGTCGCCGACCGAGAAGGCGCCCCAGAACCGGCCGAAGCGCTCGTTGATCAGCCGGGCGTGGCCGACGCCGGTCACCGCCCCCAGCCGGACGACCATCTCCTGGTTGACCACGAGCACCGGGATGAGCAGCGGCAATGTCCAAAGCAGGCTGAGCCCGAAGTTCTGCCCCGCCTGCGCATAGGTCGAGACCCCGCCGGCGTCGTTGTCGCCGATCATCACGATCAGCCCGGGTCCGATGATGGCGAGCAGCACCAAGAGGCGTGCGCCCCAGGTCCGGCGTTCCGACTGGTCGTGCTGGCGGATGGTGCCGAAGGCACCCTGGATGTCGCCCAGGTGGGCCTCGTCGAGGACCGCGGCCGGGCGGTCGTCGTCGCGGACGGACTCTGTCACTGCTCACCTCCTCCACGCTCGAGGCGCACGGTCGACGCGCACGCCCGCGGCGCTCAGGGAGAGGTGAGCGAAGTCACCTCCGGGCGAGCGCGGTGACCGGGCGCGTCGGTGGTCTTGGGACCCGACCTCGTGATCTCAGCGCTCGCTCCTTCTCATGGCCTTCAGGCCTCGGGGGCTGCCGGGCCGTAGTCCCGGCGCCAGCCGGAGGGCAGCAGCTCCTCCAGCACATCGTCGACGGTGACGACGCCGAGGACGTCGTGGTGCTCCTGGTCGAGGACCGGAGCAATCGTGAGATTGTAATCCGACATCTTTCGGACGACCGAGTCGAGATCCCAGTCCGCGTGCACGTGGGGGACCCCCTCTTTGGCCACCGAGTCGAGCAACGCCGCCGCATCGGCGCGCAACAGCGCGAGCAATGGGGCGACCCCGCACACCGCGCCCTCTTCGTTGCGCACGAAGACGACGCTGAGCGCCTCGTCGGGCGCCGTGCTCCGACGGACCGCGTCGAGGGCCTCGCCCACCGTGGCGGTGCTCGGGAGCACGACGAGGTCGGGTGACATGAGGCCGCCGGCGGTCTCGGGGTTGTAGTTGAGCAGGGAGCGAATCTTCGCCTGGAGCGGTGCGGCGAGCATGTTCAGGATCGGGAGGCGGCGGTCCTGGTCGATCTCCATGATGAGGTCGGCCGCGTCGTCGGGGGCCATGCCCGCCAGCACCCGGGCGGCGTGCTCATCGGAGCGGCTCTCCAAGAACTCCACCTGGTGTTCGGGGTCGAGCTCCTCGAAGACGTCGGCCTCGAGCTCTCGGTCGGCGCCGACCGCCTCGATGATCTCCTCGCCCTCCTCGTGGGAGGCCGCCTCGACCAGGTCGGCGATCTGCGCGGGGTGCAGCTTGGCCAGCTTGCGGTACGGAATGCGGAGCCGGGCCGTCGGGACGTGGGCGACGAAGGGCTCGATGGCCGAGAAGTCGATCACCGAGCCGGCCCGGTCCCGGTGCCGCCAGCGCGCCGGCACCAGACGCGGGAGGACCGCGCTCGTGGCCGGGTCGACCCCGATGACCTCCCAGGTGCCATTGATCAGGGCCAGCTCGATCTCGCTGGCGCGGATCAGGCGGCCACCGACGAGGTTGATCAGGTGGCGGGGGAGGAGGTCCCGGGCCAAGAGAAGCTCGCCGGGGCGCCGCTCGAAGCGCCGAAGGTCGACGCCCGGTCCCTCGAGGCGGATCGAGGGCTCCCCCAGGCCCGAGAGCTGGCGGATGGGCACGAACAGGTCGCGCCCCCCGATGCGCACCACCGCCCCGACGATGGGCGGATGCGGGCTCTCGCCAACGCGGACCACCAGGTCCTCGACCTTGCCCAGGCGATCCCCGGTGCCGCTGACGAGCGGTCGCTTGACGACGCTCGAGAGATGGACGGCCTCTGGGGCCGAGGAGTGCGGGGCCGATGGGGCCGTCGGGACGGTGCTCATGCTCACCTCGTTCCCTTGCAGCGTACCGCCGCAGCTTGAACGGATCGGGACCTCCCGGTGAGCGTCTTGTGCACGAGGCGGGTCGTCTTGCGGGCGCCGCCTCGGCGCACCGCTCGGGTGGGTCCTCCCCAAGGAGGCGGCGATCCCGCTTGCGCCGGGCCGCCCCTGGCGGGGAGGCTCTGCGCCATGGTCGGGCCGGTCGGGGGGTCTCGGGGATGAAGAGCCCCCGCCAGTTCTGGCGCGAGACGACCGCGTCGTGGGCCCGCAGCCAGGAGATCTCGGTTCCAGAGCCAATCGTGCCGAGGCCCCCCGAGCCGGGCGGGCTGCGCATCGCGTTCCTCATCTATCGGGGCAACCCGCACTGCGGGGGTCAAGGCGTCTACACCCGTCACCTCACCCGCGAGCTGGTCGCGCTCGGCCACTCGGTCGAGGTGTTCGCCGGGCAGCCCTGGCCAGAGCTCGACCCCGGCGTCGGCTTCACGCCGGTGCCGGGCCTCGACCTCTACCGGGATCCCGACCCCTTCAGGGTCCCCCATCCTCGGGAGTTCCACGACCTCGCGGCGCTGTTGGAGTTCGGGATCATGCTCTCGGCGGGCTTCGGGGAGCCGCTCGCCTTCTCGAGGCGGATCCGCAAGGTGCTCGCCGGTCGTCGGGACGAGTTCGACCTCGTCCACGACAACCAGTGCCTCGGCTCTGGGATGCTCGGCCTCATCGAGGACGGCTGGCCGCTCCTCACCACACTGCACCACCCGAGCACCGTCGACCGGCAACTCGCCCTCGACCCCACCACCAACGCGTGGCAGCGCTTCACGACGAACCGTTGGTTCGGGTTCCTGCGGATGCAGGTCAAGGTGGCGAGGCGCCTGCCGGCGGTCGTGACCGTCTCGGAGTCCTCCCGCCGTGACATCTCGGCCCAGCTCGGGGTGCGGCCCGAGCGGGTGAGCGTGGTGCCCGTCGGCGTCGACCACAACGTCTTCGAGCCGATCGAGGGGGTCACGCCCCTTCCCGGGAGGCTCATGGTCACCTCGTCGAGCGACGTGCCCTTGAAGGGACTGGTGCCCCTGCTCGAGGCGGTGGCGAAGCTCCGCACCGAGCGCGACGTCGAGCTCGTGGTCATCGGCCGGCCGCGGGCCGGTGGACGCGTCGACCGCGCCATCAAGCGTCTGGCGCTCGAGGACACCGTCCGGTGCATCAGCGGCATCAGCGACCGGGAGCTCGCCACCCTCTACGGCGAGGCGCAGGTCGCGATCATCCCCTCGCTCTATGAGGGCTTCTCGCTGCCGGCGGTCGAGGCGATGGCCTGCGGCGTGCCGGTCGTCGCCACGACCGGCGGTGCGCTGCCCGAGGTGGTGGGCGCCGACGGGGAGACGGCGCTCCTCGTGGCACCCGATGACCCCGGAGCCCTCGCCGCTGCGATCGGGCGCCTCCTCGATGACGAGGCGCTGCGCACCCGCCTCGGGGCGGCGGGCCGCCAGCGGGTTCTCAGCCGCTTCACCTGGGGCGTGACCGCCGAGGGCACCGCCGCGTGCTACGAAGCGATGCTCGCCGGGCGCCCGCTGCCCGGCGCGCCGGTCCCCGGAGGCCCGCCGTGCTGACGGCCGACTTCGACCGGCTGCGGGCGGCCGAGGGCGAGCGACTCTTGGATCTCGGTTGCGGTTTCGGGCGCCACGCGTTCGAGGCGGTGCGCCGTGGGGCGCGCGTCGTCGCACTCGATGCCGGCAGGGACGAGGTCGTCCAGGTCCGGGCGGTCATGGCGGCCATGGTCGAGGCCGGTGAGGTCCAGGCCGACCAGGTGTGCGCGGGCGCCCTCCAGGCGAACGCGCTCGGGCTCCCGTTCGCGGACGGGACCTTTGACCGGATCGTCGCCTCGGAGGTCCTCGAGCACATCGCCGACGACGCCACCGCGATGCACGAGCTCGCCCGGGTGCTGCGCCCCGGCGGCACCATGGCCGTCACCGTGCCCCGGTGCGGCCCCGAGGTCCTCAACTGGCTGCTGTCCGACGCCTACCACGACGTGCCGGGCGGCCACATCCGCATCTACCGCCGTTCGGAGCTGCGTCGGCGGCTCCAGGCGGCGGGGCTGCGACCCATCGGCGCGCACCACGCTCACGGCCTGCACTCGCCCTATTGGTGGCTGCGCTGTGCGGTCGGCCCGACCAACGACACCAACCGGGCGGTGGCCGCCTATCACCGCTTCTTGGTGTGGGACATCGAGCGCCGGCCCCTCCTCACCCGGGTCCTCGAGCGCGTGCTCTCGCCCCTCATCGGAAAGAGCCTCGTTCTCTACGTGGAGAAGTCGCTGCACGCAGCCGCGCCCGAGCCCCCCGCCCGCAGCGGGGTTCCCGCGAGGGTGAACGAGATGAGCGCGGCGTGACCGACCGTTCGCTGTTCGTCGCGGTCCCCGAGGTCGAGGGCGTCCTCAGCGCGTCCGACGTGCTGGCGAGCGCGTCCTCGATCGCTGCGGTCCAACGACCCGATGGGATGATCCCGTGGTTCGAGGGGGGGCACTGTGACCCCTGGAATCACGTCGAGGCGGCGATGGCGTTGTCGGCGTGCGGGCTCCACGACGAGGCCGAGGCCGCCTTCTCGTGGCTCGCCGACCGCCAGCACCCCGACGGGAGCTGGTTTAACTACTACCTGCGCGAGGGCGTGAAGGACTCCCGGCTCGACACCAACGTCTGCGCGTACGTGGCGACCGGGCTCTTTCACCGCTACCAGGTGACTGGCGCGGTCGACGGCCTCGCCCGCTACTGGTCGACGATGGAGGCCGCGATCGACTTCGTGCTGCGATGGCAGCGACCCGACGGCTCGGTGCTCTGGTCGCTCGACGCGTCGGGGCGGCGCGAGACCTACGCGCTCTTGACGGGCTCGTCGTCCATCTACCACGCCCTGCGCTGCGCGGTCGCGGTCGCCGAGCTGCTCGGCAAGGAGCGGCCCGAGTGGGAGCTCGCCGCCGGACGTCTCGGGCACGCCGTCGCCCACCACGCAGGCTCCTTCGCGCCGAAGGACGACTACGCCATGGACTGGTACTACCCGGTGTTGGCCGGCGCGCTCGCATTCGACGCCGCCCACCACCGCATCGTGAGCGGTTGGGACCGCTACGTGCTGAAGGGCCGCGGGGTGCGCTGCGTCTCGAGCCAGCAGTGGGTGACCGCTGCGGAGACGGCCGAGACCGTGCTCGCCCTCGAGGCGCTCGGGCTCCATCAGGTCGCCCGGCAGCTCTTCGTCGATGCGCAAGGCCTGCGCCTTGCCGACGGCTCCTATTGGACGGGGATGGCCTACCCCGAAGAGTCGACGTTCCCGGCCGCCGAGCGCACCACCTACACGGCCGCCGCGATGATCCTGGCCGCAGACGCCCTGAGTGGGACCACCGCTGCCTCAGGCCTCTTCAGAGGCGAGGGGCTCCCGGCCCCCCTTGACCTCCCCGAGTCGAGCTGCTCATGGAGCACGGGCGACTGCTCGGCCCGGCCCCGCCCGGCCTGAAGGGCTCAGCCCGGGCGCACCCGGCGCAGGACCCGCAGGCTGCCGGTCGCGCCGTCCTCGTCCCAGGCCCCCGAGGCGACAGCGTCACACCACAGCTCGTAGGGGGGGCGCCCGCCGTCTTTTGGATCGGGGAACACGTCGTGGATCGCGAGCCACCCGCCGACCGCCACGTGCGGCGCCCATCCCCGGTAGTCGGCCCACGCCGGTTCGGCGCCGTGGCCGCCGTCGATGAAGCAGAACGCGAGCGGCGTGCGCCACGCCGCGGCGATGGTCGGCGAGTCGCCGACGAGACCGACCACGCAGTGCTCGAGCCGGCCGCCGGCGACGCTGCGGCGCCAGTGGGGGAGGGTGTCGATGCGCCCGTCGGCCGGGTCGACCAGGTCCGCGTCGTGGTGCTCCCAGCCGGCCTGGTTCTCCTCGGAGCCCCGGTGGTGATCCACGCTGAAGAGGACGCCGCCGGTCTCCTCGGCTGCCGCCCCGAGATAGAGGGTCGACTTGCCGCACCACGCGCCGATCTCGACGAGGACGGGGGCCTCGGCACCCCCGAAGGCCCGACAGGACCGCAGCGCCGCGTCGAGCAGGGCCTCGCCCTCATCGTCGGGCATGAAGCCCCGGGTCAGGCGGACAAGCGCGACAAGCTCCAGGCGGCGGGGCGATAGGGCGGGGGTGCTCATGACACCAGGGTGTACACGCTGTAGCCGCAGAAGCCGAGCAGCGCGATCCCCCCGATGCGCCGGATCGTCGACAGCGAGAGCACCCGGAGCAGTGCCCGGCCCGAGAACACGCCGAGCGCTGCGACGAGCGTGAGTGCGAGGAACCCGCCCACGAACACCGAGATCGGTGACTTGTAGTGCGCCTCCAGGTTCACCAAGAGCAGCTGGGTGATGTCGCCGATCTCGCCGATCGCCATCACCCCGAAGGCGCTGATAGCGACGCGCCACGCGGGCGCTCGCACGGCGGCCTCCTCGGCCTGAGCAGCGCGCACACCGCGCTCGCGTTCGCGCTTTTCGGGCACGAAGAGCAGATAGAGCGCGCCTACGCCGAAGAGGACGGCAACCACCGCCTCGAGCGCGCGGTGCGGGAGAAGCTGGACGAGCCGCCCGGCCAGCACCGCCAGCGCCGCATGCAGGGCGAAGGCGGCGGTCGCGCCGACCCACACGGGCATCGGGCGACCCCGGCTGCCCATGACGACGCTCGCGATCATCGTCTTGTCCGGGAGCTCGGCGACGGCCACGAGGCCGAACACCGTCGCCGCGATGGCGATGTTCACGGGCCCGCCCGCTCGGGCTAGCGCCCGGCGCGCACCACGCGCCCGAGCGTCGCTTCGAGGTCGTCGCGCTCGCGCGCACAGAACTCGACGTTGATCCAGAGGCGCTCGATGGCCTGGTCGACGCTGCGCTGCCCGGACGCCAGGGGATGGGCGCCCAGGAACTCGGTGATCCGGCGGGCGAACGCGGCGTCGGTGCACATCGTGCGGATCCCCTGGAGCATCCGCGAGTGGCTGTTGAAGGGGAAACGCTCGAGCGCCTCGTCCCAGTGCTCGGCCAGCTGCTCGAACACGGCCGGGCCGGCGACCCGGTTGGTGAGCAGGCCGACGGTCAGATAGGGCGCGTCCTGGGTTCTGACCTCGCGGAGCGCGAGCTCGAAGGTCCGGGTGCCGAGGGCGACGTCGGGGAACGACGCCAGCGCGCTCAGGTAGCGCTGTTCCTCTTGGGGCGTGGTCGCCGACTGGTAGCGCGCGTAGAAGGCCTCGTAGTCGCCGGCCCGGCGCTGATCGGCGACGACGGCGAGGACCGCCGACTCGAGGTTCGGGTCGAGTGGCGCCCCGCCGCCCTGGGCGGCGTCGAAGCGCGACGCCGCGGCGCTCCGCACCGCTTCGTCGTGTCCGATGGTGCCGAGGGTCGCGACGAGCAGCGAGCGCAGGCTCGGGATGCGCTCGCCCTCACCGGCGCGGGGCTCCCAGCCGAGCGAGGCGAGGCGGCCGCCGAGCAGCGATCGGGTGGCGGCGGCCAGCGCCCCGCGCGACGAGTCCTGCGCGCAGCGCTCGACGAGCGCGAGCGCTCCGGCGACCGTCGCGAAGGTCGCCGGCTCGCTGTCGTCCCCGAGCGCCGCCGCGAGCTCGAAGAACGCGGCGAGAGCGGCGCGGCCGGCGAGCACGAGCGCCCAGGTGTCGGCGAAGAGGTTGGCCCGCTCGAGTGCGCTCAGGGCGCCGAGGTTGGCGGCGAGGGGTCCGAGATGCTCGCCATAGGCGACGCGGTAGACGCCCCAGCCCCCCGCATTGAGGACGACCGGCTCCTCGAGCGCAGGCAGCGGCGCCGAAGGCTCGTCCAAGAGCAGGGTCGTGGTCGATTCGGACCGTAGGGGACGGGCGATGACGGGCACCGACCAGCGTTCGCCGATCGCGCTCGCCCCCCCGGCAGCGCCGTATGCGAAGGGCGATTGGGTGAGCCTCGAGCCCTCCCGGGCCACGACGGGGTGGCCGCCCTGGAGGATCCATGAGTCCATGACCGAGCGCACGGGCTGACCCGAGACCGCCTCGAGGGCATCCCACAGGTCACCGGTCACCGTGTTGGCGTGGGCATGCGTCGACAGATACCGCCGGACGCCGTCGCGGAAGGTGTCGGCCCCGAGGTACTGCTCGAGCATGCGCAGCACGCTCCCGCCCTTCTGGTAAGTGAGCACGTCGAACATCCCGTCGGCCTCCTCGGGGGACCCGACGGGGTACTCGATGGGCCGAGTGGAGTGCAGGCCGTCGACGGCGAGCGCCGCCTCGCGCTCGAGGCCGAAGCTCACCCAGCGCTCCCAGCTCGGCCGGAACGCGTCCACGCAGAGGACCTCCATGAAGGTGGCGAAGGCCTCGTTCAGCCAGATGCCCTCCCACCACTTCATGGTGACCAGGTCGCCGAACCACATGTGGGCGAGCTCGTGGGCGACCACGTCGGCCACCCGCTCGAGGTCGGTGCGTGCTGCGGCCCGGTGGTCCACGAGGAGCGCGGTCTCACGGAAGGTCACGCACCCGAGGTTCTCCATGGCACCGAACGCGAAG
>DAHUZM010000162.1 GCA_027306525.1 Acidimicrobiaceae bacterium
ACCGGAGGGATCCTGGGTCCACTTCGGCCTGACCTCCTCGGACGTGGTGGACACCGCCCTCAGCGTCGCGCTCGTCCAGGCCTCGGACCTCCTGATCGAGGCGGCCGACGGGTTGCTCGCGTCGCTGGTGACCCGCGCCCGCGAGCTGGCCGAAACCCCCGTGGCCGGGCGCACCCATGGCATGCACGCCGAGCCCACCACCTTCGGGGCGAAGTTCGCGCTGTGGGCGCTCCAGATGGGCCGCGACCGGGAGCGTCTCGCCGCCGCGAGGCGCCGGATCGCCGTCGGCAAGCTCTCGGGGGCGGTCGGAACGTACTCGAACATCGAGCCCGAGGTCGAGGCGCAGGTGTGCCGGTCTCTCGGGCTCGACCCGGTGCCAGCGACCCAGGTGATCTCGCGAGACCGGCACGCCGAGTACCTCTATGCGTGTGCGGCCCTCGGGTCGACCGTCGAGCTCATCGCGACCGAGGTCCGCCACCTCGCGCGAACCGAGATCGGTGAGGTCGAGGAGGCCTTCGGCGCGCACCAGAAGGGCTCTTCGGCGATGCCCCACAAGCGGAACCCGGTGCTGGCCGAGCGCCTGTGCGGGCTCGCCCGGGTGTTGCGTGGCTACCTGGTCTCCGGGCTGGAGGACGTGGCGCTCTGGCACGAGCGCGACATCTCCCACAGCTCGGTGGAGCGCGTCGTCATCCCCGACGCCACCGCCCTCGCGCTCTACCTCCTCCGCAACTGTGACGAGCTCGTCTCGGGACTCGTCGTGCACGCCGATCGGGCGCTCGACAACCTCCTCAACGGCTCGCTCGGGCTCGTCTTCAGCCAGTCGGTGCTTCTCGCGCTCGTTGCCGGCGGGGCCACGCGTGACGACGCCTACCGGATCGTCCAACGCGACGCCCGCGTTGCGTGGGAGTCGCGCCGGGCCTTTCGCGCGGTGCTCGAAGAGGACCCCGAGGTCACCCTCGGAGGGGACCAGCTCGACGAGGCGTTCGACCTCGGACGGCTGCTCCGGCACTCGCGCCGGGTGATCGCCGCACTCGACCGTCTCGAAGCGGGGGCGTCCTAGGGGTGCCACCGACATTGCTGCGCTCGGGCAAGGTCCGGGACCTCTATGCCACCGGCGCCGACACGCTGCTCATGGTGGCCTCGGTCCGGGTGAGCGCCTTTGACGTCGTCTTCGCCGAGCCCATCCCCGAGAAGGGTCGCGTGCTCACGGCGATGAGCGCCTTTTGGTACGAAGAGACGCGAGACATCGTCGAGAACTCGCTGGTCTCCACCGATCCCGCCGAGATCGAGGGCGTGCTCGGGGACCTCTCTGCGCTGGGTGACGTGGCGGGCAGGGCGATGCTGGTGCACCGGGCCGAGATGCTCCCGCTCGAGTGCATCGTGCGCGGGTACCTGGCGGGCCAGGCGTTCGAGGAGTACGAGCGGAGCGGGACGGTGCACGGGCAGCCGATGCCGCCGGGACTGAGGCTCGCCGACCGGCTTCCCGAGCCGGTCTTCACGCCCTCCACCAAGGCCGAGGTGGGTCACGACCTGAACATCGACCTCGCAGCGGCCGCCGAGATCGTGGGGGAGCGAACGGTGACCGAGGCCGGCGAGGTGTGCCTGGCGCTGTACCGGCGCGCTGCGGCCCGTGCCGCCGACGCCGGCTTGATCCTGGCAGACACGAAGTTCGAGCTTGGTCGGATCCGGGGGCGCCTTGTCTTGTGCGACGAGGTCGTCACGCCGGACTCGTCCCGGTTGTGGCCGGCCGATGCCGTCGTGCCGGGGACCACGCCGCCCGCCTTCGACAAGCAGCCCCTGCGTGATTGGGCGTCGGCACAGGACTGGGACCGCACACCGCCGCCGCCGCCGCTCCCGAGAGAAGTGGTCGAAGCGACCTCGGCCCGCTACATCGCGGCGTACGAACGGGTGACCGGACGTTCGCTCGCCGACTGGTACGGTCCGGCGTAGGTGCTCTGGCGGCGTGACATGAGGGTCCGGTGAGGTTCGACGCGCACGTCGAGGTGCGCCTGCGTCCGGGGATCGCCGATCCCGAGAGCGCGACGATCGAGCGGGCGCTGCCCGCCCTCGGCTTCGACGACGTGTCCTCGATGTCGACCGGCCGCTCGTTCCGCTTCGCGATCGAGGCGGACGACGAGGACTCGGCCGCCGAGCGAGCCCGGGAGCTCGCCACCGCGCTGTTGGCCAATCCGGTCATGGAGGACGTCTCCACCACGGTCGAGCCGGGTCGGGACTGATGGCCCAGAAGGCGGGCGTGGTGGTCTTCCCCGGCACCAACTGCGAGCACGACGTGGCTGGGGCGCTCCGCCTTGTCGGCGCCGAGCCGATCTTCCTCTGGCACGGCGAGGCGACCGTGCGCGGGGTCGACGTCGTCGTGCTTCCCGGCGGCTTCGCGCACGGTGACTATCTGCGCCCCGGGGCCATCGCCCGGTTCTCCCCGGTCATGGAGGCCGTCGCCGCCTTTGCCGCCTCGGGCGGCCCGGTGGTGGGCATCTGCAACGGATTCCAGGTCCTGACCGAGGCCGGTCTGCTCCCCGGGGCGTTGCAGAAGAACCGAACGCTCCGATTCATGTGCACGACCGTGGACCTGGTCGTCACCTCCGATCGCTCGGCGTTGACCGCCGGCGTGCCCGCAGGCACGACGCTTCGCATACCGGTCAACAACTTCGACGGGAGCTATGTCTGCGACGACCGCGTCCTCGACGAGCTGCGAGCCGAAGAGCGCATCGTGCTCCGATATCAGGAAAACCCCAACGGGTCGGTCGACGACATCGCTGCGATATGCAACGCGGGCCGCAATGTTGTCGGCCTGATGCCCCACCCAGAACGGGCGAGCTCCAAGCTCATTGGCTCCGACGACGGCCTCGTATTGCTGAGGGCGCTGCTCGCAGCGAGGATTGGCTAACCGCGGGTCCTCGCCACGCCGGCCTTCTGGAGGACCGCAGCGCTCACGCCGGCGGTACGCCAGGTGCCGTAGCTGATGCCCTTGCGTTCTCCGTAGGACTTGGCGACCTTGATGAATTGCTTCTCGAGGGCGGTCACGTCCTCGGTCTCGCCGCCCTTTCCGAGCTCCTCGGTGAGGTCCTTCTTCTGCTGAATGAGGTGCAGTCGCGTGAGCGGATCGGCGGTGGCCAGCTCGCTTTCGATTGCCGACAGCCTCTTGGTGATGGAAGCCGGCGTGCGTCTCCGACCGCGCCTGGGCCGGGACGACTCGATGGCCTCCAAATAGCGGCGAACAGCGAGGCCTTCCTCGCGGCCCTTGGCGAGGGCCGCCTTGTGTTGCGCGGTCATCCCTTGACTTTTTGTGCTCGTCTTCGGCATGGCTTCATTGTCGCGTATATGACGAGCCAAGTCCAAGCGCATTGTTGGGTTCGTTCGAGAGATAGATCGCCGATCACACGGGCTGCAGGCGCGGATGATTCGACCTCCAGATGCCCGGCCGCACGGGTCCTTCTCCAGATTTGCGGTCCTGTGCGGGGACGACATGGAGGGAAATCATCACAAGTTACCGGCTGGTATGGTGGCATCACGCGCGGAGATCACCGGTATCGAAACAGCGATAGCGGCCGCATCGCACCGCCGCATTGCACCGAAGGGTCCGCCGCGCTGGTCGATCGCGTCGGAGGACGCAGATCGCTCCTGGCCGCGAGCCCCGCGCACCAACGCCACCGGGGTGTTTCGGGGGCGATTGGAGGATCGGCGCCCTGCTGGGCACCGGTATCGTGGCCGCGTGGCTGTCGTGGAGGGCGAAGTCGAGCCTCTGCATCGTGCCCTTGGCCTCACCGACGACGAGTTCGGCGACATCGTCGGCATTCTCGGGCGCGAGCCCAACCACCTCGAATTGGCCCTCTTCGGGGTGATGTGGAGCGAGCACTGCTCCTACAAGTCCTCGCGTGTCCACCTGCAGCGGCTCCCGACCGAGGGCCCAGGCGTGCTGGTGGGTCCCGGCGAGAACGCCGGGGTGATCGACGCCGGTGACGGGATCGCCGTCGCCATCCGCATCGAGAGCCACAACCACCCATCGGCGATCGAACCCCATCAGGGTGCGGCGACGGGCGTGGGGGGCATTCTCCGGGACATCTTCACCATGGGGGCGCGGCCCCTCGCGCTGATGGATCCGCTGTCCTTCGGCCCGCTCGACGACGCCAGGCAGCGTTGGCTCCTGGAAGGCGTCGTCTCGGGCATCTCCTCGTACGGCAACGCCGTGGGGGTGCCGACGGTCGGTGGGGAGCTGACCTTCGACCCCTGCTACGAGCAGAACCCGTTGGTGAACGTCCTGTGCATGGGCGCCCTTCCGGTCGAGCGGCTCGTCCTCGGCGCGGCGTCGGGCCCGGGCAACCTCGTGGTGCTCCTCGGTGCGTCGACCGGTCGCGACGGCATCGGGGGGGTCAGCGTCTTGGCCTCGGCGGGATTCGACGGCGCATCGAGCGGTGGCGCGTCGGACCAATCGAAGCGCCCGAGCGTCCAGGTGGGCGACCCCTACGAAGAGAAGCGCCTCATCGAGGCGTGCCTGGAGCTCCTCGACGCCCGCCTGGTCGTCGGCATCCAGGACCTGGGCGGAGCGGGACTGGCCTGCGCGACGAGCGAGACGGCGGCCCGGGGCCGGGTGGGCATGGACGTCGACCTCTCGGCCGTGGTGCGACGGGAGGGCGGCATGCAGCCCTGGGAGGTCATGACGAGCGAGAGCCAGGAGCGGATGCTCGCCATCGTCACGCCCGAGGACTGGCCGACGGTGGCCGGCGTGTGCGCGCGCTGGGAGGTCCGGGCCTCGGTGATCGGAAGGGTGACCGAGCCCGATGTCGAGGAGGGTCGGCGGGTGGCCCGGCTGCGCATTCGCGAGCACCCCGGGGGACCGGTGCTCGCCGACGTGCCTGCGGCGGCCCTCGCCGACGAGGGTCCCCGATACCACCGCCCGATGGCCCGACCCGCCGATTTCGAGGTGCGCCTGGACGACGGGCCCGAACGCCTCGCGCCTCCCGATGACTGCGGAGCAGACCTGCTCTCCTTGCTCTCCGACGCCGCGTGGGTGTATCGCCAGTACGACCACCAGCTCTTCTTGAACACCGTCGAGGGACCCGGGGGCGACGCCGCGCTGCTCCGGCTTGCGGGCCCCGGGCTCCCGCCGTCGCGCCGGGGGGTCGCCGTGACCACCGACGGCAACCCTCGCTGGTGCGCCGTCGATCCGCGGGCCGGCACGGCGATGCTCGTCGCCGAGGCCGTGGCCAACCTGGCGTGCGTGGGGGCGAGAGCGGTCGCCGTCGTCAACTGTTGCAACTTCGGCAATCCCGAGCATCCGACCGTGATGTGGCAGCTCTCCGAGGCGATCGACGGGATGGCGGAGGCCTGTCGAGCGCTCGAGCTCCCGGTCATCGGCGGCAACGTCAGCCTCTACAACGAGAGTGGAGGGGTCGACATCCTCCCGACGCCCGTGATCGGGGCGCTCGGTCTCGTGGAGGTCCTCACCGGCCGAGCCCCCGGCGTCGGCTGGGAGGAGGGCTCCACGCTGGTGCTGGTGTCGCCGCAGGCCCCCAGGTCGAGGCCGATGCTCGGCGGGAGCCGATGGGCGGTCGAGTGCCGCAACCACCGCAGCGGGCGGCTGCCGCGGCTCGACCTCGAAGCGCACGGGCGAGTCGTCTCGTTCGTCGCGGGGCTCGTCGCGGCCGAGGTGGGGCAAGGAGCGGGGTTGGTCGGGGCGGTGCACGACGTCTCGGGTGGCGGTCTCGGGGTCGCGCTGGCCGAGATGGCGGTCGCGGGGCGCGTCGGGGCGCGCATCGGGGGGATCGAGAACCACCTGGAGCTCTTCGCCGAGACGCCGTCGCGCTTCGTCGTGGCGACCCGCCGACCCGGCGAGCTCGTGGCTTCGGCGGGGGCAGCGGGCCTGCGGGTCGACGTGCTTGGCACCGTCGGTGGTGACGAGCTCAGCATCGAGGGGTTGCTCGCCGTCTCGGTCGAGCGGCTCGCCGGGCGCTCGGCGGGTGCGCTGCCGCTCGCCCTCGGCGAGCAGCGGTGAGCGCGTTGGCCTCAGGGCCGACGGGCCGCCAGGCGCTCGAGGACGTCGTCGGGCACCTCGAGGTCACCCCGCCCCCGTCCGCTCGAGAGCCCGGCCTTCACCGTGCCGTGGTAGTCCGAGCCCCCCGTCGCGACCAGGTCGTGGCGCGCTGCGAGGTCGGCGAGCTGCCTGCGCTCCCCGGGGGGGTAGCTCGCGTAGTTGGCCTCGAGCCCGACGAACCCGAGCTCGGCCAGCTGCCCGACCGCCTGGTCGAGCTCGCGCGCCGGGAGCTCGAGGCTGAAGGGATGGGCGAGCACGCACACCCCACCCGACTGGCGCGCCGCCTCGTCGATCTGCCGGGGAAGCACGCGCGCCTTGGGGACGAAGGCGGGCCGGCCGTGGGCGAGCCAGCGGTCGAATGCGTCGGGAATCGACTCGGCGACCCCCTTGTCGACCAGCAGCGCCGCGAAGTGCGGGCGTCCGAGGCTCTCCTCGGACGAAGCGAGCGCAACCGCCTCGTCATACGAGACGGGAATCCCGAGCTCGGCGAGGCGCTCGGCGAGCAGGCGGTTGCGGCGCACCCGGTCGTCTCGGAGGCCGGCCAGCTCGTCGTGGAAGGCACCCTCCTCGTGGTCGACGAAGTACACGAGCACATGGGTGCTCGCGCCCGAGAAGGCGCACGAGACCTCGCAGCCCCCGATCAGCTCGATGCCAACCTCCTCGGCGCGAGCTCGAGCCGCCGGCAACCCCGCCAGGGTGTCGTGGTCGGTGAGGGCCACCGCAGCGCACCCCGCGACGACGGCGAGCTCGGGGATCGAGGCGGGCGGGTCGGTGCCGTCGGAGGCGTTCGAGTGGACGTGCAGGTCGATCACGGCCCGCCCGACGATACCGGGGCCGCGAGCCGGCCAGCGGATCTCGCCCGGCGTCTGGGGCACCCTGTGGGAGAATCCCGGTACCAGCGGCGCTCCGCTTGCGCTCGAGCGGGGTGCTCGGTGGTCGGCGCAGGGGAGCGAGCGGGGTCAGAGGGCCGACGATGAAAGAAGCCTGCGGGGTCTTCGGTGTCTTTGCACCCGGGCGTGCGGTCGCCCAGCTCACCTTCGACGGCATCTACGCCCTCCAGCACCGGGGCCAGGAGTCGGCGGGGATGGCGGTCAGCGACGGCCAGACCATCACGGTCGTGAAGGACATGGGCCTCGTCGCGACGGTCTTCGACGAGCGCACCCTCTCCGGGCTCCACGGCCACCTCGCCATCGGCCACACCCGTTACTCGACGCA
Organism: Acidimicrobiaceae bacterium; assembly: GCA_027306525.1. Taxonomy (GTDB): domain Bacteria; phylum Actinomycetota; class Acidimicrobiia; order Acidimicrobiales; family RAAP-2; genus Palsa-461. The sequence goes on from DAHUZM010000162.1 coordinate 7,265, forward strand.
CGGGTCCTCGGACTGGAACAACGCGCAGCCCGCCTATCGCCCGGTCGGTCGTGCGGGGTTCGCGCTGGGTCACAACGGGAACCTGACCGAGACCGAGTCGCTCATCAAGCGAGCCGGGATGCTGCCCGGGATGACCGCGTCGGACAGCGACGTGGTAGCGAGCCTCCTCGCCTCGGAGTTCTCCGAACGGGGGAACGAGGAGCGAGCGGAGCTGGCCGGCGCCATCGAGGCGGTGATCCCCGACCTCGCCGGTGCGTTCTCCTTCGTGCTGATGGACGCCGACCACCTCTACGGGGTCCGGGACCCCCACGGCTTCCGACCGCTGTGCCTCGGCCGGCTGGGGGCGGAGGATGCGCCCGAGGGATGGGTGCTCGCGTCGGAGTCGCCGGCGCTCGACGTGATCGGTGCTGCGTTCGTTCGGGAGCTCAGCCCGGGCGAGCTGGTCACGATCGGCGCTGAGGGGGTCTCCTCCCGCCAGCTCTTCGACACCGACGAGGTGGCGGACCGGCTGTGCATCTTCGAGTTCGTGTACTTCGCCCGCCCCGACACCCGGTTGCACGGCGTCGAGGTCCACGGCGCACGGCGGCGGATGGGCGAGCTGCTCGCCCGTCAGGCGCCGGTCGAGGCCGACATGGTGATGGCGGTTCCCGACTCGGGGGTGCCGGCCGCCGAGGGATACGCGCGTGCGTCGAACATCCCCTACGGGCAGGGCCTGGTGAAGAACCGCTACATCGGCCGCACCTTCATCGACCCCGATCACCAGGCCCGGATGAACGCGGTGCGCCGGAAGCTGAACCCCCTGCGGGACAACATCGAGGGCAAGCGACTCGTCGTCGTCGACGACTCGATCGTCCGGAGCACCACCGTCCGTTCGGTGGTCAAGATGCTCCGCGAGGCGGGAGGGGCCGAGGTCCATCTGCGGATCTCGTCCCCACCCTTCGCGTGGCCCTGCTTCTATGGCATCGACACGCCGAGGCGCAGCGAGCTGCTCGCAGCGAACATGAGCCTCGAGGAGATCCGCCGCCACCTCGACGTCGACTCCATCGCGTACATCTCGCTCGAGAACCTGAAGGAGGCGATCGGGGCTCCCGGCGTTGACTTCTGTGACGCCTGCCTGACCGGCAACTACCCGGTCCCCGTCCCGGTGAGCTTCGGGGACCCAGAAGACGACGGCGCGATCGGGTCCGCCGCCCTCCAGGCCGCGCTGCCCGGAGTCTGATGGCCTGGCGACCCTCCCGCCCGCGTTCCGGCACCCTCACCTACGCGGCCGCCGGGGTCGATCTGGGCGCTGCGGAGACCGCCGTCGAGCGGATCTCGAGGATCGCCTCGTCGGCGACCCGGCCCGAGGTCCTCTCCTCCATCGGCGGCTTCGGCGGGCTCTTCGTGCTGGACACGGCTCGCTACGCGCACCCGGTGCTCGTGTCCTCGACCGACGGCGTCGGTACGAAGCTGCTCGTGGCCAAGGCCCTCGGGCGGTACGACACCGTCGGACTCGACCTCGTCGCGATGTGCGTCGACGACCTCGTGTGCGTCGGGGCCGAACCGCTCTTCTTGCTCGACTACGTCGCGCTCGGCCGCCTCGAGGGAGACCGGCTGGCCGAGCTCGGCGAGGGCATCGCCGCGGGTTGCCTCAGGGCCGGCTGCGCCCAGATCGGCGGGGAGACGGCCGAGCACCCCGGCGCCATGGCCGAGGACGATCTGGACATGGCCGGGTTCGCCGTGGGGGTGGTCGAGCGGGGCGAGGAGCTCGGTGCCCCCCGCGTGCGCCGGGGCGACGTGCTGGTCGCGCTCCTCTCACCGGGCTTGCGGTCCAACGGCTACAGCCTGGCCCGGCACGTGCTGCTCGAGCGGGCCGCCCGCTCTCTCGACGAACCGGCGTGGGGCGGTGCCGAGCGGACGCTCGGGGAGGTCCTCCTCGAGCCGTCGGTCATCTACGCGCCGGCGGTGCGTGCCGTACAGGCCGCGGTCGGACCGGCCCTCCACGCGTGCGCGCACGTGACCGGTGGCGGCCTGGCCGGCAACCTCGTGCGGGTGCTCCCGGGGGATCTCGATGCAGCGGTCGAGCGCGGCACGTGGCCCACGCCGAGGATCTTCGAGGAGATCGCGCGGCTCGGCGACGTGGCCGAGGACGAGATGGCCAGGGTCTTCAACCTCGGTGTCGGCATGGTCCTCGTGGTGGAGGAGGGTGACGTCGACGCCGTGCGAGCCGTCGCCGGGGGTGAGGGGATCGGCTCGGCGGTCATCGGGAGGGTCGTGGCCGGGTCGGGGTCGGTGGTCCACCGGTGAGCCCGCCCCCCGACAATGAGGCGCTGCGCCAGCACCTGCTCGCTCACTCGGTCCGCCGCGGCACGTTCGTGCTCAAGTCGGGGAGGACGAGCGACTGGTTCATCGACTCGAAGCAGACGGTGTGCCGGCCCGAGTCGATGCTCCTCGTGGCCGAGGCCGTGCTCGAGCTGGTCCCCGACGAGGCCACCGCGATCGGTGGCCTCACGATGGGAGCGGACCCGGTCGCCTTCATCACCGCAGCCGTCGCGGCGTCCCGCGGCCGGCCGTTGCGTGCCTTCAGCGTCCGCAAGGAGGCCAAGGACCACGGCGGCGGGGGGCGCATCGCCGGCGCGCTCGATCCGGGCGACCGGGCGGTCATCACCGAGGACACTGTGACGCGGGGCACATCGTTGCTCGAGGCGGCGCGGGTCGTGCGCGAGGCGGGGGCCGAGCCCGTGCTCCTCGTGGCGGTGGTCGACCGCGGGGGCACCGTCGCCGAGATGGCGAGGGCCGAGGGCCTCCGGTTCCGGGCCGTGTTCGGCGCTCCGGACCTCGGGTTCCCCTTCGAATCGGGCACCTGAGCCGGCGCGGCGGATCGTCGCACGGCGCGCTCCGGGCGGGAAGGGGCGAGGACGCGACCGGGCCCAGATGACCGCGTGCCTCGTCAACCGGGGTGCAGATCGTGCTCGGCCCCGGGCCGACGACGGCAGTGCGCCTCGGCGCTCAGCACGGCCGCCAATTCGCTGCGGTCGTTGGTGCCGAGCTTGCGGTAGGCGGCGTGGAGATGGCTCTCGACGGTGCGGGTCGAGAGCACCAGGCTCGACGCGATCTCGCCATTGGCGAGCCCACTCGCCGCGAGGGTGGCGACCTCGAGCTCGCGGCGGGTGAGGGGCGAGGGCAAGGACGTCGTCACTCGGTGGCGGGGAAGCGGAAGGGCACCGAGCTCGGTGTCGGCGAGGGCCACGGCACCCCTCCGGCTCATCGCAGCCGCTTGGCCCGTCCGGCCCGAAGCGCGCAGGACCTGTGCGGTGTCGGTGGCCGCTTCTGCCGCGTGCAGCGACATGCCCTCGGCGGCGAAGACGTCGATGGCCCGGGCCAAAAGCTCGGGGTCCTGGCGTCGGGTCCCCGCTCCGTGGAGGGCGGCAGCGGCGGCGAACGTGCCGTCGACGACCGCTGCCATGTCCTCGACCTGCGCTCCGACGGGAGCCCCGATCCGCAGCGCGTCGTGGAGCGCATGGAGGGCCAACGCCTGCTGGCCGCGAGCTTCGAGCTCGTCGGCCGCGCTCAAGAGCTCGGAGACGGCCCGGGAGGTTTCGCCGGCCAGGGCCGGGACCCACGCCCGGGCACGGGCGGCCTCGCCGTCGAACGGGACGAACCCGGTGTCGCGTCGTCGGACCGCTTCCTCGGCGAGCTCGGTGGCGAGTTCCAGGTCGCCGAGCAGCGCGTGGGCCTCGGCCATCGAGGAGAGGCAGAGCACGCTGCAGCCGTTGGTGTCGTTGGTGCGCAGGGTGCCGATCGCCGCTTCGAGCTGATCGATCGCCCGGTGTGCGAGCCCCCCGAGGAGCAGCGCCATCGCGAACTTGACCTGTGCGTAGGCGTGGTCGCTCGGCCTGCCGACCGGGGGCGCGCCGGGGGCGAAGAGCGGGGTCAGCCATTCGATGGTGGTCGCGATCCGCCCGCCCAGGACCATCGCGTTGGTCCGGGCCGCCAGCACCCACCCGAGCGCCTGGGGGAACTCTTGGAGCCTTCTGATGGCGACAGGTTCGAGGTCGTCACACAAAGCGAGAACCCGATCGAGGCGTCCGGCCATGGCGAGGGACGCCCCGACACCGGCGAGCGAGCGCAGGCGAACACGCTCGTCCATCTCCGGTGCCATCAGCGGTTCGCCGACCTCGGTCGCCTCTGCGAAGCGGGCGTCGTATGCGAGTGCCGCGCAGAGATCACCCCGGGCGAGACAGCGCACGAGAGGATCCGACGTGGCTCCTTCTGCATCGGCGAGCGTTCGCCTGACGCCGGCGAAACCCTCGGGACCGTGCAGGGTGGCCCATGCCCGATCGCGGGTCATGCGCTGGAGGGTGATGTCGTCGAGCGTCGACGTGTCGACCTCCTCGAAGACCTCGAGTGCGGCGGCGAACTGTCCCAGTTCACCGAGCGCACCGCCCAGCACGACCTCGGCCTTCGTGTTCGCTTCGAGCTCGACGGAGGCACGGGCCAGACGGAGCGCGAGGGCAGGATCGAACTCGCGCCGGGCGATCTCGGCTGCGACGGCGAGGGTCTCGGAGTCCGATGTCGTCCCGGACTCGAGGCGCCAGATGGCCAGCCGGAGCAGATCACCGTGTCGGCGAGCCCCGGTTGCCTCCAGGGCGTCGGCCAGCCGCCCGAGCACGTCCCGTCGCGCCGCGACACCGAGCCGAGCCCTGATGGCCTCGGCGAACAACGGGTGAGCGAGTCGTACCGTCAGCCTTCGGCGGTCCTCCTCCACGACGATCAGGCCGCCGCGCTCTTCTTGCGCGAGGTCGACGTCGGGTGCGACGTGGTCGAGGGTCCCCGGACACAGCGGTTCGCCCACCGCAAGCAACTCGGCGAAGTGCCGGCGCGGGCCGTCGAGACGGCCCATTCGTTCGGCGACCAACTCCCCCAATCGCGGCCCGACCGGGTTCCCCGGGTGCCATCGCCACGCGCCGCGCTCGACTGTGAGGGTGCCGGCGTCCTCGGCATCAGCGATCAGCTCGCGCAGAAAGAGGACGTTGCCGTCGGTCGACCGCCACAGGGCATCGACGGTGGAGCCATGCAGTGGGCCCCCGAGCATCGTGGCCGCCAGTTCGGCGAACTCGTGCATGCCGAGCGGTTGGAGCTCCAGACGAGAGAGCACGACGTCCTTGTAGAGCCGGACGATCGTCGGCGGCGGCTGTTCGCCCGTCCGCACGGTGAGCAGGACCGACACCGGGCTGGAGACCGCCAGGTGGTGGACGAAGCCGCTCGAGAGCTCGTCGAGCAGATGTGCGTCGTCGACCACGACCAGCACGGGTCGTCCGGCGGCCCGCTCGACCAGCTCGGCGGTGAGGGCGAAGAACAGCGCACCGGTGCCCGGCGAATCCAGGGCCCCGGCGCCGAGCCCCAGGCCCGCGACACCTCCGAGCGGCAGGTCGGCGGTCGAGGGGGTCGCAGCGCTCCACGCGACGTGCCACTGGGGGAGGCTCGCCGCCACCTCCCGAGCGAGGCGGGTCTTGCCCACCCCGGGGGCGCCACCGATCACCGCTCCATGCCTCTCGGCCGCCGCGGACTGCAGGTAGGCGAGCTCCTCGGCCCGCCCGACGAGCGCTAAACGTTCGATCATCGCGAATTTCATGATCGGCCGACCGAAGAGCTGGTCAGCCGGTTCGCTGACCCACCCGGTCGGACCTCAGTGTGGATTCGGGACTCTACCGGGAAAAGTTCCGTAGTCGTTACGGAAGACGTGGATCTCGCGTCTTCGTACGGTCATGGGGTGGGCGAGACACCTCCAGAGCGCCAGCTCCCCCGGACCCATCTCCTCGCGCTGCGCCTGGCTGCGCTCGGGGCCGGCGATGAGCTGATTGCCGAGTGCCTGGGCGTCGAGCCCGAGGCGGTCGGCCCCCTGCTCGAAGTGGCCCAGGCCAAGGCCCAGAGGGCGGGCCTTGGCGAGCGGAGCACAAGACCGGCCGGATCCCCGACCGGGGGTGCCGAGCCACCGGGGGGACCCGGTGCGTAGTCGAGGCGCCCACGGGCGGCCGATGGCACCACGAGGGTGCCGAGCGCTCGGGAGAGGCCAACGATCCGCAGCACTGGTCCCTCGACCGCTGCGCGCCACGGCGCGCCTGGGGGCCCCGTTCGCGAAGCGTCAACGACCAGACGGCGATCCAGCCGTCGAACCACAATGCAAAGGAGACAAGTTGATTTCCATGAGACGACTACCGCTGGTGGCGCTCGCAATGATGACCACTGCGAGCGGCTTGCTGTGCAACCTGACGTCGGGAGCGGCATCCGCCGCCTCGCAAGCCTCGGATCTCCCGGTCATCACGCTCGCCATGGACGGCAAGTCGGTCACGGTGGGCGGCTCACTCGTCTCGGGGGCGGTGGACATCCGCTCCACGGTGACGGGTGAATCCGACGCTTCCCCGATCCTGTTCCGCCTGAACCCGGGCGTCACCGTCCAGCAGGTCTTCGCTGCGGTCGGCAGCTCGAACGATCCGAATGCCACCGCGCCGTACGGTTCGATCGTCTTCGGCGGGGACGCACTCAAGGGAACCAGCGATCTCCAGACGACGCTCACTGCGGGCAACTATGCGGCCCTCGACTTCGGGCCGAGCGGCAGCAACGGCAACTCCGGGCCTCCGCCCTACGCGACGTTCACGATCGTGCCGGCGGCGAGCCCCGCCTCCCTGCCGATCCCGGACGCCACGATCACGGCGGTCGATTTCGCGTTCCACGGTCCGACGACGCTGCGCAACGGTGAGATCGTGCGGGCCACCAATCACGGGTACCTCGTCCATATGGTGGCTGCGATCGGTGCGAAGAACACCGCTCAGGCCAAGAAGTTGATGTC
>DAHUZM010000165.1 GCA_027306525.1 Acidimicrobiaceae bacterium
AAGACCGGTCGCTCGTCGTCGAGGTCTCTCGGCGGCTCATGCAGGGCAAGGGCGTCGACGTGATCGAGGCCGGTCGCCAACACGGGACCTTCTCGAGCCGGCTCTTCCTCGGCGAGCGCTGGGATCTCGACGGCCTGCGCGCGTCGATCGGCAATGGTGTGCTCACCGTGCGTGCGCCGATCGTCCATGAGATGGGACGGCGCCGCGTCTTCGTCGCCGATGCCGACGAGCAAGGCCAGCACGAGGGATCCTCGGAGGACGAGCTCGGGGCCCCGCTGGCGCTGCGCACGCCCGCTGCGTGAGATCTCCGCACCATTCGCCGGCCGGTGCGCTCGACGCCGGGGAGCAGCCGCAGGACGATTCGCCCCCGTCGAGCGCCCAGCTCGAGGCGGTGATCGGTTGGAACGTCCGGAGCCGATCGCGAGAGCTCGGACTGTCCTCGTCTGCGCTCGCGAGGCGTGTCGGCCTCTCGCGGGCGATGATCTCCAAGATCGAGAACGCCCAGGTCTCGCCGAGCCTGGGGACGATCTCCAAGCTGGCCGCGGTGCTCGATGTGCCGGTGACCTCGTTGTTCGAGGGGCTGGACGAGGAACGCGACGCGCTGTTCACGCGTTCGGGAGGCGGTCCCGAGCTCGGGCGACCGGGCACCCGCACCGGTCACCGCTATCAGCTGCTCGGCTCGATGCGTGGCCCCGCGAAGCGGATGGAACCCATGCTCGTGACGCTCACGAGCGAGCACGAGGTCTTCCCGCTCTACCAGCACCCGGGTACCGAGTTCCTCTACATGCTCGAGGGGGAGATGGACTACGGCTACGGCGGCGCCTCCTACGAGATGCACCCCGGCGATTCCCTGCAGTTCGACGGGAACGTCCCCCACGGCCCGCTGCGCCTGCGCGGCCTGCCGGTGCGGTTCCTCTCGGTGACCACGTACGGTCGCCCGATGGTGACGCCCGAGCGCGAGGACTGATCGCCCGAGCCGACCGCTAGAAGCCTGTCGAGCTGAAGGGGGCCGGCCTGGACCCAAAGAGCGTGTCGGCCCGCTCGAGGGCGCCAGAGACGAGCTCGACGCTGCGGCCCGCCTGTGCCCTCGAGGTCAGGTCCTGGCCGCCCATGAGCACCGCCCCGAGCTCGGCCACGCCGAGCCGCAGCTCGGGGGCCTCGCCGCTCCTGGCCCGCCGGCACGACGACCCCTCGGGTCCGGCTTCGAGCACCCAACGGCCCGCAGCCGGATCACCGCCTGGCCGTCCGTCTCCATCGGTCCAGGTTGGCGCCGGGTCGACCTCGAGCACGAGGGTGTCCTTGTGGCGGTACCGGCGTGCCGTCAAGGCCGCCGGCACGTCGAGCACCCGGATCCAGAGCATGTCGCGGACCCCGGTCACCGAGAGGCCCCGCGGGTCCTCCAGGCGCCAGCGAACTGGCTCGTCGAGGGGGCGGGCGGCTGTGATCGTGTCCACGAGGTCGACGCCGAGGAGGTATTGCCACAACGCCGCCTCGACCTCGGTGCTCGCGCCGAACAGGTCCTCGACGCGCAGCACGTTGACCTCGTCGGAGTTCCAGCTGTTCTTGGCGCGATACGCGATGTAGCCGTCATCGCACAGCACATAGAAGTGCTTCGAGAGACCCCCGCGAATCGCCCTCGGGTCCTCCCATGCGTCCTCCCAGTAGGCGTCGTTGCGGTTCACCTGCCCGGGACGGGCCCGGCGCAGTCGGTCGAAGAGCGCCGGGACCTTCTTCGCGGCCTCCCGCGCGTCGCAAAGCTCCAGATCGAGCTCGGGCACCGGCTCTCGGAGCCGGTTCGTCCGGCGGGCGAGGGCGACGTCCGCGCTCGAGGTCGCCCACCCAAAGCCGAAGCGCCCGTAGATGGTCGCCTCCGAGGCGATGAGCGCGGCGATCGCTTCGCCGCGAGCGATCCCGTCGGACAGCATCTGGCCCATCATCTGGCGCAGCAGCCCTCGGCGATGGTGCGTGGTGTGCACGCCCACGCCGCTCACGGCGCTGAAGGGCACCGTGGGCGCAGGTTCCCCGGCCAGCCCCGGGAGCGTCAGGTCTCGCGAGAAGACGCAGCTGGTCCCGACGAACCGGTCGCCCTCGACGGCCACCCACGTCCGCTCCGGCTCCACATGGAGGCGCCAGCGCCGATAGGACTCCTCGTCGGCATGGCCCAGGAACGGCATGTGGAGCGCATGGATCCAGTCGTCGGTCTCGCTCGCGTCAATCGTCCGCACCTCGGTCGTCATGGTTGGCCAGTCTTGCCGCTCCTCGGCCGGTGCCGTCGATCCCTCGAAGGCCGCCCGACCCGGGTCGCTCCTCCTAGGGTGTGGCCCGAGAACGGGGGAGGGCGAGATGGCCAGGGTCGAGACGGTCTTTGGGACGGTGCAGGGGGTCCGCGAGGGCGCCCTGGAGGTCTTCCGCGGCATCCCCTATGCGCGGCCACCCGTTGGCGAGCTCCGTCTGCGCGCGCCTCGGCCTCCCGAACCCTGGGCCGGCGTGCGCGACGCAGCCCGGTTCGGGCCCTGGGCGCCGCAGAACGTGCCGGCGAGCCCGCTGACCGGCGACGCGCCCGGTGCCCAAGACGAGGACTGCCTCACGCTGAACATCTGGACGCCGGGGGTGGACGACGGGCGGCGCCCGGTCATGGTGTGGATCCACGGGGGCGGCTTCACGGGAGGGTCGGGTGCGTCGGCGCTCTATGGCGGTGGCCCGCTGGCCGAGCGCGGCGACGTCGTGGTGCTGACCGTCAACTACCGGCTCGGGATCCTCGGGTTCCTCGCCCATCCCGAGCTGGCCGACGAGGAGGCCGGGGGGGCCCGGGGCAACTGGGGCCTGCTCGACCAGGTGGCCGCGCTCGGTTGGGTCCGCGACGACATCGCAGCCTTCGGCGGGGACCCCGGCAACGTCACCATCTTCGGCGAATCGGCCGGTGGGATGTCCGTCAGCGACCTGCTCGTCATGCCGAGCGCGCGGGGCCTCTTCCACCGGGCGATTTCCCAGAGCGGGCCGCCGTCGGGGATGACGATGGCCCGTGCCGAAGAGCACGCGGCCAAGCTGCTCGCCGAGCTCGGGCTCGGCACCCCGAGTCAGCTGCGCTCGGTGCCGCTCGAGGCTCTGCTCGAGGCCCAGGGGAGCGTCCTGAGCTCGCGTGCGGGCGCCGGCCTCGTCCTCGTCCCCGTCGTTGACGGGGCGAGCATGCCGGTCGCGCCGCTCGAGGCGTTCGTCGATGGATCGGCGGAGCGGGTCCCCTTCATGGTGGGCACCAACCGCGACGAGGCAAAGCTCTTCATGGTGGCCGACCCACAGAACCGCGACCCCGACGAGGACCTCGTGCTTCGTCGTCTCGAGCGTGGTCTTGCCTTCGACGGGATCGACCGGAGCACGGCCGGCATCGTCGATGCCTACCGCAGGGCTCGAGCCCCGCGGGGAGATCCGATCGATCCGCGCGAGCTGTGGTCGGCAGTCGAGAGCGACCGCATGTTCCGGGTCGGCACGCTGCGCGCCGCCGAGGCCCATGCTCGTCATCAGCCCGACACCTATTGCTACCTGTTCAACTGGGAATCCCCGGCAATGGGGGGAGCGCTCGGCGCGTGTCACGCCCTCGAGATCCCCTTTGTGTTCGGGAACCTCGGTGTGGCGGGGATGGACCGTTTCGCCGGATCGGGGCCAGGGGCCCTCGGCCTGAGCGAGCAGATGATGGAGGCGTGGATCGGCTTCGCCCGCTCCGCTGCCCCCTCTCATCGGGGCATTCCCGAATGGCCGCGCTATGAGGAAGGATCCCGTTCCACGATGGTGTTCGGCCCCGCGACACACGTCGAGGACGCGCCCATGGAAGTCGAGCGTGCGCTGTGGGAGGAGGTGCTGCCGTGAGGCTGACGACGGGGATCGGGGGATGGCCGAGCGACGCCCCGAGGGCCGCCCGGCGGGCCGAGCAGCTCGGTTATGACATCGTGACCTGCGGCGAGCTCGCCCACGATTCCATGCTGACCATGGCCCTCGCGGCGACGGCCACCGAACGGGTCGAGCTGCAGACCTCGGTGACGATCGCCTTCCCCCGGAGCCCCATGGTGCTCGCCATGGAGGCGTGGGACATCCAGCAGCTCTCGAGCGGCCGGTTCAGCATCGGGCTCGGGACCCAGGTGAAGGGGCACAACGAGCGGCGATTCGGCGGGACATGGTCGGCACCTGCGCCGCGCATCCGTGAGTACATCGACATGATGCGAGCGATTTGGGAATCCTGGCAGCACCGCACGAAGCCCGCCTTCGTCGGCAACGAGTACCGCTACACGCTGATGAGCCCGAACTTCGATCCGGGGCCGATCGAGCACCCGCTGCCCAAGATCGGACTTGCGATGGTGGGTGCAGGGATGGCGAGGGTGGGAGGCGAGCGGGCGGACGTGATCATGCCCCATGGGGGGATCATGTCGGATCGATACATGCGCGAGGTGCTCCTCCCGGCCGTGCGCAAGGGTCTCGTCGCGAGCGGCCGGACCTGGTCCGACCTCGAGATCGCGGCCAGCGGCTACCTCGTCTTGTACGACGACGAGAAGGAGATCGAAGAGAAGATGCTCGCCATGCGCCAGACTCTCTCCTTCTACGGGTCGACGAGGACCTATCACTCCGTGCTCGAGCTCCACGGTCTCGAGGAGCTGGGCCAGAAGCTCCATTCGCTCTCGCTCCAGGGCCGCTGGGACGAGATGCGAGAGGCGGTGCCGATCGAGGCGGTTGCCGAGCTCACGCAGGTCTGCCGGTACGACGACCTACCGGGGTTCCTCGAAGCGCACCGGGAGTACGCGTCGAGGATGACCCTGGCGCTGCCGGCGCGCACCGACGCCGAGCGAGAACGGGCCGCCGATCTCATGGGTCGTATCCAGGCGGTCACGACCCCTCGGGCACCCGTGGGTCTCGAGCTCTAGGAGGGCACCGACCGCCCGGGCTTCGCCCTATTCCTCTATGACCTCGACCGCATACTCGGGACAGTTGGCCACGGCGAGGCGGGCCTTGGCCTCCAACCCCTCTGGCACCGGATCGACCGTGACCGACGACAGCCCGTAGTCGTCGACCTCGAAGAGCTCGGGCGCGATGCCCACGCAGCGCGCGTGACCCTGGCACTTGTCGGGGTCGACTCGGATCCTCATCGCGCCTCCGCTCGAGCGGTGCTCATCGGAGCCGCACCCGGAGGGTGCGTGGCCCGCGGACCTGCCCGCCCGCCCATTTCACCGTCGTTCCTTCGACGAGGCTGAAGCTGGGGATGCGTGCGAGCCACTCCTCGAGCGCCACACGCAGCTCCATGCGGGCGAGGTTTGACCCCGCGCAGCGATGGATCCCCGAACCGAAAGCGACGTGCCGGTTGTTCTCCCGGTCCAGGTGCACCGTATCGGGGTCCTCGAAGAACTCGGGGTCCCGGTTCGCGGCTGGGAAGTTCATCAGCACCTTGTCCTCGAAGTGCATCGGGCAGCCCTTGTACTCGAGGTCCTCGGTCACCATGCGGGCCATCGTGACGGGGGAGTAGGCCCGCAAGAGCTCCTCGACCGCGAGCGTCATGAGCTCGGGCTCTTGGACCAGACGATCTCGGTCATCGGGATGCGTCGCGAGGTGCCAAATCGACGAGCCGATGGCACTCCAGGTCGTGTCGATGCCGGCGATCAGGAGCAGGACCGCCATCCCGAGCACGACGGCGTCATCGAGCACCGCACCGTCCACCTCGGTCTGGAGGAGGACGGAAAGCAGGTCTTCGCCCGGGTGCTCACGTCGTCCTTGCATCTCGGAGGACAAGAACTCGACGATCGAGAGGATGCCGTGCTCCCGACGCTCGATGTCGTCGGCGAACTCGAGCACCTCGCGGACCCAGCCCGTGAACGTGTCGGCCATCTCGAGGGGCACCCCGAGGATGTGGGCGATGACCCGCACGGGGATCTGCTGCGCGTAGTCGGCGGCGGCATCCGCCTCGTCGGACCCGGCGAGACCGTCGAGGAGGCGCTGGCACAGCTCTCGGGTGAACGGCGTGTACTCGGCGACCTTGCGGTGCGAGAACCACGGGAGGAGAAGCCGGCGGGTCCAGGTGTGCAACGGGGGATCCGCCGAGATCGGGGGGAGCCCGTACTCGAGCGAAGGCCCGTCCTCTCCGACCTGACCCGTTTCGTTGCCCTCGTTCACCTGGAGCGGGATCACCGCGATGCGCTGCGAACTGAAGTGCTTGACGTCGTGCGCCATGGCCGTGACGTCCTCGTAGCGGGTCGGCATCCAGGTCGGTGCCCGTCGGTCGGTGTGCGCGATGGGGCACCGTTCTCGCAGGTCGGCCCAGATCGAGAACGGGCGCTCGACGTATGCAGGGTCGAGGACGTCGAAGTCCGACGCCCAATCAGCCACGGGTCTGGTCGTCAAGGATCGCACACCACCTTGCTCGGCATCGTACCGGTCGGTGACCGGGCGAAGCGGGAGGGAAACGCGTCGCGAGTCGCGGGCCCTCTCGCCGTCCCACCGGCGGATCCCGCCCTCGCATCGAGGCGAAACGGACCCGATGGGTCAAAGAGAAGGTCGCGAGGTGGACGGAGCACCCTGCTCGCCTCGTCCGGGTGGAGCGCGCCTCGGTAGGCTCCCGTGCATGCGGATCGGAATCAGCGGTGGTGGCAACACGGTCGAGCGCTCGACGGAGCAGGCAATCGAAGCCGAATCGGCGAAGTTCTCGAGCCTCTGGTACGCGGGGGCGATCGGTGGAGATCCGCTCGTGCAGATGGCGCTGGCCGGCCGGGCGACCACGAGCATCGAGCTCGGCACCTCGGTGTTGCAGACCTACCCGTGCCATCCCATGCTGCAGGCGAATCGGATCAAGGCGGTTGCCTCGGCCATCGGCCGTCCGGTCACGCTCGGGATCGGGCCATCGCACCAAATGGTGATCGAGCGAATGGGGTACTCCTACGAGCATGTCGGACGCCACGTCGAGGACTACGTGAAGGCCCTGACCGAGCAACTCGGCGACGAGACACCGGTCCTCGTCGCTGCGCTCGGCCCCAAGCTCCTCGAGATCGCAGGCCGCCTCGCGAACGGCACGATCCTCTGGATGGCGAACGCCCAAGCCGTCCGATCCCATGTCGCGCCGCGCATCGCCGCCGCGGCGGACTCGGCGCAGCGGCCGCAGCCCCGCATCGTTGCCGGGCTGCCGGTCGCGGTCCACGACGACGTCGGCGAGGCCCGCTCGGCGGCGGGCGAGCAGTTCGCGGGATATGGGACCCTGCCCAACTATCAACGGATCCTGGCCCATGGTGGTGTCGCGTCGCCGGCAGAGGCGGCCATCGTCGGGCCCGAGGATGAGGTCACTCGCCAGATCGAAGAGCTCTTCGACGTGGGAGCCACCGATGTGTGGGCGGCACCCTTCCCGGTCGGCGAGGATCGCACCGGCTCTCGGCGGCGGACGCGCCAGCTCCTGAGCGAGCTCGCCAGTCGGGGGTAGCGGGCTCGCCGCCTTGGGGACCCTCGAGCTCCCGCTCGGGCTAGCGGCTGTTCGATACCGCGTTCGCGAGCTCCTGTGGGCCCGACGCCGGGTAGCCCTTCGCCTCGCGAATCGCCGCACCCCATCGCGACAGGATCGCGACGAGTTCATCGAGGTCGTCGCCGACGGCTTCGATGGCGGGTCGGCATTGCAGGTCCGTGGCGAGCTCGATGCGCTCCCGCTCCTCGCGTCCGGCGTCGGTGAACCCGCCCTCCACGAGCCATCCGCGCGCGACCAGCCGTGCTTCGGCGGCGTCGAAATCGGCGTCGCTCCATCCCCGCGTGCGGCTGTAGGTGCGCAGCGGCAGGCCCCAGAACGGCTCGGTGAAGAGGCACATCTCGCACGCGTCAACGCCCGCGGCGGTCCAGGCGTTGATGTGGGAGTCCCCCCGAAATTCGCGCAGCATGTCGGTGCGTCGCCACATGGCCCCGAGGGCGGGTTCAGGGAGCGGCAACGTCGCCAAACCGCCGTAGAGCGGACGACCCTCCGGGCGGAGCGCGCCGACGGCGCGGGCCAGGATCTGGTTCGCTCGATCCAGCCCCTCGGGGTGCTCGCCCAAGATGCGTGCGAGCTGGCCGATGGCTCCTCGGTCGCGAGCGGCGCAGATGGTCGCGGCGTCGGTGAGCGACCACCCGTGAGTGACGGAGGGCACGACGATGGCCGGGTTGAACACCCCGAAGGCAGCCGCGACGACCTCGCCTGAGACCTGGCCCATGATCGATCCGCGGGAGGTGAAGTAGGCGGCCATCTCCGGTGCGGCGACACCCGAGAAGTCGCCGGGACTCGGTCCGAATCCGAGCCGTGCATAGTTCTCGTGCGCCTCGGGCGAGAAGTACACCTGGCCTGCGGCCGGTTCCAGAGCGATTGCCAGCCTGCGTGCGGCCTTCGAAAGCTCGTTCATGCCCCCTCCTTGTGCACCGAATCTATGCCGCACAGCTCCGCCTCACCGGGTCGGGCCGGCGACCAGAGCCGCCCGAGCACCTCGGGCCTCACGACGAGATGGAGTTGGCGCGGGCGATCGCGCCGAAGTAGCGCGCGCTCGGTTTGACCGTTCGCTCGAAG
>DAHUZM010000169.1 GCA_027306525.1 Acidimicrobiaceae bacterium
GGTCGACGTGCTTCCACGACAGTTCCGACACGTGGATGAGCCCGTCCATGCCGCCGAGGTCCACGAAGGCGCCGAAGTTCACGACCGAGGAGACCACGCCCTTGCGTCGCTCGCCGGGCTTCAGGTTGGTGAGGAAGTCGCCGCGCTGCTCCTTTTGCGCCTCCTCCAGCCAGGCCCGCCTCGAGAGCACCACGTTGTTGCGGTTGCGGTCGAGCTCGATGATCTTGGCCTCGATGATGCGTCCGACGTAGGGCTGCAGCTCACGCACGCGGCGCAACTCGACGAGCGAGGCCGGGAGGAACCCGCGCAGCCCGATGTCGACGATGAGCCCGCCCTTCACAACCTCGATGACCGGGCCCTTCACGATCTCGTCGGCCTCCTTCAGGCGCTCGATCGTGGCCCAGGCCCGCTCGTATTGAGCCCGCTTCTTCGACAGGACGAGCCGGCCCTCCTTGTCCTCCTTCTGGAGCACGAGGGCCTCGACGTGATCGCCGAGCGAGACGATCTCTTCGGGGTGCACGTCGTTGCGGATGGACAGCTCCCGGGCCGGGATGACGCCCTCGGACTTGAAGCCGATGTCCAAGAGCACCTCGTCGCGGTCGATCTTGACCACCTTGCCCTCGACCAGGTCCCCGTCGTCGAACTCGACGATCGTTCCCGCCATGGCGTCCTCGAGGGAGGAGCCGCCCATGTCGTCCTCGGTGATCTTGCGGGGGAGGTAGTGGCCTTCGTCATCGAAGGTGCCCATGGCCTCCTCGGACCACGGGGCAATCGTCTCGGCGGACATGGAGGAAACGGACTCGCTTTCAGTGGGAACGGTCGCCGCAAGCGGCGAGGGGTGCTGCAAGGCCCGAAGGCTGCGGCCAGGACAAATAGCGTACCACCGGCTACCCGCCCTTGGCCTCGGCCCACGACTTCCCCCAGGCCATCGAGACCTCGAGGGGCACCGAGAGCTCGGCCGCCGTGGTCATCGCCTCGTGGACGAGCGGACCGACCGTGGCCTTCTCTTCGATCGCGACCTCGACGATCACCTCGTCGTGCACCTGGAGCACCAGGCGGCTCTGGTGGCCCCCCTTCGCGAGCGCCCGGTCGACCCGCACGAGGGCCGTCTTGAACAGGTCGGCCGCCATGCCCTGGATGCCGGCGTTCATCGCCTGGCGCTCGGCCGCCTGGCGCACCCGGAAGTTCCGGTCGGAGAGCTCGGGCAGCGGCCGGATCCGGCCGAAGGCGGTGCGGGTGTAGCCGCGTCGGCGAGCCTCGGCCACCGTGTCGTCCATGTACGCCCGCACGGTCGGGAAGGCCCCGAAGTAGCGGCTCATGATCTCGGCCGCCTCCTCCACCCCCGTCGAGAGCCGGCGGGCCAGGCCGTAGGCCTCCATGCCGTAGACGAGCCCATAGGAGACCATCTTCGAGTACTCCCGCTGGGTGCGGGTCACCTCCTCGACCGGGATCCCGTAGACCCCCGAGGCGACCGCCCGATGGATGTCGGTGCCTGAAGCGAACGCCTGGCGCAGACCGGGGTCGCCCGCCAGGTGGGCGAGGACGCGCAGCTCGATCTGGTCATAGTCGGCCACGAGGAACTCGTGGCCCTCGGCCGGGACGAATACCCGACGGAAGCGCTTGCCCGAGTCCGAGCGCACCGGGATGTTGTGGAGGTTCGGCCGCTCCGAGGACAGGCGCCCCGTGCGGGCCACGGTCTGGCGGAACGAGGCGTGGATCCGGCCGTCGTCGGCGACCTCGGCGAGCAGGGTCTCGCCGTAGGTGGAGCGGAGCTTCTCCACCTCGCGGTAGCGGAGCAGCGTCTCGACGATCGGGTGCTGGTCGCGAAGGCCCTCGAGCGTCGCGGCGTCGGTGGAGTACCCGGTCTTCGTGCGCCGCCCGGGTTTGAGCCCGATCTCGTCGTAGAGGACCGTGCGCAGCTGGGGGGTCGAATTCACGTTGAACTCGTGCCCCGCGAGCTCGTGGATCTCGCCCTCGAGGGTCTGGCAGTCGGCCGCGAGCTCCTTCGAGACCCGGCGCAGCTCGTCGGTGTCGACGCGAATGCCTGCGACCTCCATGCGGGCGAGCACGCCGATGAGCGGGCTCTCGACCTCGTCGTGCAGCTTGGCCATGCCCGCCGACTCGAGGGCGCCGTGGAGCGGGTCGACCAGCTGGGCCACCACGCTCGCCTCGCCGACCGTCGCCACCGCGACGTCGACCGGGGGCGCCCCCTCGAGGGCGAGGCGACCCTGGGGCTCTGGCGGTGGGCGTTCCTCAATGACGCCTTGGAGGAACGGGGCGGCGATCTCGGCGAGCGGGTAGTCGCCGCGCGCGGGATCGAGAAGGTACGCCGCGACCGCAGTGTCCATCACCGGCTCGAGGCCCCCGATGCCCACGCAGAGCAGCGAGCGGAGCAGCTCTTTCACCTCGTGACCGACGATCGGCCGGCCCGCCAGCTTCGCCATGGCGCGGCGCACCGGCAACCGCTCGAGCTGCACACCGGCGACCCAGAGCGCCCGAGGAGCATCTCCGCTCGCCACCACGGCCACGCCGCTCAGGGCGCTCCGACCGGCGAGGCCGCTCCAGGCGCCGACGAGCGCGAGACGCTCGCCGAGGGCGACCAGCTCGCCCAGGATGCGGACGGCGTCCTCGGGACGCTCGGCGAGCTCCACCTCGGGCGGCGCGACGAGGTCACGCCGGTCGACGGCGATGCCGATCTCGCCGATGGCGATCTCCTCGGCCGGGCCGACGACACCGGGCGCACCGAGCACCGTCGTTGGATCGCCCGAACCCGGAGCCGGTGGCCCGAACGTGCCGTCCCTCAGGAGGGGCACGACGCGATCCCAGGTCGACTTGAGCTCGAAGTCGGTGAAGCACTGGCGTGCCGTGTCGAGGTCCCAACCGCCGAGCGAGAGCTGGTCGACGGTGACGTCGAGCGGCACGTCGCGCACGAGCGGGATGAGCCGCAGGTTGACCCGCACCTGATCCTCGGAGGCCGCCAGGTTCTCCCGGAGCTTTGGCGTCAAGGACTCGAGGTTGGCGTAGATCCCTTCGATGTCGCCGTAGGTGTTGAGGAGCTTGGCCGCCGTCTTCTCGCCCACGCCCGGAACCCCGACGATGTTGTCCGAGGGGTCCCCGCGCAAGGCGGCGAGCATCGGGTACTTCGCCGGGCGCACCCCGGTGCGCTCCTCGATCCCGGCCTCGTCGTAGAGCGCGTAGTCGCTCACTCCGCGCCGGTTGTAGAGGACCCGAACGTAGGGGTCCTCGACGAGCTGGAACGAATCGCGGTCCCCCGTCACCACGATGACCTCGCAATGGCGGTCGCGGGCCTCGGTCGCGAGCGTCGCCAGCACGTCGTCGGCCTCGTAACCGGCGACCTCCACGATCGGGATCGCGAGCGAGGCGACCGTCGCGCGGATCATGTCGAATTGCGGGACGAGCTCGTCGGGGGTCTCGGGGCGGCCCGCCTTGTACTGGGCGTGCAACTCGTCGCGGAAGGTGAGCCCCGGCGGATCGAACGCCACGGCCATGGAGGCCGGCCGGTGCTCACGCACGAGGTAGATGAGCATGGAGGTGAAGCCGTGGACGGCGTTGGTCACCGTGCCGGCCTTGGTGGTGAGCTCGGGGGGCAGCGCGAAGTAGGCCCGGAAGGCGAGCGACATCCCGTCGAGGATGACGAGGGGGCCCGTCCTGGCTTCGCTCACGCTTCGGCCACGACCCTCACGGCGACAGCGAGCCGTCGAGGACCTGGCGAGCCACCTCGCGCATCCTCGCCCGCGTCCGCATCGCGGTGCGCTGGATGAAGGAGAACGCCTCGGCCTCGCTCATGTCGGAGTGCTCGATGAGTCGGCCCTTGGCCTCCTCGACGACCCTGCGGGTGGCGATCTTGTCCTCGGCGGCGCTGCCGTCCGCGCCGAACGTCTCGATCTCGGCGTCGATCGCCCACTCCTGACGGCACGACGCCAAGACCTGCTCGACGGCGCCCAGCAGCTCGTCGCGGCGGAACGGCTTCACGAGGTAGGCGGCCACGCCGGCGTCGCGGGCCTCTTCGATGAGCTCGCGCTGGCTGAAGGCCGTGAGGACCATCACCGCGATCTGGGCATCCTTGGTGATCTCGCGCGCCGCTTGGATCCCGCTCATGCCGGGCATCTTCACGTCCAAGATCGCGAGATCGGGTCGGGTCTCTGCCGAGAGGCGCACGGCCTCGTCGCCCCGTCCGGTCTCCCCCACGACGTCGTAGCCCGCTGAGAGCAGGATCTCCTTCAGGTCGAGCCGGACGATGGCCTCGTCCTCGGCGATGACGACCCGCACCGGCGTCTTGTTCTCCTTGCTCACGTGCCCCTTCCCCCGACCTGCTGGATCAGCTCCTCGCGGCGGTGCTCGAGCTCGGCCACCGTGGAGAGGAGCGCCTCGCGTGCCCGCGCCATCGCGTCGGCGTGCCGTTTCACCTCGCCGTAGTCGTGCGCGGCGAGCGGCGTCTCAGAGACGAGCGAACGCAGCCTGGCGTCCTCGGCCGCGTCGGACACCACCGCGTACTGCTCGTCGAGGACCGCCAGTTCCTGGCGCGCCCGCACGAGCCGGTCGTGGACGTCGCGGATCCGACGTTCGACGAAGAACCGTGCCATGGGCGCCCGATTGTACGCCCTCGCCCTCGGGATCCGACCCGGGATCAGGCGCCCACGTGGAGGCGTCGGGACCGCAGCGTGCGGCCCTCGAGCACCTCGACGAGGGGATCCGAGCCCACGCCGGGCGAGGTCGACAAGCGCACAAGACCGTCGTCGATTTCGAGATACGAGAAGGGGTTCTCGACCAGGTACCCGGCCGGATCCGAGAGGTCCCCTGGGAGCGTGAACTCCGGCCGCCCCGCCACGGCGGCGTTCACGCTGCGCCCGAGGCCCGATTCGAAGAACCCGCCCATGAAGCAGTCCACGCCCGCCGCTGCGCACGCCTCGGCCGCCGCCACGGTGGCGGCCACCCCCCCGAGCCGGCCCGGCTTCAGGCATGCGACGCGACACGCCCCGGCGGCGAGCGCCCTGTGGACCTGGGCCAGCGACCACAACGACTCGTCGAGGCAGATCGGCGTCGCCATCGCATCGGCCAGGCGTCGGTGTCCCTCGAGATCGTCCGGCGCGAAGGGTTGCTCCAAGCAACGCAGGCCATAGGCGTCGAGCCTGTGCAGGGCGGGGAGCGACGATCGCCCGTAGGAGCCGTTGGCATCGGCCTGGATGAGGAGGTCGCCGTGCCGCTCGCGCAGGGCCTCGAGGGGCCGGTGGTCCCATCCCGGCTCGATCTTGACCCGAAGCCGGCGCGCCCCTGCCTCGAGCGCAGCCTGGACCTCGGCAAGGAACGGCCCGAGGTCGCGGCGCTCGGGGATGCCGACGAGCGAGCCCGTTTCGACCTCGCGCCGGTCGGCGCCGACGACATCGGCCAGAGGGCGGCGATCGGAGCGAAGCTCGACGTCGAGCAGCGCCATCTCGAGCGCTGCGGCGACGGTCTGCTCGGCGACCGAGCGCGGATCGCACGCCGACGCCGCGGCAAGCGCCGAGGAGCACGACCCCGCCGACACCGCCGCGACTAGGCGCGCGGCGACGGCGTCGATTGCGCCGGGTTCGACGGCGTCGATGGACGGATCGGGCTCACGCGCACCGGGGTACGCGGCACATTCGCCCCATCCCGATCCGGTGTCGGTGCGCACCTTCACGAACACCGTCGTCTTGTCTGCGTGGCGCAGACCGGCGCTTTGCACCTCTCGGATCAGGGATAGCCCGACGACGAAGGCCTCCACCTCCTCGATGCGCATCTCAGGGCGCACGGGGCGGCGGCTCGCCCTGTTGCTCCATGCTCGCCGCGATGGCCTCGAAGACGGCGGCCGTGTCCCTCTCGATGTGCCGGCGAGCCAGCAGCAGGGCGATGCACCCGCTGAACGCGATGGGCATCACGATCGAGAAGGCGACGCGGTAGTTCCCGCCGAACTGGGTCGCGACCGCCGAGGTCAAAAGGGGCGCGGCGGCCGACCCGAAGATGAGGGTCGTCACGTTGAATGCACCGCTTCCGGTGCTTCGCAGCTGGGCCGGAACGGCATCGGCCAACCCGGCCCGCAGAGAGGGAAGCGACGAAGCCGCCACCAAGAAACCGACCAGCTCGAACGCGAAGGACGCAGCGAAGGGCATCGGGATGAAGGACACCAAGAACAATGTGGCGCACGTCCCAAGGCAGACCCCCGGGATGACCACGCGCGCACCCAGGACGCGGCTCACGAGGCGGTCACTGATCGCACCGCCGATGAGCGTGCCCGGGATGCCGGCCACGATGACGAGAGCGCCGAACGCGAGGTTCGCCTTTCCCTGGGTCAGCCCGAACTGGCGCTCGTAGAAGGTGGGGATCCACGTCGCCACCGCGGTCACCACGAAGAAGATGTTCGACACGCCCACCAACGCGTAGCGCATGGTGGGGATGCGCAAAATGACGCGGAGGTCATCGCGCAGCCCCCGCAGCATCTGCCCGGTGAACTGCCCGATGCCCCCGGGGAAGAGCGGCTCGCTTCGATGGTCGGCTTCGAGGTCCGCCGTGCCGGTGACGTGCGCCCGGTCGGCGGCTCCCCGCTTGGGCTCGGGGAGTCGCCAGCAGAGCCATGCGAGCACGAGGCCGGGGACGATCGACACCAAGAAGGCGAGCCGCCAGCCGTAGCGTCCGAAGTGGGTCGCGACGATCGACCCGATCATGAGCCCGAACCCGAGGCCGACATACGTGAGGCAGTACTGGAGCGAGAAGGCCCTCCCCCGCCGATCGATGCCGTAGTAGTCGGCGAGGACGCTCGCGCTCGCCGGATTCGTGGTGGCCTGGCCGAACCCGAGCAGGCCGCGCACGACGACGAGGAGCCCGAACGCCCCGAGCGGCACGCCCCCACCGAGCGCGCTGACGAGCGACCACACGGCGACGGTTCCCGCCATCAGCCGCGTCCGGCGCCAGCGGTCGCCGATATAGCTCGCCGGGATCGTGGCGATCCCGTTCATGATGATGAAGGCGGAGAACAAGATGCCAATCTCGAAGTCGCCCACGTGGAATGCCTTCTCGATCTGGTTGGCGGCGCCGCGGACGATGTACTGGTCGACGTTGTCGATCATGGCCAGGAACCCGAGGACCCACATCGGCCAGGTCGAGGCCAGGCTCGACCTCGTGTGATGCGACAAGGGCGGTGCTGAGGAGCGCCGGGGGGTCAGCGACCACCGAGTCATCGTCTACGAGCCGCTCCCCGGCATATCGATCCCCATGCTTCCAGCCCGATGCCCCGGTGGTCCCTCGGTCGGCCGGGCACCGGGAGCCTAGGGTCTTTGTCATGCGGACGACCCTCGCGGCGACCTCGCCCGAGAAGATCGCTCTCGGCATGCAGCGCGATGGATATGTGATCGTCGAGCACGCACTCACACCCGACGCGGTCGCCTCCGCGAGAGCAGACCTCCTCCGGCTCCTCGACGAGACGCCCACCGGCCGCAACGCCTTCGAGGGCTATTCGACGCGACGCGTCTACGCGCTGTTCGCAAAGACCAGGACCTTCGATTCGGTCGCGATCGATCCGCTCGTCCTCGGCGTCTTGGATCATGTGCTCGGTCAGTACCAGCTGAGCGCGCCCGTCGGCATCCAGATCGGGCCGGGCGAGAAGGCCCAGGTGCTTCACCGCGACGAGAGCGTGTATCCCTTGCCCGAGCCCCACCCGAATGTGGTGGTGAACTCGATGTGGCCGCTCGATGACTTCAACGAGGCCAACGGGGCGACGAGGCTCGTGCCGGGGAGCCATCTGTGGGGACCGGGTCGTCGACCCGATGACGATCCCGAGATCGTCGTCGCCGAAATGCCGGCCGGTTCGGCCATGTTCTATCTCGGGAACCTCTGGCATGGAGGCGGAGCCAACGTCACCGAGAAGCCCCGCCTCGGGGTCATCTTGGAGTACGTGGCGAGCTGGCTCAGGCCACAGGAGAACCACCTCCTCGCCGTCCCGCGGGCCGTCGCCCGAGCGCTCCCCGAGCGGCTTCAAGAGCTCCTCGGCTACAACATCTACCCACCCTTCGTCGGTTACGTGGACGGACGCCATCCGCGCACAGCGCTGCTCGGTCCGGAGTGAGCCGGCTCCGGCTCGCGGCCTCGGGCCGCTTCGTACCCGATGAGCCGCGAGAGGCACGGTTGTTAGGCTCGGTCGCTCGGCCCGGATGGCGGAATCGGTAGACGCGGAGGCCTCAAAAGCCTTTGCCGGCAACGGCGTGGGGGTTCGAGTCCCCCTCCGGGCACTCGCCCACGCGCCCTTGGAGATGAAGGGGCGGAGAGCACACACCGGGTCGATCCCCACGGCGATGGCCCGGTCCCGTCGATAGAGTCGCTCCGCATGGCCAGGATCGTGTTCCTCGGGGCCGGCAGCACCGTCTTTGCTCGAAACCTGCTCGGCGACATCCTCGGCTACGACGAGCTCGCCGACTCCGAGATCGTGCTCCACGACATCGACCCTGGGCGACTGGAAACCTCCGAACTGGTGGCTCACCGGGTGGCCGATGCGCTCGATGCCCCGGCCAAGATCAGCTCGGAGCTTGACCGCAGGAGGGCTCTGGAGGGTGCCGACTACGCGCTGAACATGATCCAGGTTGGCGGCTACGAGCCATGCACCGTCACGGATTTTGAGGTGCCGAAGCGCTTCGGGCTCCGCCAGACAATCGGTGACACCCTCGGGATCGGGGGGATCATGCGTGGCCTCCGCACCATCCCGGTGATCCTGTCGATGTGCGCTGACATGGAGGAGCTGTGTCCCGACGTGTGGTTCTTGAACTACACGAACCCGATGGCGATGAACTGCCGAGCCGTCAACCGCCTAACGAACATCCGCACCGTCGGGCTCTGTCACAGCGTCCAGGGGACGGCCTTCGAGCTGGCGCGGGACCTCGGCGTGGCCTACGAGGACATCGACTATGTGGCTGCGGGGATCAACCACATGGCCTTCTACTTGAAGTTCGCGCTCGGCGGAGAGGATCTCTACCCACGGCTGCGGGAGCTCGCAACGTCCGATGCCGTCCCGGCGCACAACCGGGTTCGCTACGAGATGCTGCGACACCTGGGGTACTTCGTGACCGAATCCAGTGAGCACTTCTCCGAGTACGTTCCGTGGTTCATCAAACGCGATCGTCCCGACCTCGTCGAGCGCTTCCATATCCCCCTCGACGAGTATCCGCGGCGGTGCCGGGCGCAGATCGCCGGGTGGGAGGAGGAGCGAGCCCGGATCCACTCTGACGCTCCGGTCGAGGTGCACAGGAGCTTCGAATACGCCGCCACGATCATCCGAAGCATCGAGACCGGGAAGCCGAGGGTCATCTACGGCAACGTGGCGAACGAGGGCCTCATCGACAATCTCTTGGCGAGCTCCACGGTCGAGGTCCCGTGCCTCGTGGACAAGAACGGCGTCCAACCCACCAGGGTTGGCCCGCTTCCGCCGCAACTGGCGGCGCTCATCTCGACGAACGTCAACGTGCAGGAGCTCACGGTGGAGGCTGCGCTCAGCGGACGTCTCGACCACGTTTATCAAGCGGCCATGTTGGACCCGCACACCGCTGCCGAACTCGACCTCGATCAGATCAGGGCACTCGTCGACGCCCTCCTGCTCGAGCACGGTGACTGGGTGCCGCTCGAGAGGTAGGGACGGGTGTCGCTCCCTCGGGCACGGCCATCGTGGCCTCGCCAGAGGGATCCGCAGCGCATCGGACGCGCCCATGGCGACGGTCCGCACCGGACCTCGGGACCCGACGAGCGCCCCACCCCCTCGGGCAGGGGCCGGGCTCCTCGTGGACGATGCAGCGCTGACGTGGGACTCTCGCCCCTGTCGCGCTGTCGCTCCCCGGGTGTTCAATCGCGACCGTGCTGTGGTTCCTCGGAGCCTCGCTGGCCCTGGGCTGGTTCCTCGTCTGGGTGCTCCGCCTCGAGCTCACGCTGCTCGTGGTCGCGGGGGCATTGGCCGTCGCGCTCGTGGGCTTCCTCGTGGCCGCCTTGGGCTTCGTCGGCGACCGGGCGGTGCGGCCGTCGCGTCCTCGGGCCGCATGGCCGAGGGACCTGGCACGATCGGCCAAGGTGCCTGGGATGTGGGCGCTTCGTCGCCTCGAACTGCTCCTCACCCCAAAGGGCACCCGGCGCTGAGGGGTCGGGGCGCTCGGTTCTCGGAGGTCTTCGTGGGCCCCTCAGCGCGCCTTTGCCACCGGGGACGCCCATGAGCGCGTGCCGCAGCTCGGGCACTTCACGAACTTGGTGCCGGCCAGGCGATGCGGGGCGACGACGGCGGCGAGCGGCGAGAGGCTGAAGCGCTCCTCGCAGCGGGCACAGCGGTACTCGAAGCGGTTCGTCACCAGGCGCTGCACGAGCAGCTGCACGACGAACGCAGCGGCGATGACGACGATGGGGATGGCGGCCGTGGGCATCGGTCTCGGTGCACGGTACTCGGCCATGCCGCGGCGCACGGGTCATCACGAGCGCGCCGCATTCCATGCCGAGGCCGGGCCGTCGGGGGTTTCAAGAGCCCGCGCCGGCCGGGTGGTCACTGCGGCGAGGCGGTCGTGGCGACGAGCGGGGCGACGCCGAAACGCCGGTGCGCCAAGACCGGCAGCGCCGCCCGGGCGGCCTCGAGCGCCTCTGCGCCAAGTTCGGCCACCGCCGCTCCTGGCGCACTCGGGCCGAGCTCGCAGAGCACCTCGCCGAGGGGGTCGACGATGCTCGAATGTCCGCTGTAGGTGGGCCCAGGCTGCGCCGCCGCCACGACGTATGCGGTGTTCTCGATGGCCCGGGCGGCGAGGAGCGTGCGCCAGTGCGCAACCTTGTGCTCGCCGGCCACCCAGGCGGCCGGGACGGCGAGCACCGTGGCGCCGGCATCGATCGCCGCCCGCGCCGATTCTGGAAATCGCAGGTCGTAGCACGTGAGCACGCCGAGACAGAAGCCATCCACCTCGAGCACCGGGGTGTTGTCGACTCCGGGCTCCCCCGCCCTGATGCGCTCGGACTCGACCCAACCGAGCGCGTCGTAGAGGTGCACCTTGCGATAGGTGGCGGCGAGGCCGCCCGGAACGACCACGACGAGGGTGTTGTAGACCCGTGGCTCCCCGGGCACCCGCTCGAAGGTGCCGGCGACGATCGTCGTCCCGGTGTCCGATGCGGCCCCGGCCAGCGCCGAGACGAAGGGCCCGTCGAGGGGCTCGGCCAGCTCGGCCAGGTCGGTTTTCGGGTTCCCGAACCCGCACATCGCCGCCTCGGGCAGGACCACGAGACGGGCCCCGCTCTCGGCCGCGTCGCGGACGGCCCGCACGCACCGGGAGCGGTTGGCGTCCCGGTCGAGCCCCGTGGCGAACTGGGCGGCGAACGCCTTCACCGTGCAAAGGCTATCCAAGGCGCTCGGACCTGCGGGTCCGAAAGCCCCCGTGCCAGACTTGGACCGCGGCCGGCAGGCCGACCGCGCCGGGCGAGAAGGCCCGCGACGACGGCAGGCAACGGAGAAGCGCGTGCTCGTATTCACGTTCCCCGGGCAGGGATCACAGCGCTCCGGTATGGGCGCGCCCTGGGTGGACCACCCCTCATTCGAGGTGGTGGCGGAGGCCTCGGCGGCGGCCGGCCGCGACCTCTCCACGCTCTTGCTCGACGCCCCCATGGAGGAGCTGACCGCGACGGCGAACGCGCAGCTGGCGACGTTCGTGCTCAGCCTCGTCGTGCTCGACGCCGTCGAACGCCTCGGGCTCTCCCCCGGTGCGTGCGCCGGGCACAGCCTCGGCGAGTACAGCGCGCTCGTCGCGAGCGGCGCCCTCTCCTTCGAGGAAGGCGTGGCCCTCGTCGTCGAGCGCGGTGACGCCATGGGACGCGCCGGCGAGGACGCCCCGGGCACCATGGCCGCGCTCCTCGGCATCGCCGACGACGACGCGGAAGCCGCGTGTCAGCGCGCCGAGGGCGACGTGTGGGTCGCCAACTACAACGCGCCCGGACAGGTCGTGATCGCAGGAACGACCGAGGCGGTGAAGCGGGCGGGCGAGCTCGCGAAGGACCTCGGGGCGCGCCGGGTGATGGCGATCCCGGTCTCGGGTGCGTTCCACACCCCGCTCATGGCGGCGGCGCGCTCGTCGTTGCGCAAGGCCCTCGGCGACTCCTCGTTCCACGCCCCCGAGATCCCCGTCGTCGCCAACGTGGATGCCCGCGTGCACATCGACCCGGCCGAGTGGCCCGGGCTGCTCTCGGCGCAGCTGTGCAGCCCGGTCCGGTGGCGCCAGTCCCTCGAGACCCTTGCCGGCCTCGGCGGCGTGACCTTCGTCGAGCTCGGGCCCGGAGGGGTGCTGAGCGGGCTCGCCCGCCGTTCGCTCCACGATGTCGAGACCGTCTCGGTCGCCGAGCCCGACGATCTCGACAAGCTCATGGACGTGGTGGCGAAGCCCGAGGGGCACGCACCAGACGCGCACCACCACGTGGGCGAGCACCTCTACATGTCCGAGCGCATCGTCGTCAGCCCCGGCGGCGGGATCTTCTTCCCCGAGCAGACCCTGGCCGCCCCGGGCACCGGACTGTTGCCCGGGACCGCCGCGGCGGGCGCTCCCAACTCGGTCATCGCGGTCGGCGACCTCATCGGGCGGGTCGGCGCGGTCGAGGTCCGGACTCCCTTCGCCGGTGAGGTGATCCGCTGGCAGGCTGCGGCGGGCGAGCGCGTCCAGGAGGGTCAGGCGCTGCTCTGGCTCAGGGTGCGCGGCGAGGAGCCATGAGCGAGGAGGAGGCGCCGGGTTCCGGGCCACGCGTGGTGCTGGTGACCGGCGGTTCGCGGGGCATCGGCGCCGCATGCGTGTCGTGGTTCGTCGCCAATGGCGACCACGTCGCCTACACCTCTCGATCCGAGCCATCGGACCGGGACGACGGGTCCCTCGGGCTCCGCTGCGACGTCACCGACCCCGCTCAGATCGAATCGGCGTTCTCGGCGGTCGAGGAGCGATTCGGTCCCGTCGAGGTCCTCGTCTCGAACGCCGGCATCACCCGCGACACCCTGATCGCCCGAATGGGCGAGGACGCCTGGGCCGAGGTCATCGACACCAACCTGACGGGCAGCTACCGCGTGGCGCGCCGGGCGGTGGCCAAGATGCTGCGCCTCCACCGCGGCCGCATCATCTTCGTGTCCTCGGTGGGCGCCTTCATCGGGCTGCCTGGCCAGGCCAACTATGCCGCCTCCAAGGCCGGCCTCCTCGGCATGGCCCGAGCCCTCGCGAGAGAGGTCGCGAGCAGGTCGATCACGGTCAACGTGGTGGCGCCGGGCCTGGTGGCCACCGATATGATCGAGCCCCTCGGTGCCGAAAGGATCGACCAGATGCGGGCCATGGTGCCCTTGGGGAGGACCGCCACGGCGGAGGAGATCGCCGATGCGGTGGGCTTCTTGGCCTCGAGCGGCGCCGGCTACATCACCGGCGCCGTCCTCCCCGTCGACGGCGGCATGGGCATGGGTCTGTGAGATGAGTGCGCGGCACTCGTAAGGAGCGAATAGTGGACAGCGACGCAGCGTTCGAGAAGTTCCAGGAGTGCGCCGTTGAGGTGCTCCAGGTCCCGAAGGAAAAAGTCACCAAAGAGGCGCGCTTTGGCGATGACCTCGATGCCGACAGCCTCGACCTCGTCGAGCTGGTCATGGCGCTCGAGGAGGCCTTCGACATCACCGTGGAGGAGACCGAGCTCGAGAACATCGAGACCGTCGGGCAGGCGTTCGACCTCGTGAGCTCGAAGCTCTGATGCTGATCGGCCGCACGTCGGACGGCCCCATCGCCGGGCGGCGGGTGGCCGTCACCGGCATGGGCGCGGTCACCTGCTGCGGCGTGGGGGTCGACGCCCTCTGGGAGCAGCTGCTCCATCCCACCATCACCGGGACGCGCAGCGTCCCGGACTTCGACCCGAGCCAGTGGTTCGGGCCGAAGGAAGCCCGGCGCCTCGACCGCTTCGCGCAGCTGAGCATCGTGGCGGCCGAGCTCGCCCGCGCCGACGCCGGGGAGCTCTCCGTGGACCCTGGGCGCGCCGGGGTCATCATCGCGACCGGGGTCGGCGGCTTCGAGACGCTCGTCGAGCAGGTGCTGCTGTGCGACCGCAAGGGTCCGGGGCGGGTGTCGCCGTTCCTCGTCCCCATGATGATGGCCAACGCCGGGGCGGCGAACGTCTCGATGCGCTTTGGCTGGCACGGCCCCTCCGAGGCGGTCGTCACGGCGTGTGCAGCCGGGACCCACGCGGTCGGCAGCGCGGCCCGGCTCATCGCGTCGGGTCGCTGCGACGTCGCCATCGGCGGCGGGTCCGAGGCCTCCATCCAGGAGGTCGCGATCGGCGCCTTTACCAACATGACCGCGTTGTCGACCTCCGGCGAGTCTCGGCCCTTCGACGTGCGCCGCGACGGCTGCGTGATCGCCGAGGGCGCGGCGGCGCTCGTGCTCGAGGACATGGAGCGGGCCCTCGAGCGTGGCGCCCGCATCTACGCGGAGGTGGTGGGGGCGGCGAGCACCGCCGACGCGTACCACATCACCGCGCCCGAGCCCCAGGGATCAGGAGCCGTGGCCTGCATGGAGCTCGCGCTCGAGGACGCCCAGCTGTCGGCGGCAGACATCGGCCACATCAACGCGCACGGCACGTCCACCCCCCTCAATGACCTCGCCGAGGCGCGTGCCATCCAGAAGGTCTTCGGCACGCCCGGGCCGCCCGTCACCTCGGCGAAGGGCCTCCTCGGGCACGGCCTCGGCGCTGCGGGGGCGATCGAGGCGGTCGCGAGCACGCTCACGATCTTCCATGCCACGATCCCCCCGACCGCCGGCCTCGAGCAGCTCGACCCCGAGATCGGCCTTGACGTCGTCGCGGGGGCGCCGCGGCCCTTCACGCCGGCGCCGGTCATGTCCAACTCCTTCGGGTTCGGCGGCCACAACGGGTGCCTGGTGCTCGCCCCCGCCCGCTGAGCTCGCCCGGCTAGGGACCGAGCGCCCCACGCAGCTCGGCGACGAACCGGGCGGCGCCCTCGGGACCCTCGCCGTCCAGCAGGCGTCGCACCAGGGCCGAACCAACCGCGACCCCGTCGGCCACCTGGCAGGCCTCCCTCGCCTGGTCGGGGTTGGAGATCCCGATCCCCGCACAGATGGGCAGGTCGGTCTCCTGGCGGGTACGGCGCACGACCGCGAGCGCGTGCGCGTCGAGCGCGCTGCGCTCGCCGGTCACCCCCATGCGGGCAACGGCGTAGACGAAGCCCTGCGCCCGCGCCGAGATGGCGGCGACCCGCTCGGGGGGCGAGGAGGGCGCGACCATGAGCACCGTCTCGACGCCGGCCCATCCGGCGGCGGCCGCCCATGGGTCGAGCTCCTCCAAGGACAGGTCCGGGATGAGCGCTCCTTTCACCCCCGACTCGCGCAGGGAGGCGGCAAAGCGGCGGTGGCCGAAGCGGAAGACCAGGTTGTAGTAGGTCATGATGACCATCGGGACGCCGATCTCGGCGGTGGCGAGCCGGTCGAGCACGCCGCGCACCGTGGTGCCCCGCTCGAGGGCCGCCAGGCCGGCCGCCTGGATGACCGGGCCGTCGATCATCGGGTCCGAGAAGGGCAGGCCGACCTCGATGGCGTCGGCGCCCGAAGCGGCGACCGCCTGGAGCACCTCGACCCAGTCCTCGACCATGCCGGCCATCACGTAGGGCATGAGGAGCTTGGATCCCCCGTCGCGACGCGCCCGGAGCGCTCGCTCCATCTCGCCCGACTCGGCCGACTCGGTGACCGCCTTGGGCACCTCAGTCCCCACCGGCCAGGAGGTCGCGGACCTGGGCCACGTCCTGGTCGCCCCGGCCCGAGAGGGTGAGCAGCACGCTCGAGCCGGCCGGGATGCTCCGGCCGGCCTCGGCCAGCACCCAGGCCAGGCCGTGGGCCGGCTCGAGGGCCGGGATGATCCCCTCGCTCTTGGACAGCGCGACGAAGGCGGCGAGCACCTG
>DAHUZM010000175.1 GCA_027306525.1 Acidimicrobiaceae bacterium
TCCGCTGGTACCCGAGACCATGGCGCGACCGCTACGGCGAGGAGCTGGTCGCGCTCATGGAGGACGGGCTCGACGGGCGCCGCCCGTCGGTTCGGTTCCGATGGTCCATCGCGGCCGCCGGGCTCCGGGAGCGGGCGGTCGAGGGGGGCCTCCTCGGGCGATCGGCCCACCCCGACGAGCGGGCGCGCGCCGGGGTGGTGCTCGTGCTGAGCGGCTGGGCGGCGTGCCTCTTCGCCACTGCGGTCTTCGCCAAGCTCGCCGAACACTTCTCCACTGCGCTGCCGGCGGCGCAGCGGGCGGTGCCCGAGGGCGCGTACGACGCGCTGGCCGGCGCCGTCGCGCTCGCCCTCGCGTGCAGCGCGCTCGCACTGGCCGTCTCCTCTCGGGCCCTCGTCCACCTCGCCGTCGGCGGGGCGTGGCGAAGGCTCGCCGCCCCCCTTGCGCTGGCCGGCGCGTCGACGCTCGTGGTCGGGGCCGGGGTGGCGCTGCTCGCTCTGTGGGCGCACACGTTGTCCCACGCGGCTCGCAACGGTGGCGACGCCGCGTACGGCGCGGCCTTCGTCGCATGGGCGCTCCTCGTCGCAGGCACGCTCGGGCTCTGGGCCCGGGCAGGGGCGGTGGCGCTCAAGGCACTCGACCTCGGCGCCCGGGCGCTCGGGGCGGTCTCCTGGCTGGCGGCGCTCGTCACGGTCGCGATGAGCGCCGCGACGGCCGCGCTCGCCCTGTGGTGGGCGCAGATGGCGCTCCACGCGCCGTGGTTCCTCCACGGCACCGCTGCGGGCACCCGGGGCTCGGCGTACGACCCGACCCTCGTCGGCGCGGCGGCCCTCATGGTGGTGGCGCTCGGCGTGGCGCAGTACGGCTCGCTGCGGATCCTCGGCGCCCGCAGGGAGCTCGCCTCGCGCCGCGCCTGAGGGGGCGCGCCGGCGAGCTGGCGACGCCCCGCCCGATCGGCAAAGGTCGGGTCCGTGCGAGCGGTGGTGATCGACGACGGGGCCCTTCGATGGGAGGAGCGGGCCGATCCGGTGCCCGGCGACACCGAGCTGCTGGTCGGGGTCCGGGCGGCCGGGTTGAACGGTGCCGACATGCTCCAGCGACGGGGCGGCTACCCGTCGCCGCCCGGGGTCCCCCCAGACGTGCCGGGGCTCGAGTTGGCGGGGGAGGTGCTCGCGGTGGGCCGGCAGGTGACGCGGTTTTCGCCCGGTGACAGGGTCATGGGCATCGTCGGCGGTGGCGGCCAGGCCGAGCGGTGCCTGATCGACGAGGCGCACGCGCTCTCGGTGCCCGAGCGCCTCGACTGGGCCGAGGCCGGGGGGTTCCCAGAGACCTTCTGCACCGCGTTCGACGCGCTGTTCTCGCAGGCGTCCCTCGGGCCGGGCGAGCGCCTGCTCGTCACCGGGGCGGCCGGGGGGGTCGGGACCGCAGCGGTCCAGCTCGCCCACGTCGCGGGCTCGGTCGTGGTCGCCTCGGTGCGCGACGAGGAGCGCCGGGCATCGCTCGGCGCGCTCGGCGCCGACGAGGTCATCGGGCCCGACGAGATCCCCTCGCACGGCCCCTACGACGTCGTGCTCGAGCTCGTCGGGGCGGCGAGCTTCCCGAGCGCGCTCGATGCGCTCGCCACGGGCGGACGCATCGTCGTCATCGGCATCGGCAGCGGCGGGCAGGTGCAATGCAACCTCGGCCAGCTCATGGCGCTCCGGGCGCGTCTGTCGGGCTCGACGCTTCGCGCGCGGGACCGCACTGCCAAGGCGAGCGTCGTCGAGGGGGTCCGCCGGCACGTGCTTCCCAACGTCGCGGCCGGGCGCCTCCGCGTGCCGGTGTGCGAGACGTTTGCCCTCGCCGATGCCGAGCGGGCCTACGAGCGCTTCGAGGGGGGCCGGAAGCTCGGCAAGATCGTGCTCGTCGCGCCGTGACCGAGGGCCACGAGCGCCCGCGGTTCTTGGACCTCGAAGCGCTCGAGCGGCGGGCGCGCGACGCGCTCGACCCCATGGCGTGGGCGTACTTCTCAGGCGGTGCCGAGCGTGAGCGGCTGCTCGCCGAGAACGTGGCGGCGTGGGAGCGCTTCACCCTCTCCCCCCGGGTGCTGGTCGACGTCTCGGCGGTGTCCACGTCGACGACGCTCCTCGGCGCGCCCGTCGCATCACCGATCGTCGTCGGGCCGACCGCACTGCACAAGCTGGCGCACCCCGAAGGCGAGGTGGCGACGGCGCGCGGGGCGGCGGCGGCCGGCGCGGCGTTCGTGCTCTCCAGCCTCGCGACCTGCGACCTCGAGGAGGTGGCAGCGGCGGCCGGCCCCTCGGTGCTGCACATGCAGGTCTACGTGCTGAAGGACCGCGGCCGCACGGCCGAGATGGTCCAACGGGCGGCGGCGGCCGGATACCGGGCGCTCGTCTTCACCGTCGACGTCCCGGTCTCGGGACTGCGGACCCGCGAGGTCGAGCACGGCGTCCGCCTGCCCGACCACCTGGCGCTGCCCAACGTCGCCGACCCCGACAGCGCCCGACACGGGTGGGGCTTCGTCGAGCACGTCGTGCGCGAGTTCGACCCCGCCCTCACCCTCGACGACATCGCCTGGCTCGGCGGGCTCACCGGGCTGCCGGTGGTCGTGAAGGGGCTGTCGCGGGCCGACGACGCGCTCCGCTGCGCGGACGCCGGGGCGGCGGCGGTGGTCGTGTCCAACCACGGCGGCCGACAGCTCGACGACGCGCCGCCGAGCGCCGAGGTCCTGCGCAAGGTGGCCGACGCGGTGGGCGACGCGATGGAGGTCTATGTGGACGGGGGCATCCGTCGGGCGGCCGACGTGCTGAAGGCGCTCGCCCTCGGGGCCCACGCGGTGCTGCTCGGGCGGCCGGTGCTCTGGGCCCTCGCCACCGGCGGCGCCGAGGGCGTGCGTGAGCTCCTCGACACCTTCGGGGGCGAGCTCGAGCGGGTCATGGCGCTGTGCGGGGCGACCGAGATCGGTGCAATCGACGGCTCGATGGCGGGCCGGCTCGGCGTCCACCCCGGGGAGCGGCCGTAGCGCACGCTCCCCGAGGCGACGCCCGAGGAACCCCCACTCCCAAGGACCCATGCCCCCTTCGGCCGGTGGGCCGACGCCGGGGCGCCCCGACGCTAGCCCCTCGGGTTCGAGCCGACAACGGGCAATGTCGGCCGGCTCACCACGGGTCGACGACGGGACGCTTCTTGGCGGTGCGCAGGGGTGGGGGCGGGGCCGACGCGAGCACCGAGCAGACGCGCTGGCGGGTCTCGGCGGGGTCGATCACATCGTCGATCTCGAAGTAGGTCGCCACGTTGAGCGCCTTGCCGCTCGCGTAGGAGCGCTCGACCATCGCCTGGAACAGCTCCTCGCGCTGGGCGGGGTCCTCGACCGCCTCGAGCTCGCGGCGGTACCCGAGACGCACTGCGCCCTCGAGGCCCATGCCGCCGAACTCCCCGGTCGGCCATGACCCGATCCACAGCGGCGCCCGGAAGCTGCCCCCCGCCATGGCCTGGGCGCCGAGCCCGTACCCCGTGCGCAGGACGACGGTGCAGAAGGGCACCGAGAGGCTCGCGCCGACCACGAAGAGCCGTCCGGCGTGGCGCACGAGGGCGGCCTCCTCGGCCTCGGGGCCCACCATGAACCCCGGGGTATCGCACAGGTACAGGACCGGGAGGTCGTGCGCGTCGCAGAGCGCGAGGAACCGGGCCGCCTTGTTCGCCCCGACTGCGTCGATGGCCCCGGCCAGATGGGTCGGGTTGTTGGCGACGATCCCGACCGCACGCCCCTCCAGGCGGCACAGCGCCGTCACCATGCCCGGGGCGTACCCGGCGCGCAGTTCGAGCACCGAGCCGGTGTCGGCCAGCAGCTCGATGACCGAGTGGACGTCATAGACCCGCCGGCGGTCCTCGGGCACACAAGCCCGCAGCGCCTCTTGGTCAGCGCAGGACCACGACGACACGGACCCCTGGAAGTACGACAGGTACCGTCGGGCCACCTCGACTGCCTCGGCGTCGTCGGCCACCGCCACGTCGACCACGCCGTTTGGGACCTGCACCGACATCGGCCCGATCGCCTCGGGCGCGAAGACCCCGAGGCCGCCGCCCTCGATCATCGCCGGGCCGCCCATGCCGAGGTTGGTGTCGGCGGTCGCGATCACGACGTCGCAGCACCCGAGGAGGGCCGCGTTGCCAGCGAAGCAGCGGCCCCCCGCGATCCCCACCATCGGGACCAGCCCGCTCAGGCGGGCGAAGAGGGCGAAGGCCTCGGTCTCGAGGCCACTCACCGACGCGCCGTCGGTGTCGCCGGGGCGCCCGCCCCCGCCCTCGGCGAAGAGGACGACCGGCAGCGCCATCCGCTCGATCACCTCGAAGAGCCGGTCCTTCTTGCGGTGGTTCATCTGGCCCTGGGTCCCGGCGAGCACCGTGTAGTCGTAGGAGAGCACCGCGCAGCGCGACGCCTCAGGCCCGAACAGCGAGCCGTTGACCCTCGCCAGGCCGCCCACCAGGCCGTCGGCGGGGGTGCGGTCGATGAGCTCCTCGATCGACCGGCGCCTCCGCTGGGCCGCGACGACGAGCCCGCCGTACTCGACGAAGGACCCCTCGTCGCACAGGTCGGCCAGGTTCTCCCGGGCGCTGCGGTGCCCAGTGCCGTGCCGCCTCGCCATCGCCTCTGGCCGGTGCTCGTCGCGCAGCTTCTCCCGGCGGGCGAGGAGCTCGGCCAGCTCGGGCCGGATCCCCCCGGCCTCGGCGCGCTCCTCCTCCCGGCGGACCTCGAGGACGACGCCGACCTCGATCGTGACCAGGCGGTCGCCGCGCTCGACGGTGTCGCCGGGGAGCGCCCCGACGCGCCGGACGGTCCCCGAGGAGGGCGCCGCGACGACGTGCTCCATCTTCATGGACTCGAGGACGACGAGCGACTGGCCCTCGGCGACGGTGTCTCCCTCGGACACCGCCACCGAGACGACCGTCCCCTGGAGCGGCGAGAGCGCGTCGGCGTGCTCGGCCATCTCAGAGCGCCGCGCAGAGGCCGCCGTCGAGGTTGATGGCGGCGCCCGTCACGTAGCCGGCGCGCGGTGAGAGGAGGAAGGCGACCAGGTCGGCGAACTCCTCGGCGCGGCCCACCCGGCCGAGGGGGATCCCCGAGCGCTCGGCCATGCGCTCGTAGAGCTCGCCCACGGCCGCGCCCCTCGAGGCGGCGACGCGGTCCCATTGGCCGCTCTCGATGAGCCCGATCAAGACCGCGTTCACGCGGACGTTGCGCGGCCCGGCCTCCTTCGAGAGGGCCTTGGTGAGCGCCATCCCAGCGGCGCGGGTCACCGACGACGGCATCGACGCGGCGCCGGGGGTCTTGGCCGCGATGGCGAGCACGTTCACGATCGACCCGCCCCGGGCCGCGAGGTCCGCCATGGCGCTCCGGCACAACCGGGCCGCCGCGTAGAGCTTGAGCGAGACGTCGGCCTCCCACTCCTCGTCGGTGATGTCGACCAGCTCCTTGCCTGCGGCGCGCCCGGCGTTGTTCACGACGCCGTCGATACGTCCCCACGCGCCGCGCACCTCGCCGACGAAGCGCTCCAGATCCTCCCTGACACTGACGTCGGCGCGCACGGCGAGGACCTCGCCGCCGGCCCCCGCCAGCTCGGCGCGCGTGGCCTCGAGCCGGCCCTCGTCGCGGCCGCAGAACGCGACGAATGCCCCCTCGGACACGAGACGCGCGCACAGCGCCCGACCCAGCCCGTCCGAGCCCCCCGTCACCATGACGACCTTGCCCCCGAGCTCCAGTTCCATGTCCCTCCCGCACGCCGTGGTCGGCCCCAGATTCCACCGGCGCGGTCCGCTTGCGCCAGCGCGGCCTGACGCACGGTCTCACATCCTCGAGTTCGTGGCTGCCCTGAGCGGGCTCGGGCTCCACCGGGCCGTCACCCTCTTGCCCCCCCGGCGACTCACGGGCCGCTCCCAGGGCATCGAGACTGCGGTCTGCCTCGCGCTCGGCGTGGCGACGCTCTGGTGGGTCCGCCGCCGGATCGCCTGAGCTCGCCCGACGCTACGGCAGCACGAGGCGGGCCAGGCGCCGCGAGGTGACCGCCATGCCCGCCACCCCCATCGCGAGCAGGTACGCCAGGTGCCCGAGGAGCGACCAGGTGAACAGGCCGAGGTCCAGGCCGCGCAGGAGGGTGACCGCCTGATAGAGGGGCGTGCAGCGGACGACCACCTGGAGCCAGCCCGGGTAGACCGAGAGCGGGTAGAAGGTCGCCGAGAACAAGAAGAGCGGCAACGCGGCCAAGAAGACGAAGTCGAAGTCCTGCCAGCTGCGCATGTAGGAGGTCCCGGCCATGGCCACGCCGGCGAAGGCGAAGCCGACGCAGAGCGCCGCAGGGAAGCAGAGCACGATCCAGGGCGTCCCGACGTAGCCGAACGCGGCCATCACGCAGATGAAGACCCCGCAGTAGAGCCCGCCGCGGGTGATCGCCCACAGGAGCTCGCCTGCCGCGACATCGCGGGGCCCGAGCGGCGTCGAGAGCATCGAGTCGTAGACCTTCATGATCTTCAGCTGGAAGAAGATCTTGAAGGTGCAGTCGAAGATGGCGCCGTTCATGGCCGACGCCGCGAGCAGGCCGGGCGCGACGAACACGGTGTAGGGGAAGGCGTGACCGCCGACGTGGACCGCACCGACCAGCTTGCTCAGGCCGAGGCCGATCGACACGAGATAGAAGAACGGCTCGAAGAAGCCCGACACGAGGAAGATCCAGCCGCGCCGGTAGACGACCACGTTGCGCTCGAACACCCGCCGGGCCCGGCCGAGCCCGAAGAGCGCGAGCGGGGTGATCCGGGGCACCGACGGGCCGAGCAGGTCACGCCCGGCGATCGCGCTCGATGTGGACCCCGTCGCCATCAGATCACCAGACGCCGCTCGAAGAGGCGCCGCGCCAGCCACGCCCCGAACGCGCTCAGCGCGACCAGGTAGGCGAGGTCCCAGGCGGCCGAGGCCCAGTCGACGTGGCCGAGGACGAGCATCCGGCACAGGTCGACCCCGTGGAAGAGGGGGGTCGCGTACGCGATCGGGTGCATCCACCCCGGGAGCTGGGACAGCGGGAAGAACGTGGCCGAGAGCAAGAACAGCGGGATGAGCCCGAGGCGCGAGATGGTGGCGAATCCCTGGTCGTTCTCCTGGCTGGCGGCGAAGGCCGAGATGATCGACGAGAACGAGAGCCCGGTCAGGATCGCCGCCGGGAGAGCCAAGACCGCCCAGGGCGAGTGCACCGTCCCGAAGGCGGCCATCACCCCGAGGTAGGTCACCGCGGTCAGCACGAGGCGGGCGACGACCCACGCGAAGTGGCCGAAGAGGACGTCGAGCACCCGCAGCGGCGTGGCGAGCATCGCGTAGTAGGTGCGGATCCACTTGATCGCCGCCATGACCGGGTACATCGAGTCGCTCGCGGCCACCTGCATGGCGCTCGCCGCGAGCAGCCCCGGCGCCACGAAGTCGAGGTACTTCACGCCCTCGACCGTCCCGACGTGGTGGTTGATCAAGGACCCCAGTCCCACCCCCATCGCCGCGAGGTACAGCACGGGCGCGAGGAAGCTCGTCGTGAGCGAGGACCGCCAGGTCCGCATGTAGGTGTAGAGGTGGTAGCGAAGCACGCGCAGCGTCGGCGGCATGCGAGCGCCCTGCGCCTCGTCCATCCCCCAGGTCTCAAGCTCGGCCGTCACGACCGACAACCCCCCTCAGTCGATCAGCGTCCTGCCGGTCAGCGAGAGGAACACGTCCTCCAGACTCGAGCGCCGCACCAGCCAGTTCACCGGCGTGATGCCGCGCGCCATGACGTCGGCCAGGGTCTGCTCCCCGTTGGCCGTGTAGAGGAGCACCCGGTCGGGCAGGAACTCGACGCGCTCGGCGACGCCATCGATGGCGGCGGCGGCGGGCCCGGCATCGGGCGGGAACCGCAGCTCGAGCACCTCGCGGGTCGAGTAGCGCTCGATCAGCGACGCCGGGCTCCCCGAGGCCGCGATCGAACCCTTGTCCATCACCACCAGCCGGTCGCAGAGTTGCTCGGCCTCGTCCATGTAGTGGGTCGTGATCACGAGCGTGACCCCCTGGCTCTTCAACCGGTAGAGCCGGTCCCAGAGCAGGTGGCGGGCCTGGGGATCGAGGCCCGTGGTGGGCTCGTCCAAGATCAGCAGGTCGGGCTCCGAGATGAGGGCGCGGGCGATCGTGAGCCTCCGCTTCATGCCGCCCGACAGCGGCTCGACGGTGTCATGGGCGCGCTCGCTCAGCTGGGCGAACTCGAGCAGGTTGCCGGCGCGCTCTTTGATCACCTTCCTCGGCAGATCGAAGTAGCGGCCATAGATCATGAGGTTGTCGAGCACGGTCAGCTGGAGGTCGAGGGAGTCCTCCTGGGGCACGAGCCCGATGCGGGCGCGGATCTCGGGTCCGTTGGTCTGCGGGTCCATCCCGAGCACCTGGAGCTCGCCGCCGGACTTGGGCGACATGCAGGCGATCATCCGCATGGTCGAGGTCTTGCCTGCCCCGTTGGGGCCGAGGAAGCCGAAGGACTCGCCGCGCACGATGTCGAAGTCGACGTGGTCGACCGCGACCAGCTCCTCGAAGCGCTTCACGAGGCCGCGAGCCGAGACGACCAGGTCGGCGCCGGGGGCCAGGTGCTGCGCGGGCGCGCCAAGCGAGGAGGTGGGATGCGATGGCATCGCCGACCACGCTACCGAACCGCCGTCACCGCCCCGCCACGGGGCGACCCGCCGCCGCCTTCAGCGCGCCTCGAACCGGCGGAACTCGGCCGGGTTGATGGCCCAGGGCGGGCGCCGCACCGGGTGCGCCCGCTCGAACGCGTGCGCGAGCGAGAGCAGCCGCGCGTCGCTCCAGGGTCGCGCGACGATCATGAGCCCGACGGGACGCCGGGTGGCCGCCGAGTAGCCGGCGGGAACCACGACGCTCGGCCATCCGGAGCGGGCGGCCAGGCCGCAGTGGTGGTAGCCGGGGAACACGAGCGCCTCGAGCCGATCGCCCAGCGCCTCTTCGAGGATCGCACCGACGCTGAGCAGGTCGCGCTGGCGCGCCTCGCGGTACTCGGCGTCGGCCGCCCGGTGATCGATCGCGAGCGCCCGCTCCACGTGCACCTGCCCGAACTTGAGCGCGACGTCGCCATGGGCGGCGTTCCAGTCGCGCAGCTCGGCCAGGGTCCGCACCGGCGCCCCCTCGCCGATCGCCGCCAGGTACCGGTCGAGAGCCGGCGCGAACTCGTGGTGCAGGACCACGAGCTCGTCTTCCTCCTCGCTCTTGGGCACGGTCACCTCGACCAGCTCGGCGCCGGCCGAGCGGAGCGCCTCGAGCGCCGTCGCGTGGCAGGCGCGGCGCCCCTCGCGGTAGCCGTCGGGAAAGGCGCCGACCACGCCGAGCCGCGCCCCTCCGAGCGCGTCGCGGGCGAGCGGCCCGGCGAGCTCGTCGGCGCTCCAAACGGCATCGACCGTGGCCGGGTCGTCTGGATCCGGACCGGCCATCGCGCCGAGCAGGAGCGCCGCGTCGGCGGCCGAGCGCGCCATGGGCCCCGCCGTGTCCTGGCTGGGCGCGATGGGGACGATGCCCACCCGGCTCACCAGGCCGAGCGTGGGCTTCATGCCGACCAGGCTCTGGCATTCGCTCGGGTTGATGATCGAGCCGTCGGTCTCGGTGCCCACGGCCAGCGGAGCGATACCGAGCGCCACCGCCGTCGCCGAGCCGCTGCTCGAGCCGCCCGGCGTGCGCGAGGTGTCGTAGGGATTGAGCACCTGTCCGCCGAGCGACGAGTAGCCCGAGGGCATCCGCTCGGTCAAGAAGTTCGCCATCTCCGAGAGGTTCGCCTTCGCCACGATCAGGGCGCCGGCCTCCCGCAGACGCTCGACGAGCGGGGCGTCACGCGACGGCACCGAGTGCTCGAGCGCGAGCGCGCCGGCCGTCGTGGGCACCCCGGCCACATCGATGTTGTCCTTCACCACCACGGGGATCCCCGCGAGCGGGCCGCGCACCGCGCCCGAGGAGCGCTCAGCGTCGCTCGCATCGGCGCGCTCGAGGCAGTCGGGGATCACGCAGCGGATCGCCCCGAAGTGCGCGTCCAGAGCCTCGATCCGGGAGAGCGAGCGCTCGACAAGCGCCCGGCTGGTCCAGCGCCCGGCGGCCAGGCCCTCGGCCCACGCTGCGAGGGGCAGGTCGTCGAGCTCGTCGGGCTCGAACACCCTTGGCACGCTAACCGGACGACCGGCCCGCAGCGGCCAAGATGGGGCCATGCCCGAGGTCGAGCGCAGCTGGATCGTGGCGCTCCCGAAGGCCGAGGTCCACCTCCACCTCGAGGGCTGCGTCGCGCCGGCCCTGGTCGGCCAGCGGCTGGCACCGGTGACCTCGCTCGCCCAGCTCCTCGCGCAGCTGGACCACCTCTGTGGGGCGGTGCGGGACCCCGAGCAGTTGGCCGAGATCGCCCGCGGGGTCGTCGGTCGCGCCTCGGCCTCGGGCGCCCGTCACTGCGACATCATCGTCAATCCCGCGCACTGGCCATGCTGGCAGCGCCAGCTCGGTGCGATGTTCGACGCACTCGAGCGTCCCTTCGCCGAGGCCGAGTCCGAGGGCGG
Source organism: Acidimicrobiaceae bacterium (assembly GCA_027306525.1). Lineage (GTDB taxonomy): Bacteria > Actinomycetota > Acidimicrobiia > Acidimicrobiales > RAAP-2 > Palsa-461. The sequence continues at coordinate 10,591 of DAHUZM010000175.1, forward strand.
GCCGAGCGTCGGGCTCTGCGTCAGCCTCAGCCGGACGCTCGGCCGGGACGCAGCCGACGAACTGGTCGACACGGTCGTCGAGCTCGCCCACCCCCGCGTCGTCGGGATCTCGATCGACGGCAACGAGGCGGGGGGGTCCCACAACGAGCGTTTCGCGGGGGCCTTCGCGAGGGCCGCCCGGGCGGGGCTCCGTCGCTGCGCGCACGCCGGGGAGTCGAGCGGGGCCGACGGGGTGCGCGAGGCGCTCGAGGTGCTCGGGGCCGAGCGGATCGACCACGGCATCCGGTGCCTGGAGGACCCCACGCTCGTCGCCGAGCTGGTCGACCGGGGCGTCCCCCTCGACCTCTGTCCGACGTCCAACGTCGTCCTCGGGCTCGTCGCGGACATCGCGTCGCACCCGATCGAGCGGCTCCGCTCCCTCGGGGTCGCCGTCTCGGTGAACACCGACGACCCCCTTCTCTACGGCATCGACCTGGCCGGGGAGTACGAGCGCTGCGCCGACGCATTCGGATGGGACGAGGCCGTCCTCGGACGCGTGGCCCGCACCTCGATCGAGAGCTGCTTTGCACCGCCGGCGCGCCGTGCAGATCTGCTGGCCGAGCTGGCGCGCTTCGTCGAGCCGTCGGCCGGCTGAATTGCGCGGGCTCGCCCCGCTTGACGGACGGGCATTTCTCTTCCATCCTTCGTGCGCCGGGTGGGTGGCCCAGGGAGTCCCAGCCGTCTCGGCGCGGCATTTGACGGTGCACTCAGGAGGGGACATTGGCCACCATCGTTGACGACCTGCCCGCGACCGATCAGGCGTTCAAGATCGAGTCGCACGGGATCGACCACATCCCGACGACCGAGCGCTGGGCCAGGCCCCGCGACGTCGGGGCGATGTGGGCAGGGGCCAGCGTCCAGATCGAGTACTTCATCTACGGCGCCGTCCTCATGACCTTCGGGTTCACCTTCGCCCAGGCGCTCAGCCTCATCATCATCGGCAACCTGTCGTACTTCCTGCTCGGCCTGGCCAGCCTCCAGGCGCCCCAGACCGGCACGACCGTGTTCGCGATCAACCGCGCGAGCTATGGGCCCAACGGGTCGCGGATGATCTCGTTCTTCAACTGGCTCACCCAGATCGGCTTCGAGGTCGAGGGGCTGATCCTGATCGTGGGGGCCGCGCTCGTCCTCCAGTCGAAGGCCGGCTTCGCCGGGGGGACGCCGGCCAAGGTGATCTTCGTGCTGGTCGCGGTCTTGATCCAGGGCATCTTGCCGTTCCTCGGCCACGCCACGATCCTCAAGACGCTGCGGATCCTGGTGGTGCCCTTCGTGATCCTCTTCGCGATCATGCTCGGCTTCGCCATCCCCCACGCCACCACCCACGGCGTCGCCCACGCCGCCGACTGGCAGACCTACATGGAGGGCCTCGCCTTCACGATCATCCTCTCGGGGCTCGGCTGGGCCGAGTGCGGCAACGACTACACCCGCTATTGCGCCCCGGACTCCTCGAAGCGGGCGATCGTCGGATGGGTGTTCCTCGGCACGGCGGTGCCCGAGATCCTGATCATGACGCTCGGCGCCGCGGTCGGCACCTTCCTCGTGAACGTCGGGACCCAGGCCAACGCCTTCGTCGCCTTCGAGCACCAGTCCTTCTTCCCGGCCTGGTTCGTCGTCGTGTTCTGCGTCCTGTGCATCGCGCAGCTGTTCGCGATCAACAGCCTCGACATGTACTCCTCGGGAGTCACCCTCCAGGCGATGGGGGTGCCGGTGAAGCGCGATCAGGCGGTGCTCATCGACTGCGCGCTCGCCCTCGGGGTCACGATGATCGCCATCTTCAACACCTCGTTCAACACGTACCTGAAGGACTTCGTGGACGTGGTGATCGTCTGGATCGCCCCCTGGCTCGCCATCTTCCTCGTCGACTGGGTGCTGCGGCGGCTGCGCTACGTGCCCGCCGAGCTCCAGCGGACCGACCGCGGGGGCCTCTACTACCGGACCGGCGGCGTCTTCTGGCCGGCGATCATCGCCCAGGTCGTCGGCATGTTCGCCGCCATCGAGGCGCTCTCGGCGACCTTCCATCTGCCCGAGTGGCTGAACCTCGTGACCGTGCACACCACCGGCAAACACGACTTCGGCGCCGACTTCAGCGTCTTCATGGGCATGGGCGTGGCGGCGCTCGTCTACGCGGTGCTCGCGTGGGGCAGCGTGCGGCGGCAGGCCGACCAGCAGGACCGCATGCTCGCGTCCTCCTGAGCCACCCCAAGGGTTCCCGCAACGGGCGCCGGGCCTCGGTCCGGCGCCCGTGCGCGTCCGGCGCCTCAGATCTCGCCGGCCGCCTGGGCGGGCGTCGTGCCGCTCAGCCCCTCCCAGTCCTCCACGAGCGACCCGTGGGCGCCGTGGCGGAAGAGCGGGATCGAGCCCAGCGATTGGACGAGGGCCGCGTCCTCGCCCAGATAGGACCGCCACTGGCCACCCTCGGTCACGAGGGTGCCGACCACGACCGGCTCGGCCCCGACCCGGCGCATGAGGTTGAGCGCCGCCTTGGTCGACCCGCCCGTCGAGATGACGTCGTCGACCACGGCGACCCGGCGTCCCACCACCGCATCCAGCCGGGCCCGGTCGAAGAGCAGTCGCTGGGCCGTGGCGGTCGTGATCGAGCGCACCGGCTCACTGATGGCGTCGGCCAGGTGGATCTTGGGCGTCTTGTGCAAGATGACGTAGTCGTCGAGCGAAAGGGCCCTCGTCACCTCGATCGCGATCGGGATGCCCATGGTGGCGACCGAGACCACGATCTCGGGGTGGTACGGGGCGAGCTTGTGGGCCAGCTCGCCCCCTGCGACCCGGGCGAATTCGACGCCCTGGTCGACCGAGATCAAGAGGGCGATGGTCAGGTCCTGGGCGATGGGCACGAGGGGGATCTCGAGCTCCTGGGATCCGATCCTCACCTTGTGAGTACCTTGGCGCACCGTCACCGTCCGACTCTGACCGGAGGATCGAGATGTCCGCAAGTGCGCGCCACCCCATCGAAGAGGACCAGGCGAGGCGATTCCTCTCGGTCGCCCTGGAGGAGGCGAAGGCCGGGCTCGCCGAGGGCGGCATCCCAATCGGCGCCGCGCTGTTCCAGCGCGACGGCACCCTGCTCGGGCGCGGCCACAACCGCCGGGTCCAAGACGGCGACCCCTCGGTCCACGGCGAGACCGACGCCTTCAGGAACGCCGGGCGCCGGCGGGACTACTCGGACACCGTGATGGTGACGACGCTCTCGCCGTGCTGGTTCTGCAGCGGCCTCGTCCGTCAGTTCGGCATCGGCGCGCTGGTGATGGGCGAGTCGGAGAACTTCAGCGGCGGCCACGAGTGGTTGGCCGAGCACGGCGTCGAGGTGATCGACCTCCACGACGCGCAGTGCATCGAGCTGCTCGGTGGCTTCATCGAGCACCACCACGACCTGTGGTACGAGGACATCGGCCTCTGAGGCCCGAGGTCACCGCGGCCGCACGCCGAGGGCCCGCCCGCCGACCCGCCGCTCAGGCCGCTCGGCTGGCTCAGGCGGGCGGACCGAACAGGCGGTCACCGGCGTCGCCCAGACCCGGCACGATGAAGCCGCTGTCGTTGAGCACCGGGTCGAGGCCGGCGCACGCGACCGGGACCCCCGGGTGCACCGCGCGGAATGCCCGCAGGCCGGGCACCGCAGCGATGAGGCAGAGCACGACGATCGACGCCGCCTCTCTCGCCGTGACGAGGTTGCAGACCTCGACGAGCGTCCCGCCGGTCGCGAGCATCGGGTCGCAGATCACGACGCGGCGGCCGGCGAGCGACGCTGGAAGCGAGTTCAGGTAGAGGTTCGCCTTGAGGGTCGCCTCGTCGCGGCGCAGCCCCACGTGGGCCACCTCGACCGGGGAGAGCATCGAGGTGATGGCGGGCACCATCCCGAGCCCCGCCCGCAGCACCGGCACGAGGAGCGGCGTCTCGGCGATCCGCCGCGCTGCTGCGTCGTCGGCGACCGGGGTGCGCACCGTGACCGTCTCGGTCGCGAGATCCCGCAGCGCCTCGTACGCGACGAACCCCGACAGCTCTGCGGCGAGCCGCCGGAACCCGAAGTTGTCCGTCCTCCGGTCCCGGAGCTGGGCCAGGCGGTCGGCCACGACCGGGTGGTCGACGACGATGAGCGGCCCAAGTTCGCTCTGCGCAGCCGGGTCGGGGCCCACGGCGAGGTGCGGGCGGCCCTCAGCCCGTGCCGGCGCGTCGGCGGCCGAGCACCGTCGAGACCACGACCGCGAGGAACAGGGCGGCGCCGCTGAAGACCTGGCTGATCCACGACGCCACGCCGGCGATGGCGAGCCCGGCGACGCTGAAGCCGATGAAGTACGTGGCGAGCATCGCGCCGAGCACGTTGAAGCGGCCGGGGCGGATGGAGGTCGCGCCGAGGTAGGCGCCGGCCAGCGCCGAGAGGGTGTCGGTCACGTTCCCGGCCTCGGGGCTCGCGCTGCCGTTCTTCGCCACGAGGAGCACTCCGGCCACCCCGGCGAGCGCACCGGCAAGCACGAAGGCCGACAGCTTCAGCCGGTCGACCCGGAGGCCCACGAGACGCGCCGCCCGGGCGTTGGACCCGACGCTCGTGAGATAGCGCCCGTATGGGGTGTGCTCCAAGACGTAGTAGGTGACGAGCGCCACCCCGACCAGCAGCCAGACCACGTCGGGCACCCCGAGGGAGTTCTGCGAGCCGAAGTCGATGAGCGACGACGAGATCCCGTTGTTGATCGACTGGCTCCCCGTGTACCACTCGACCACCCCGAGGAGGATCCCCGAGGTCCCGAGGGTCACGATCAGCGAGTTGACCCCGATCCGGGCGACGGTGTTGCCGTTCATCAGCCCGACCGCCGCGCCGAAGGCGATGGCGAGGACGATGGCGAAGCCGAGTGGCACATGGAACCGGGCCATGGCGGTCGCCACCACGATCTGGGTGAAGCCCGCGTTGGAGCCCACCGAGAAGTCGAACTCCCCGCAGACGAGCGGGATGAGCGAGGCCAAGGTGAGGATCCCGATGTAGACGTAGTTGAACCCGACCTCTTGGAAGTTCGCCGCCGAAGCGAAGATGTTGCCGGTCGAGGGCAGCAGGCTGAAGATGACGAGGACGATGACGAGGAGGGCCGGCAGGGCGAAGCGCTCGACGTTGAAGAGGACCGGCGAATGCGTGCCGGCTCGATCCCTCGTGGCGCCCGCCTCGGGCGGCGGCTCCTCTTCGGGCGCCACGGTGGCGGTCGCCGTGCCGGTGTCGTCCGCGCTCATCGCTGGCTGACCTCCATGTCGGGATTGGTGGGGTCGCCCGTGGCCGACAGCACGAGCTCGGTGACCCGGGAGGGGTCGATGTTCGGGCCCTCGAGTTCATGGGTGATCCGCCCGTTGGCGAGGACGACGACCCGGTCCGACACCCGGGCCAGCTCTTCGAGGTCTGCGGTGACGACGATCACCGACGTCCCGGCGGCCACGGCGTCGCGCACCAGCCGGTAGATCTCGGCGCGCGCCGCGACGTCGACGCCCTGGGTCGGCTCGTCCAAGAGGAGCAGCTTGGGCCGCCGGCGCAGCCACCGCGCCACGATCGCCTTCTGCTGGTTGCCACCCGACAGGGTGGCGAAGGGCTGTCGCTCGGAGATCGCCTTGATCGAGAAATCGGTGATCGAGCGTCTGGCGTCGGCGACCTCGTCACGCCAGTGCAGGCGTAGGCCGCTCCAGTACTTGGGCACCTGGGCGGCTGAGAGGTTCTCCCGCAGGCTCATGTTCAAGAACGCCGACTCGCTGCGGTCCTCGGGGACGAAGCCGAGACCGGCGTCCATGGCGTCGTCGACGTTGTGGAACCTGACCGCCCGACCGTCGAGGGAGATCGAACCGCTCGTCGGTCGCTGCAGCCCGAAGATCGTCGTGAGCAGCGAGGTGCGGCCCGAGCCGACCAGCCCGGCGATGCCGAGGACCTCGCCGCGGCGCAGCCCGAAGCTCACCCCGCGCAGCGGCCCGCCCCACAGGTCGCTGACCTCGAGGGCGAGGTCCTCTCCCTCCGTCGCGCTGGTGGTGCTGGAGGCATGGTCGAGCGCCCGGCCGACGATGAGCTCGACCAGGCGGTCCTTGGTCACCTCGCCCGCGTCGAGCGTGGTCACGACGCGGCCGTCGCGCAACACCGTGACCCGGTCGGCGATGCGGGTCACCTCCTCGAGGCGGTGGGTCACGAGCACGATCGTCTGGCCCGCCTCGGCGTAGCGGCGCAGGGCCTCGAAGAGGATGTCGACCTCGACGGCCGGGAGCGAGACGGTGGGCTCGTCCAAGACGAGCAGACCCTCGGACGCATCGGCCTGGTCCTGAAGGGCACGGGCGATCGCGACCATGGTGCGATCCGCGGGGCGCAGGTCGGCCACGAGGCGCCCCGGGCTGACGTGCACGTCGAAGCGGTCGAGGACGGTGCGGGCGTGGCGCCTGAGGGCTCGCCACTGGATGTTGCCGGTCGGCCCGGTCGGGAACCCCCGCCCGAGCGCGAGGTTCTCGGCCACCGACATGGTGGTGAAGATCGCCAGGTCCTGGTGGACGAAGTGCAGTCCGGCGCCCCGCGCCCACTCGGGCGAGGTCTTGTCGGCGTCGATCTCGTGGAAGCGGACCCGGATGCGCCCGCCGGGATCGGCCCGGTAGACGCCGGCCAGGATCTTGATGAGGGTCGACTTGCCCGAGCCGTTCCCGCCGAGGAGGCAGTGGATCGTGCCGGGCGAGACGCTGAGCGACACGTCGTCGAGCGCCTGGGTGCCCGGGAACGTCTTGGACAAATTCGTGATCCGGAGCGCGACCGCGTGGTCCGCCGGCCCGGGACCCCCGGCGGCGGAGCCGTCGTCGACTCCGCGCGCGCTGGGGTCTTCCATCGAGCGGGACATTACAAACTCCCGGGCAGTCCCGCCGGGACCGCCCCGGCTACTTCTTGATCCCCCAGGCCTTCAGATAGGCCGCCTGGTAGTTCTCCTTCGGGACCACGTTCCCGTCGGCCGGCAGGTTGTGGGTGGCGTCGACCAGCTCCCAGCCGATGCCCGAGGGGTAGACCGGCTTGTGGGTGAAGTAGCTGTTCAGCGCGTCGATCGATGCCCAGCCGACCCACTGGGAGCTGATCGCCATGGCGGCGGTCACCGTCCCGGCTTGGATGTCGGCGACCTCGGGCTGGAAGCCCTCGCCGCCCATCACCGAGTACTTGCCCTTCGGGTACGCGCTGAGGGCCGGCACCACGCCGAGGATGGTGGCGTAGGTGTAGGGGCTCTTGATCCAGTTGATCTGGGGGTACCGAAGCAGGTCGGCCTGGATCTCCTGCTCGAGCTTCGGACCGAGGTCGGCTGCGAGGAAGTTCTGGGTGTAGACGACCTTGGAGCCGCCGGAGTGCTTGATCTGGTCGTCGAAGCCGGCCGCCGTGTACTTGAGCACCGTGTACTCGGGGTCGTTCAAGACGAGGACCCGGGCCTTGTTGTGGGACTTCGCGATGATGTAGTCGGCCTGGCCCCGCCCGTAGGACTCGGCGAAATACCCGAGCTCCTTGTCGGGGAGGTTGTTGAAGTTCTCCACCTCGCTAAACAGCGGGCTGCCAGCGTGCTCGGTCGGGTCGTTGCAGTCGTAGGCGTAGATGGGCACGACACCGATGTGGTGGGCCTTGGCCTGGAGGAGCGGGCCACGGACCTGGTTGCAGTCGATCCCGTCGAGGACGATGCCCTGCGCGCCCATGGCGATCGCCTGGCTCACGAGGCCGCCGTAGGTCGAGGGCTGGAGCTTGCCGTCGAGGATCGTCACCTTCCAGCCGATGGCCTTGGCGGCGGCGGCTGCGGCGTCGACGGGCACGTAGCTCGAGATCGATGCCTGCCCGGCGCTGATGATCACGACGTACTTGTGCTTGGCGGCGGGTCGCGGCGTCGTGTTGACCTTCGTGCTCGTGCCCGCGTAGAGCTTCGGCAGCTCGGCGACGGCCGCCTTGTAGCCGTACTTGTAGCCGAAGGGGTTCGCGAGCGGGACCCCACCCGAGGACGAGGCGGCGCCCGCCGCCGACATCGTTGCGAAGGTGAGCGCGACCACCCCGGCAGCCGCGACCGCCATGCAGCGCGGCCAACGCCGGGCTCCGAGCTTGCTCTTCATGTGCCCTCCCCTATCCAGGGCGCCCGGTCGTCACGGGCGCCCGACACGCAGATCCCGGCGCCCAGCTCGGGTGCCGATGTGACAAATGGGACCGTGCTTCGTAACAATATCTTCCCAGAACCTTGACGGGGAAACCCGTCGGTAACCAAGGCTCAGAATCAGAAGGCCGTCATCCCCCCGTCGGCCGGGAGCACGGCACCGGTGAGCGCGCTCGAGCCGGGTCCGCACAGCCACGCGATGAGGGCGGCGGGCTCGTCGGGCTCGAGGAGGCGCTCCAAGAGGTGCTGGCGGGCGAACTCCTCGCCCGACTCGAGCCCGTAGAGCTCGGCGGACGCCTCGAGGATCCGGGTCCGGGTGGACCCCGGGCACACCGCGTTGGCCGTCACCCCGCTGCCTGCGAGGTCCGCCGCGAGGGCGCGGACCAGCCCGATCACCGCGTGCTTCGACGCCACGTAGCCCCCGAGGCGCCGCAGCCCGAGCATCCCCGCAGCGGACGCCACGGCGACCACCCGGCCCGAGCGGGGTGCCGGCGCCTCGAGCAGCGCCGGCACCGCCGCCGCCACCAGGCGGCGCACGCCGGTCAGGTTGACCTCGAAGAGCGTGGACCACTCCTCGTCGGAGGCCTCCCACACCGGTGACCCTCCGGTGAGCACCCCGGCGCCGGCCACCGCAGCGTCGAGGCCGCCGAAGCGCTCGCGGGCGAGCGCCACTGCGCCGTCCATGTCGGCCTGGCTGCGCACGTCGCCCACCACGGTCGCGACGCGATCGCCGTGGCGCTGCGCCAGTGCCTCGAGCTCCTCGCGCGAGCCGAGCGGGTAGCCGACCGCGGGGTCGTCGGCGCAGACGTCGAGGGCGACCACCGAGAAGCCCGCGGCCACCAGGTGGTCGACGCTCGCCGCGCCGATCCCGCGCGCCGCGCCGGTGACGAGGGCGACCGGGCTCACGTCGGGG
>DAHUZM010000001.1 GCA_027306525.1 Acidimicrobiaceae bacterium
TTGGGGGGAGGCCCCCTGGGAGAGTAGGACGCCGCCGGGATTCTTAGACGACAAGTGCCCGCCGATACCGGCGGGCACTTGTCGCGTCCGTCGAGGACCTGAGGCGAAGCCCCGCCACCTACACTCGCTCGGTGCCGACTCGCTCGCAGCGTCCCGATGGTCCGCGCAGAAGCGGTGGTGCGTCAGCCACGGCTGGCCGGAAGCCGGTGAATGGATCGCGCAAAACCGCTGCGGGGAGCGCGCGCCAACGCCCAACCGGAGGCGGTCGTTGGCAAGGCCGAACCCAAGCGGTGCATGGGTCCAGCCCGGGCGGGCCGCGGCGAACGTCTGGAGCGTCTGGGCGCCCCCGCGACTCGGGCGAATCGCGCGTCCAATCGCCAACCCGTGCACGTTCCGCGGGCGGCGTCAGTCGATCGGGCATGCGGACGGGCGGCGCTGGTTCCCGAAGCCGCACGGGTAGCCGCCCGAACAGCGATCAGTCGGCCTCGAGTCGCGCGGAGCGTGGGTTCGGTGGCGCGGACCGCCCGACCCGACCGGGTGGACGCCGCAGCGCGTCAACCGGTGACGCCGGACGCGGCGAACGCCCTGAACCGAGGGCCCGAGCGCCGCGCGCTGCGGCGCGATCGGAGGCAACCCGATTCGCACGTCCCGAACGCGAACGGCGAGAGCGTAAGCCGCCAAGTGGTGGATCACCCTTGCCCGGCGCTGGTCGGGGTTGGGGCGGGGTCGCCAGGCGCGGGGCATTGCAGGTCAATCGCACCGCCGTCGAAGCGAAAACCCTCGACTCGCCAACATGGGGATCGTCGAAAGAACGGCCTCGCCCGATGGACGAATGGGTCAGGGTCGACGGTGGTCAAGCGGGCTCGCGACCGTCTCCAAGAAGATCCATGTCGACGCAACCCAGCGCCTCGGGTGGGGCCCGAGTCCCGAAGACCAGGGCCCTGCCGACTGACATCGCTGCCGAAATCCGTCAAGCGGCCGTTGCCTTGACGCATCGCCAACGCGACTACCTCGTGCGCCGATCCGAGCAGGCGATCGCCGCCTATGAGGCGGGGCGCTATCAAGAGGCGCTCCGGCTTGCAAAGACCGTCCTGACTCAAGCACCGACCGTTGTGGCGCTCCTGGATGCGGCGGGACTTTCCGCGTATCGCCTGAGTCGTTGGCGCGAGGCGATCCGGTATCTGTCGACCTCCGCCGAGCTCAGTGGTGAGAACGGACACACCCCCGTGCTGATGGACTGCTACCGGGCCCTCGGCCGAACCACGAAGGTCGCCGAGTTGTGGACTGAGCTACGGCGAGGCTCGGCGAGCACGGAGGTCATGGCTGAAGCAAGGATCGTGGGCGCAGGCGCCCTCGCTGACACCGGCGACCTCGGCGGCGCGATCTCGCTGCTCGCGAGCGGGAGCAGCGTCAAGGCCTTGCGGAACCCAGCCGAGCGCCATCTTCGCCTGTGGTATGCGCTTGGCGATCTCTACGAGCGAGCCGGGGACGCGCCCCGCGCAAGAGAGCTGTTCACCCGGGTGGCGCAGGTCGACCGGGATGCCTATGACGTCCAGGCGAGGCTCGAGTCCCTGGGCCGGCGCCGAAAGCGGCGTCCCCGGAGGGCGTCAACGCGCTGAGGGGTTCCCGCCCCCGCTAGCTCTTCTTCGTCGAGGCCCGGTAGATACTCGCGATCGACGCGTCGAGGGTGGCGTCGAACTCGTGGTCGCTCTGTTCGGCGCTCAAGCCCTCGGTGAGGGCGCGAGAGAAGCTCGCGATCACCCCGTGGTTCTTCGCGAGGAGCTCGTTGGCCTGGTCGCGCGTATAGCCGCCGGAGAGCGCGACGACCCGAGCGACGCGTGGATGGGCCACCAGGTCCGCATAGAGATCAGGAGTGCTCGGCAGGGTCAGCTTCAACATGACCTGTCTGTCGGAGGGCACCTTTTGCAATCCCTCGACGATCGCCGCTCTCAGCAACTCCTCGGCCTCGACCTTCTCCGGGCTGTGGATGTCGACCTCGGGCTCCAAGATCGGGACGAGGCCGGCTTCGAGGATCTGGAGCCCGACCTCAAATTGCTGCTCGACGATGCGCTCCACTCCTGACGTGTCGTCATGAAGGATGACCGAGCGCATCTTCGTCCCGAAGACGCCCTTGTCAGCCGCCTTCTTGAGCTGCTTGTCGAGGTCGGGGATCGGCTTCATGACCTGGACGCCGTCGGCCTCCGCCGCAAGCCCCTTGTCTACCTTGAGGAAGGGCACCACGTTCTTCACGGTCCACAGGTATGCGGCGGTGTCCAGGCCTTCGATCTCGCGATCGAGGGTTCCCTCGAAGAGGATCGCCGCCACGATGCGGTCGCCCCCGAAGCTCGGGCTCGCGATGATCCGGGCCCGCATCTGATGCATGAGGGTGAACATCTCGTCGTCGTTCGCGTAGGCGCTCTCCGGGATGCCATAGAGCCTGAGCGCCTTGGGCGTGCTGCCCCCGCTCTGGTCGAGGGCGGCGACGAAACCGCTGCCCGACCTGACCTTCTCCAGTTGCTGCTCGTTCACCCGAACTCCTTCACCAGAGGCTGCTACCACCCTAAGACCAGGCAGGGGCCGAGGTGGAGTGGTGACGATCCCCGCGCTCTGTGGCCCGCCGCCGGTCCCCTGGTGGGGTCCCGGACCCTCGATGCACCGGCGGTATGCTGCGGTTCAAACACAAGAGTCCTGGGCGACCTCGCGTCGGCCCTGGTGACGAGGGGCTTTGGGGGATCGTCGCACCCGGCGGGCGGGGCGGATCGAGGGCCCGAGAAAGGCCAGAGGCAGTGGCAACCGGTACCAAGCACGTGACTGAACAACTGGGAAAGCTGGTCATCAGGTTCGCGGGGGACTCAGGCGACGGAATGCAGCTCACGGGGGACCGGTTCACCACCTCGAGCGCCCTCCTCGGGAACGACCTGTCGACATTCCCCGACTTTCCGGCCGAGATCAGGGCCCCTGCAGGCACGCTGGCAGGGGTCTCTGCGTTCCAGGTACACATCTCGGATCACGACATCCTCACGCCCGGCGATGCGCCGGACGTGCTCGTCGCGATGAACCCGGCCGCCCTCAGGGCCGACATCGGGCTGCTCCCGGCCGGCGGAACGCTCGTGGTGAACGTGGACGCCTTCGACGAGCGCAATCTCGCGAAGGCCGGCTACACGACCAACCCGCTCGCCGACGACTCGCTCTCCGCCTACACGGTCTACGAGGTCCCGATGACCTCCATCACCCAGGAGGTCTGCAAGGAGGCGGGGGTGAAGCCCCGTGACGCCGAGCGCTCCAAGAACTTCTTCGCTCTCGGCCTCGTGAGCTGGCTCTACACGCGTCCGATCGAACCCACTCTTGAGTGGATCACGACCCGATTCGCGAGCAGCCCCTCGGTTGCAGACGCCAACACGAGGGCGTTTCGCGCCGGGTACAACTTTGGCGAGACCGCTGAGCTGTTCACGTCCAACTACGAGGTGCGTCCGGCCGCCTTCGAGCCCGGTGAGTACACCCAGATCACGGGCAATCAGGCACTCGCGTGGGGACTCGTCGCGGCGGCCAGGTTGGCCGGCCTCTCGCTCTTCCTCGGGAGCTATCCGATCACCCCCGCCTCGGACATCCTCCACGAGCTCTCGCGCCGCAAGGAATTCGGCGTGCGCACCTTCCAGGCCGAAGACGAGATCGCCGGTGTGGGCTCGGCGCTCGGCGCGGCCTTCGGCGGCGCGCTCGGCGTCACCACCACCAGCGGTCCCGGGCTCGACCTCAAGTCCGAGACCGTCGGCCTTGCGATCAACCTCGAACTTCCACTCGTCGTGGTCGACGTCCAGCGCGGTGGACCGTCGACCGGCCTTCCGACCAAGGCGGAGCAGGCGGATCTGCTGCACGCGATGTACGGCCGCCACGGCGAAGCCCCGGTGCCGATCGTGGCCGCCCGCACGCCATCGGACTGCTTCAACGCGGCGATCGCGGCGGTCCGCCTCGCCGTGACCTACCGGACGCCGGTGATCCTGCTCTCCGACGGCTACTTGGCCAACGGGGCCGAGCCCTGGAAGCTCCCGGACCTCGACGCCATCGAGCCCATCGAGCCCCACTTCGCGAGCGAGCCGAATCACGTGGCGGCCGACGGCACCCCGTCGTTCCTTCCCTATGTCCGCGACCCCGAGACCCTCGCCCGGCCATGGGCACCGCCCGGCGTCCCGGGTCTCGAACACCGCATCGGCGGCCTGGAGAAGGCAGATGCGACGGGCAACGTCTCCTATGACCCCGAGAACCACGAGATCATGGTGAAGTGGCGTGCGGCCAAGGTGGCCGGCATCGCAAAGGAGCTGCCCGACGTCGAGGTCGACCACGAGGACGGAGCGGAGGTGCTCGTCGTTGGGTGGGGCTCGACCTACGGCGCCATCACGGCCGCCGTGCGCCGGGTCCGAGCCCGGGGCCTGAAGGTGGCCCAGGCCCATCTCGATTTTCTCAACCCGTTCCCGCTCAACCTCGGCGAGGTAGTGCGCCGCTATCCCAAGGTCCTCATCCCCGAGATCAACCTCGGTCAGCTGAGCAGGTTGATCAGGGCCGAATTCCTGGTGGATGCGCAGTCCCTGAACAAGGTGCAAGGTGTGCCCTTCCGGGCGGGCGAGATCGAAGACGCCATCGTGAAGTTGCTGGAAGGAGGGGCATGACGGCGATCCCCGTCACCACGCGCAAGGACTGGACGAGCGACCAAGAGGTTCGCTGGTGCCCGGGGTGCGGGGACTACTCGATCCTCGCGGCGGTCCAGATGCTCATGCCCGAGCTGGGCGTGCGACGCGAGAGCACGGTCTTTTTGTCGGGCATCGGCTGCGCCGCCCGCTTCCCGTACTACATGAACACCTACGGGATGCACTCGATCCACGGCCGCGCCCCGGCGATCGCGACCGGTCTGGCGACGACACGGCCCGATCTCGACGTGTGGGTGGTGACCGGTGACGGTGACGCGCTGTCGATCGGTGGGAACCACCTGATCCACGCGCTGCGGCGCAACGTGAACATGACCATCCTCATGTTCAACAACCAGATCTACGGGTTGACCAAGGGCCAGTACTCGCCCACCTCGGAGCTGTCGAAGGTGACCAAGTCGACGCCCTTCGGCTCCCTCGACACGCCCTTCAACCCGATCAGCCTGGTGCTCGGGGCCGAGGCCTCCTTCGTCGCTCGCACCCACGACATGGACCGCGGCCACATGCAAGAGATGTTCCGCCGGGCGCACGACCACAAGGGTGCGGCCTTCGTCGAGGTGTACCAGAACTGCAACGTCTTCAACGACGGGGCGTTCGAGAAGATCACCGGGCGCGAGGTCCGCTCGTCGATGCTGATCCCGCTCGTCCACGGCGAGCCCATCCGCTTCGGCGCTGATCTCGAGCGAGGAGTCGTCCAGCGGCCCGACGGGCGCCTCGAGATCGTCGATGTGGCCGCCGTCGGGGAAGATGCGCTGTTGGTGCACGACGAGTCGCGCGACGATCCGGGCCTCGCCTTCGCCCTGTCGCGCTTGTCGCGGGGGCCTCACGAGCCCACCCCAATCGGCGTGTTCCGGGCGGTCGAGCGTCCAGAGTACGGCGAGGAGCTCTCCCGCCAGATCGTCCGGGCCCAAGAGCAGCGGGGGATCGGCGACCTTGACGCGTTGTTGCGTTCGGGCTCGACCTGGACGGTCGACTGAGGGCTACTTCTCGAGGGGCCGGATCACCATCCCGGTGCGGGGCTTCGGGGAGAAGTAGGTCGACTTGGGCGGCATCCGGCGGCGATCGTGCGCCCACTCGGCGATCTGCTCGACCGTGGGCGGCCGGAGCAGCACGGCCACCTCGGCCTCGCCCGAGCGGACCGACGCGATCGCCTCTTGCCAGCTGTGACGATGGGTCGTCTGGGCACCTGCGAAGTGCGTCATGGCGAGGGCCACCAGGCTCGAGTCGAGGTCGCTGTTCGCCGCCTCGTAGGCCTCGGGCCGAGGGGTGAGCAGCCAGGCGTCGTCGTTGGAGACCACCGACAGCGAGCCGGCCTCGCCGAGGGCCCCGGCCACCCGGTCCGAGCCGTCGCCGGCGCGCACGACGTCGAACCACTCTCGGAAGCCCTCGATGAGCTCGGGACCCGCGACGCCGGCGATCACCCGGTGGATCGGCTGGACCACCAGCTGGTCCTCCGAAAGCTCGACCACGAGCGCCATGACTGCGTCGTGCCCCCCGGGGGCGTCGCCGCGCTCGGCTCGGATCTGGCGGCGGTAGGTGCGCGCGACCTCGTAGCGGTGGTGCCCGTCGGCGATGACGACCGGACTGGCGCCGACGGCCTCGGCGATCGGCGCCGTGCGCGTCTCGGGTGCCACCCAGAGCTCGTGGCGCACGCCGTCGTCGTCGTGGACATCGATCTCGGCGGCGCCCTCGGGCGCGATGGCGGACGACATGCCCCTCGTGAGCGAGAGGCCCCAGATGGGCGAGAGGTTGGCGCCGGTCGAGGTCAGCAGGTCGAGCCGGTCGCTGCGGGCCTTGGGCAGCGTCTCTTCGTGCGGGAGGACGTCGCCCTCCTCGCCGTCCTCGGGCAGCCCGAGCGCGCCGATGACCCCGAGGGTCTGTTGCCCCGAGGGGGTGGTCATCCGGTAGAGGTAGAAGGCCGGTCGGTCCTCCAAGAGGAGCACGCCGTCGGCGCGCCAGGCGGCGAGGAGACGGGCGGCAACCTGATAGCGGTCGAGGCCGGCCCGGAGGTCGGCCTCGGGCAGCTCCAGGTGCACCGAGTTGAAGGAGGACCTGGTGGCCAGGCGCATCCGGTCGGCGGGCTCGATGACGTCATAGGGCGGCGCGATCACCTGGTTGAGCGGGATCACGGCTGGGTCGTAGCGAAGTCCCTGGAAGGGAGAGAACCGGGGCATCGGACCCACTCTGGCACACCCCGCAGCCGCCGAAACCCAGGCGCTGCACCATGGCCAGGAGAAACTCGCCCGATCGTAGAATCGAGCCCGTGGGGGCCACGCCGCCAGGTGCCGAATCCGCAGGCGCCGACGACAAGGGGATTCTGACCGTCCCCAACCTGATCACCCTGGTGCGCCTGGCTTGCCTCCCGCTCTTCGTCTGGTTGGTGTTCGGTGACAAGGCCCAGAGCGCGGCGGCGATCCTGCTCGCCGTGCTCGGTGCCACGGACTGGGTCGACGGCTTCGTTGCGCGCCGCTTCGGTCAGGTCTCTACGGTGGGCAAGGTGCTGGATCCCACCGCCGACCGCCTGCTCGTGGGCACGGCGGTCATCGTGATCATCGTCCACGGCGCCGTCCCGATCTGGTTCGGCGTCCTGACCATCGTGCGGGAGGCGCTCGTGGGTCTCATGGTGCTGGTGCTCGCGGGCCTCGGGGCAGCCCGCATCGACGTGCTGTGGGTCGGCAAGGCAGGCACCTTCGGGCTCATGTTCGCGTACCCGGCGTTCCTGCTCGCCCACGGCGGCGCGTCGTGGCAGGACCCGATCCGCGTGTGTGCCTGGGTCGCTGGCATCGCCGGACTCGCCCTCGCGTGGATCGCTGCGGTCGCCTACCTCAAGCCGGCCCGGGCGGCGCTCACGGCCGGACGCGCCGGGCGGCGGGCCGCCCGGACGCACACGGAGGCGCACGCGTGAAGGCCGTGATCATGGCGGGTGGCGAGGGGACCCGGCTCCGCCCGCTCACCTCGAACCAACCCAAGCCGATGCTACCGATGGCGAACCGTCCGCTCATGGAGCACGTGGTGCTCCTCTTGCGCCAGCACGGCTTCGAGGAGATCGTCGTCACGGTCGCCTTCATGGCCAACCAGGTGCGCAGCTACTTCGGCGACGGGTCCGAGCTCGGCGTGCGGATGGTCTACGCGACCGAGGAGACCCCGCTCGGCACCGCCGGCTCGGTCCTGAACGCGCGCGACGAGCTCGACGAGCGTTTTCTCGTGATCTCGGGCGACGTCTTGACCGACATCGACCTGAGCGCGGTCATGGCCTTCCACGAGGAGAAAAAGGCACTCGCCACCCTGGCCTTGCACTCGGTCCCCAACCCGCTCGAGTTCGGCATCGTCATCACGCGCGAGGACGGCTCGATCGAGCGGTTCTTGGAGAAGCCCACCTGGGGGCAGGTGTTCAGCGACACCATCAACACCGGCATCTACGTGCTCGAGCCCGAGATCTTCGACTTCATCCCCGCAGAGGGCGCGTCTGACTTCTCCGGGGACGTGTTCCCGGCGGTGCTCGAGGCAGGGAGGCCGATCTTCGGTTGTGTCTCTGCGGGTTACTGGGAGGACGTCGGGACCACCGAGGCCTATCTGAAGGCGCACAACGACGTCCTCGATGAGCGGGTGCGCATCGAGATCGACGGGTTCCCGCTGCGGCCGGGCGTCTGGCTCGGGAAGGGCTCGACCCTCGATCCGACGGCCTCGGTCGAGGGCCCCGCCCTCATCGGGGACAACTGCTCGATCGGTGCGGGTGCGGTGGTCGGGCAGTACTCGACGCTCGGCGACAACGTGCGAGTGGCCGAGGCGGCCGAGATCCGCCACGCGATGCTGGGCGACAACTGCTATCTCGGGGCCGGAGCCCGCGTCGAGGGGTCGGTGGTCGCGAGGGCCTGCGATCTGCGCCGCGGGGTCCGGCTCGAGCCGGGCTCGATCTTGGGCGAGAACTGCCTGATCGGGGCGGGCGCCGAGATCTCGGCGGGGGTGAAGGTGTACCCCTTCAAGACCGTCGAGGCAGGGGCGGTCGTCAACTCCTCGATCGTCTGGGAGTCAAAGGGGGCGCGTTCGCTCTTCGGGCGCGACGGCGTGCGGGGCATCGCGAACGTGGACATCAACGCCGAACTGGCGGTGCGCCTCTCGATGGCATGGGTCTCGACGCTCGGGCGTGGCGCGTCGATCACGGCGTCGCGTGACACCAGCCGGACCGCCCGGATGCTGAAGCGGGCCATCATGGTGGGCTGCAACGCCGCCGGGGTCAACGTCGGGGACCTCGAGGTGGCGACCGTCCCGGTGATGCGCCATCACATTCGCAACACCTCGAGCCGCGGCGGGGTGACGGTCCGCCTGGCGGCCGACGACCCCCAGTCGGTCGTGGTCCGGTTCTTTGACTCCGAGGGTCTCGACCTCGACGAGGCCGGGCAGCGCAAGATCGAGCGGATGTACCACCGCGAGGAGTTCCGGCGGGTCTCGGCCTCGGAGATCGGCGACATCGACTTCCCGGCCCGGGCGGTCGAGCAGTACACCGCCGACCTGGTCTCGGTGCGCATCGGCGATGACCGCACCTCGGGGTTCAAGCTGGTGCTCGACCTGTCCTACGGTTCGGCCAGCTTCGTCATGCCCAACGTGCTGGCCAAGCTGGACGCCGACGTCCTCGTCGTCAACCCCTACGCGCACACCGCCGGCATGATCTCGGTGGACCGTTACGCGCACGCCCAAAGGGTGGCCGAACTCGTGCGTGCCTCGGGTTCGCAACTGGGCGTGGTCGTCGACGCCGACTGCGAGCACCTCACGATCGTCGACGACGAGGGCACGGTGCTGAGTGACGATCAAGCGCTCCTCGTGCTGCTCCACCTCGTCACCCGCTACGAACGCGAGCCGCGCGTCGTGCTGCCGGTGTCGGTGCCCAACGCTGCGAGTGCGATCTGCACCGAGGCGGGGGCGAAGATCACCTACGCCAAGCTGTCGTCCGCACACCTGATGGAGCTCGCGGCGCGCCCCGGGGTGGCCTTCGCTGCGAGCCAGTCCGGCGGGTTCATCTGGCCCCGCTTCTTGCCGGCCTACGACGCCGCCGCGAGCCTGGTCATGCTGGTCGACATGCTTGCGGCGAGCGACGAGCCGCTCTCCAAGCTCGTCCATGCCCTGCCCCCGATCCACGTGAGCCACACGACCGTCCCCACCCCCTGGGAGGCAAAGGGCCTGGTCATGCGGGGCTTGGTCGAGCGGATGGGGGACCGCGAGACCGTGCTGGTCGACGGCGTGAAGGTCCTCGAGGACGGCGGCTGGGCCCTCGTCCTGCCGGATCCCGAGGAGCCCGTCACCCACGTCTGGGCCGAGGCCCAGAGCGCGGCGGGCGCGATCGCCAGGGCCGAGGGGTATGCCGCCGTCATCGGCCACCTGCTCGCCTGAGACGCCCGTGAAGGAGTGGCCCCGCTTCCGATAGGGTCGCTCGCCGTGAATGTTCCCGACGACCTGCGCTATTCAAGCGACCACGAATGGGCCCGCGCCACGGGTGCGACGGTGCGGGTCGGCATCACGGACTACGCGCAGGACGCGCTCGGTGACGTCGTCTTCGTCGACCTGCCGGCCGTCGGCGCAGAGGTGCAGGCCGGCTCGCTGCTGGGCGAGGTCGAGTCGACAAAGTCGGTGTCGGAGATCTACGCGCCGGTTACCGGTCGCGTCGTCGAGGTCAACGCCGCGCTCGCCGACGCGCCCGAACGGTTGAACGAGGACCCCTACGGCGAGGGGTGGATCTGCGACATCGAGGTCACCGACGCCGCGACCGTGGAGAACCTGCTCGACGCGGCGGCGTATCGCCAACTCACCGAGACGTGAGCCCGCACCTCGCTGTGGGTCCGAGCGGCGCCGTGGCCGAGCTGCGCCCAGGGAAGGGGATCGGCGCAGCGACTACCCTATGGGGGGTGTTCTGCCACAACTGCGGGCACCGGAACCCCTCGGGCGTGAATTTCTGCTCCTCGTGCGGCGCGGCACTGGTGAACGACGCCTCGGAGACCACCGTCACCCTCCAGCCCGTCGACGAGCACGGCGAGTCACCCGAGGAGGATCCCACCGTCACCCTGGTCGAGGTGCCCCACGGCCTGGGCGTCCTGGTCGTCAAGCGGGGCCCGAACGTCGGTGCCCGATACGAGTTGGAGAAACCGGTCACGAGGGCCGGCCGGCATCCCGAGAGCGACATCTTCTTGGATGACATCACGGTGTCGCGCCGCCACGCCCAGATCGAGCGACGGAGCGACGGATCTGCCGTGATCCGCGACGACGGCTCGCTGAACGGGACCTATGTGAACCGAGAGCGGATCGAGGAGCAGGCCCTGCGCAGCGGCGACGAGGTGCAGATCGGCAAGTTCAAGCTCGTCTACCTCGTGGCGGGCGACGAATGAGCACTCGCACCTATCTCTCGATCGGTGACGTCCTCAGCCTGCTCCGCCAGGAGTTCCCCGACATCACCATCTCCAAGATCCGGTTCTTGGAGAGCCAGGGTCTGGTGAACCCGGAGCGCTCGCCGTCGGGATACCGCAAGTTCTACGAGCATGACGTCGAGCGCCTCCGCTGGGTGCTGCGCCAGCAGCGCGAGCACTTCTTGCCGTTGAAGGTCATCCGCGACCGCCTCGCCCGCTCCGGCGGCATCCCGCCCGAGGGCGCCGAGGACTTCGACGAAGCGGACGAGGGGAACGAGGACATCGACTTCGAGGGCGGCATCGAGCTCGACGGCGAGGAGGGGGAGGAGGAATCGAGGTTCCTCCGCGCGGTCGAGCCGGTCGATGGGCCCGAGCAGCACGCGACGAACGGCTCCTACGAGATCGAGGAGGCCTCCGAGGAGGAGTGGGTCGAGCAGAGCGTCGAGTCGCGCCCCGGCGCGCTCGCGACCTCGAGCGCCCTTGCGCCTCGTCACGGCGCGGTCCGGACGGCCCAGATGGCGAGGCGCGACCCCGAGCCCCCGCCGAGCACGGAGTCCTCCGAGGAGGACCCGCCGAGCGTCGCCGAGCGGCCGGCGCCGCCGGTCCCCCAGTCCGACCCCCCGGTGGAGCGGGCGAGGCACGCCCGGGATCCCGAGCCAGCCCGGAGCGCGGTCGGCGCGCTGCGGGCGACGGGGGCCAGCATGACCCTCGAGGAGCTCTGCGGGGCAAGCGGGCTCGGGGCGACCGAGGTCGCGGCCCTGGAGAGCTTCGGGCTCATCGAGCCCCTGGTGGTCGGCGGAGCGCTCTACTACGACGAGGAGGGCCTGACGGTCGCCAAGCTGGTGGCCGACTTCGCTCGCTTTGGCATCGAGCCCCGCCACTTGCGCCAGTTCCGCAACGCGGCCGACCGCGAGCGCGGGCTGCTCGAGCAGGTGGTGACCCCTCTCTTGCGCCAGCGCAACCCCGAGGCGCGCCAGCGGGCGCTCGACTCGGCGGCCGAGCTCGCTCGGCTCGGCCAGTCGCTGCACGGCGCCCTGTTGCGCCGCGCGCTGCGTCACCACCTCGGCGCCTGAGTCGACCCGGCGGCGACCTGGGCCGGAGCAGAGGCTCGGGGCCGGTGGGCGAATCCGAACCCGCCGGAGCTACATTCAAGGCATGGTCGAGGTCAGGCTGAGGGCCGTCCGGGTCGACTTGCAGTCCAACACGCCGGTCCTCTTGTTGCAGGAGACCGACGGCGAGGGCAGGACGCTTCCGATCTTCATCGGCACCCCTGAGGCGGCGTCCATCGCCTACGCCTTGCAGGGGGTGACGATGCCGCGCCCCATGACCCATGACCTCATGCGTGACGTGCTCTCCTCGCTCGACGTCGAGATCGAGCGGGTGGTGATCACCGAGCTGCAGAACTCGACCTATTACGCCGAGCTCCGGCTGCGCCGCGGCAGCGACGTGACGGTGGTCTCGAGCAGGCCGTCGGACGCGGTGGCCGTCGCAGTGCGCACCGGCAGCCCGTTGTTCGTCTCCGACGAGCTCATGGACGCGGAGGGGATCATCCTCGCCGCCGACGGCACCGAGGACGAGGAGGCCGAGGACGATGTGCCGCCCGACGTCTTGATCGGCCAGTTCCGCCAGTTCTTGAAGGAGATCAAGCCCGAGGACTTCGCGACCTAGCCGTCGAGCGCGGTCGCGGCCGAGCCCCTCAGCGGTGGGGATCGACCAGCACCCGTCCCCGCACGCGCGCGGAGGCCAGGTCGTCGAGGGCCCCGGCCACCCCCTCGAGGCCCACCTCACGCTCGACGATCGACTCGGCGCGCTCGGCGGGGAAGTCCTCGGCCACCCTGGCCCACAGCGCCCGGCGCTCCTCGATCGGGGTCAGGACCGAATCGATGCCGAGCAGGGCGACGGCTCGCACGATGAAGGGGTAGACGCTCGAGGAGAACGCGTTACCGCCGGTCAGCCCGGAGGCCGCCACCGCACCGCCGTAGCGGGTCGAGCGCAGCACCGCCGCGAGCGTCTCGCCGCCCACGCAGTCGACCGCCCCCGCCCAGCGCTCGGGGCCGAGGACGCGGCCGTCGTCGCCGGTCACCTCGTCGCGCCCGAGGACCTCGGCCGCTCCGAGCGCCCGCAGGTAGGGATGCTCGGCCGCCTTGCCGGTGCTCGCCACGACCTCGTAGCCGTGCCCGGCGAGGAGCGAGACGGCCATGGAGCCCACGCCGCCCGACGCCCCGGTGACGAGCACCGGGCCATCGCCGGGGGACAGACCGTTGTCCTCGAGGCGCCGCAACGACAGCGCGGCGGTGAACCCGGCGGTCCCGACGGTCACCGCGTGGCGCGCCGTCACCTGGGCCGGGAGCGGGACCACCCAGCCGGCGGGCACCCGGGCCCGCTCGGCGAAGCCGCCGTGGTGGGCGACGCCGAGGTCATAGCCCTGGGCGAGGACCGAACTCCCGACGCAGAGCGACGGGTCGGCGCTCTGCACCACGGTGCCGGCGAGGTCGATGCCCGGGACGAGCGGGAAGCGCCGGGCCACCCGGTTGCCCGGCTGGACGACCATCGAGTCCTTGAAGTTGCAGGCGGCCCACTCGACCTCGATGACGACGGGGTCGTCCCCGAGCTCCTCGTCGGCGAGCTCCCGGACCGAGGTCGTCAGGCTCTCGCCGTCCTTGTCCACCACGAACGCGCGCACGGGCATCGGGTCACTCTAGGAGGGGCGATACCCTCGGACCCAATGGGCCCCCGCTCGACGCGCCGATGAGTCCCCTCGGCGCCTATGGCACCTGGGACTCGCCGTTCGGCCCCGCCGAGGTGGCGGCCCAGCGGGTGTCGCGCTCCGCGCTGGGTTCGGACGGCGCATCGCTGTGGTGGCTCGAGGGCCGCCCCCACGATGGGGGCCGGATCGTGCTCGTGCGCAGCGTCGGCGGCGATCCGGTCGTCGTGTCACCCGAGGGCGTGAGCATCCGGTCGCGGGTGCACGAGTACGGGGGCGGGGCCTGGTGCCTGCTCGACGGCGGGGCCGGGTTCGCGTACGTCGAGGAGTCGAGCCAGCGGGTGCACGCGCTGGATGACGCCGGCGCGCTCCCCCTCGGGGCGACGCCGCCCGAGGGGGAGCGGT